>NZ_JBJLSI010000028.1:0-67707 GCF_050871945.1 Kineococcus deserti | reverse complement strand
CCCGTCAACGCCACCGACCCCACACCCCCCCCGTCCGACCCCGCCCACGCCCCCCCCCCCCCCCCCACCCCCCCCCCCCCCCCCCCCCCCCCCCCCCCCCCCCCCCCCCCCCCCCCCCGCCCCCCCACCCCCCCCCCCCCCCCCCCCCCTGTCGCGTCCGGGGCCCCCGTCCGTCCCTCGGGGACCGAAGTACCCACAGGGCGGGGAGTCGCCTTGACGCGGCGCCCGGACAGGGACATCCTCATCAGCGGTTGGCAACGACTCCAGCCGCTGTGCGACAAGCTCATCCACGTCGACGACGACGTGCGGTCGCTCCCGGCGCAGTCGCCGGCGCACAGCGCCCGGGCTCCGCAGGAGCCGGGGTTGGACAGGCGCGCCCCAGCGGGGTACCCTGCTGTTTTGCGCTGCCCAAAGTCATATGGCCGGTCGTCGCCGTGGGAACGACCGAGTGGGGCGGGGAGCGCACAACGTTCGCAGGCCCGTGGAAGGACCCCTCTTGGCTGCCTCGCGTCCAGCGTCCGCACCGAACAGCACGAGCACCATCGTCGGCAACCAGTCGCCGCGCACCGTCTCCGGACGGTACTCCTTCGGCAAGATCCACGAACCGCTGGAGGTCCCCGACCTCCTCGCGCTGCAGACCGACAGCTTCGACTGGCTGCTCGGCAACAAGCGCTGGCAGGACCGCGTGGAGGCCTCCACCAACGGTGGACTCGCCGTCCCCACCACCTCCGGCCTGGAGGAGATCTTCGAGGAGATCTCCCCGATCGAGGACTTCTCCGGGTCGATGTCGCTGTCGTTCCGCGACCACCGTTTCGAGCCCCCGAAGTACTCCCTCGACGAGTGCAAGGAGCGCGACCTCACCTACGCCGCCCCGCTGTTCGTCACGGCGGAGTTCATCAACGGCAACACCGGTGAGATCAAGTCCCAGACGGTCTTCATGGGCGACTTCCCGCTCATGACCGACCGCGGCACCTTCGTCATCAACGGCACCGAGCGCGTCGTCGTGTCGCAGCTGGTCCGTTCCCCGGGCATCTACTTCGAGCGCGTGCCGGACAAGACCTCCGACCGCGACACCTGGACGGCGAAGATCATCCCGTCCCGCGGTGCGTGGCTCGAGTTCGAGATCGACAAGCGCGACACCGTCGGCGTCCGCATCGACCGCAAGCGCAAGCAGTCGGTCACCGTGCTGCTGAAGGCCCTGGGCTGGAGCGAGTCCCAGATCCGCGAGGAGTTCGCCGACTACGAGTCGATGATCTCCACGCTGGAGAAGGACCACACCTCCGGTGTCGAGGACGCGCTGCTGGACATCTACCGCAAGCTGCGCCCGGGCGAGCCGCCGACGCAGGAGGCCGCGCGCAACCTGCTCGACAACCTGTACTTCAACTCCAAGCGCTACGACCTCGCCAAGGTCGGCCGCTACAAGGTGAACAAGAAGCTCGGCATGGAGGAGCCGCTGGACGCCAGCGTGCTCACCGTCGACGACATCGTGCGCACCATCAAGTTCCTCGTGAAGCTGCACGCCGGCGAGGTCGCGATGCCGGGCGTCCGGAACGGCCAGCCGATCGACGTCCGCGTCGAGGTCGACGACATCGACCACTTCGGCAACCGTCGCCTGCGCAGCGTCGGCGAGCTCATCCAGAACCAGGTCCGCACCGGCCTGTCCCGGATGGAGCGCGTCGTGCGCGAGCGCATGACGACCCAGGACGTCGAGGCCATCACGCCGCAGACGCTGATCAACATCCGCCCCGTCGTGGCCTCCATCAAGGAGTTCTTCGGGACGAGCCAGCTGTCGCAGTTCATGGACCAGACCAACCCGCTCGCGGGTCTGACCCACAAGCGCCGCCTGTCGGCGCTGGGCCCCGGCGGTCTGTCCCGTGAGCGGGCCGGCATGGAGGTCCGCGACGTCCACCCGTCGCACTACGGCCGCATGTGCCCGATCGAGACGCCTGAAGGCCCGAACATCGGCCTCATCGGTTCGCTGTCCTCGTACGGCCGGATCAACCCGTTCGGCTTCATCGAGACGCCGTACCGCAAGATCGTCGACGGCCGGGTCAGCGACGACGTCGACTACCTGACCGCCGACGAGGAGGACGCCTTCGTCATCGCCCAGGCGAACGCCCCGCTGAACGCGGACGGCTCCTTCGCCGAGGCCCGCGTCCTGGTGCGCGCCAAGGGTGGTGAGACGGAGTTCGTCCCGAACTCCGAGGTCGACTACATGGACGTCGCCGCCCGGCAGATGGTCTCCGTCGCGACCGCGATGATCCCCTTCCTCGAGCACGACGACGCCAACCGCGCGCTCATGGGCGCCAACATGCAGCGTCAGGCCGTGCCGCTGGTGAAGTCCGAGGCGCCGCTGGTCGGCACCGGCATGGAGTTCCGTGCCGCCGTCGACGCCGGTGACGTGGTCGTGGCCACCAAGGCCGGCGTGGCGACCGAGGTCTCCGCCGACCTCATCACCGTCTCCAACGACGACGGCACCTCGACCACCTACAAGGTGGCGAAGTTCCGTCGCTCCAACCACGGCACCGCCTACAACCAGCAGGTCGTCGTCGACGAGGGCGCGCGCGTCGAGGTCGGCACGGTGCTGGCCGACGGCCCGTCCACCGACGGTGGCGAGATGGCCCTGGGCCGCAACCTGATGGTCGCGTTCATGCCGTGGGAGGGCCACAACTACGAGGACGCGATCATCCTGTCGCAGCGCCTCGTGCAGGACGACGTCCTGTCCTCGATCCACATCGAGGAGCACGAGGTCGACGCCCGCGACACCAAGCTCGGGCCCGAGGAGATCACCCGGGACATCCCGAACGTGGCCGAGGAGGTGCTGGCCGACCTCGACGAGCGCGGGATCATCCGCATCGGCGCCGAGGTCCGCGACGGCGACCTGCTCGTCGGCAAGGTCACGCCCAAGGGTGAGACCGAGCTGACCCCGGAGGAGCGCCTGCTGCGTGCCATCTTCGGTGAGAAGGCCCGCGAGGTGCGCGACACCTCGCTGAAGGTGCCCCACGGCGAGACCGGCACCGTCATCGGCGTCAAGGTCTTCGACCGCGACGAGGGCGACGAGCTGCCCCCGGGCGTGAACCAGCTGGTGCGCGTCTACGTGGCCAACAAGCGCAAGATCACCGACGGTGACAAGCTCGCCGGCCGCCACGGCAACAAGGGCGTCATCTCCAAGATCCTGCCCGTCGAGGACATGCCGTTCCTCGAGGACGGGACCCCGGTCGACGTGATCCTCAACCCGCTCGGCGTGCCGAGCCGGATGAACGTCGGTCAGGTCCTGGAGCTGCACCTGGGGTGGATCGCCAGCCGCGGCTGGTCGATCGAGGGCGACCCGGACTGGGCCAAGCTCATCCCCGAGGAGATCCGCTCGGCACCGGCCGGTTCCCGCATCGCGACCCCCGTCTTCGACGGTGCGCGCGAGGAGGAGATCACCGGTCTGCTCAGCTCCACGCTCAAGACCCGCGACGGCGACCGCCTCGTCCAGGGCGACGGCAAGGCGCAGCTGTTCGACGGCCGCTCCGGCGAGCCGTTCCCGGACCCGGTCTCGGTCGGCTACATGTACATCCTGAAGCTGCACCACCTGGTCGACGACAAGATCCACGCCCGTTCGACCGGTCCGTACTCCATGATCACCCAGCAGCCGCTCGGTGGTAAGGCGCAGTTCGGTGGTCAGCGCTTCGGCGAGATGGAGGTCTGGGCCCTGGAGGCCTACGGCGCCGCCTACGCCCTGCAGGAGCTGCTGACGATCAAGTCCGACGACGTCCTGGGCCGCGTGAAGGTCTACGAGGCCATCGTCAAGGGCGAGAACATCCCCGAACCGGGCATCCCCGAGTCCTTCAAGGTGCTCATCAAGGAGATGCAGTCGCTGTGCCTGAACGTGGAGGTCCTCTCCTCGGACGGCATGGCCATCGAGATGCGCGACAGCGACGAGGACGTCTTCCGGGCGGCCGAGGAGCTGGGCATCGACCTGGCCCGGCGCGAGCCGAGCAGCGTCGAAGAGGTCTGACGGTCGGTGGGTGGGGGAGTGGTCCCCCACCCGCTGCCGCCGGCCACACGGAGCCCCCTCCCGCGAGCGGGCTCCGCAGGACAGTCAGACCTCGGAAGAACCTAGAGAGAGAAGATCACGTTGCTCGACGTCAACTTCTTCGACGAGCTGCGCATCGGGCTGGCCACCGCGGACGACATCCGCACGTGGTCGCACGGTGAGGTCAAGAAGCCGGAGACCATCAACTACCGCACCCTGAAGCCGGAGAAGGACGGGCTCTTCTGCGAGAAGATCTTCGGTCCGACCCGGGACTGGGAGTGCTACTGCGGCAAGTACAAGCGCGTGCGCTTCAAGGGCATCATCTGCGAACGCTGCGGTGTCGAGGTCACGCGCGCCAAGGTTCGTCGTGAGCGCATGGGGCACATCGAGCTCGCCGCCCCCGTCACGCACATCTGGTACTTCAAGGGCGTCCCGAGCCGGCTGGGCTACCTGCTCGACCTGGCTCCCAAGGACCTCGAGAAGGTCATCTACTTCGCGGCCTACATGATCACGTCGGTCGACGAGGAGGGTCGTCAGCGCGACTTCTCCTCGCTCGAGGCGCAGATCGAGGTCGAGAAGCGCGAGGTCGAGAACCGTCGGGACGCCGACGTCGACGCCCGTGCCAAGACGCTCGAGGCCGACCTGGCCGAGCTCGAGGCCGAGGGTGCGAAGTCGGACGTGCGCCGCAAGGTGCGCGAGTCGGCCGAGCGCGAGATGGCGCAGATCCGTCGTCGCGCCGACACCGAGATCGACCGCCTCGCGACGATCTGGGACCGCTTCCGCACGCTCAAGGTCCAGGACCTCGAGGGTGACGAGGTGCTCTACCGCGCCATGCGCGAGCGCTTCGGCATGTACTTCGAGGGCGGCATGGGGGCTGCGGCGCTCCAGAAGCGTCTGCAGAGCTTCGACCTGGAGGCCGAGGCCGAGTCGCTGCGCGAGACCATCGCCACCGGCAAGGGCCAGCGCAAGACCCGTGCCCTCAAGCGCCTCAAGGTCGTCTCGGCGTTCCTGACCACGCGCAACTCGCCCGAGGGCATGGTCCTCGACTGCGTCCCGGTGATCCCGCCGGACCTGCGGCCGATGGTCCAGCTCGACGGTGGCCGCTTCGCCACCTCGGACCTCAACGACCTGTACCGCCGCGTCATCAACCGCAACAACCGGTTGAAGCGCCTCCTCGACCTCGGCGCGCCCGAGATCATCGTGAACAACGAGAAGCGCATGCTGCAGGAGGCCGTCGACGCGCTGTTCGACAACGGCCGCCGTGGCCGGCCGGTGACGGGCCCGGGCAACCGCCCGCTGAAGTCGCTGTCCGACATGCTCAAGGGCAAGCAGGGCCGGTTCCGCCAGAACCTGCTCGGCAAGCGCGTCGACTACTCGGGCCGTTCGGTCATCGTCGTCGGCCCGCAGCTGAAGCTGCACCAGTGCGGTCTGCCCAAGCAGATGGCGCTGGAGCTGTTCAAGCCCTTCGTCATGAAGCGGCTCGTGGACCTGTCGCACGCGCAGAACATCAAGTCGGCCAAGCGCATGGTCGAGCGCGCCCGCCCGGTGGTCTGGGACGTCCTGTCCGAGGTCATCACCGAGCACCCCGTGCTGCTCAACCGCGCGCCCACGCTGCACCGCCTGGGCATCCAGGCCTTCGAGCCCCAGCTGGTCGAGGGCAAGGCCATCCAGATCCACCCGCTCGTCTGCACCGCGTTCAACGCGGACTTCGACGGCGACCAGATGGCCGTGCACGTGCCGCTGAGCGCGGAGGCGCAGGCCGAGGCCCGCATCCTCATGCTGTCCTCGAACAACATCCTCAAGCCGGCGGACGGCCGTCCGGTGACCATGCCCACCCAGGACATGATCATCGGTCTGTACCACCTGACCGCCGACCGGGACGACGTCGAGGGCGTGGGCCGGCAGTTCTCCTCGCTCGCCGAGGCGATCATGGCCTTCGACGCACGGCAGCTGCACCTGAACGCCAAGGTGAAGATCCGTCTGCAGGGTGTCGTGCCGGCCGAGGGCTGGACGCTGCCCGAGGACTACGCCGTCGGCGACGACCTCACGGTCGAGACGACGCTCGGTCGCGCGCTCTTCAACGAGACGCTGCCGGTCGACTTCCGGTACGTGAACACCGCGGTGGACAAGAAGCACCTCTCGGCGATCGTCAACGAGCTCGCCGAGAAGTACCCGAAGGTCCAGGTGGCGGCGGCGCTGGACGCCCTGAAGGAGGCCGGCTTCCGCTGGGCCACCCGCTCGGGGACCACCGTCTCCATCGCCGACGTCGTGGCGCCGCCGAACAAGCTGGCGATCCTCGAGACCTACGAGGCCAAGGCGGAGAAGGTCCAGCAGCAGTACGAGCGTGGTCTGATCACCGACGACGAGCGCCGTCAGGAGCTCATCGAGATCTGGACGCAGGCCACGAACGACGTCGCCAAGGACCTCGAGGCGGCCATGCCGACGCACAACACGATCCACCGCATGGTGAGCTCGGGTGCGCGAGGCAACTGGATGCAGATGCGTCAGCTCGCCGGGATGCGTGGCCTCATGGCCAACCCGAAGGGCGAGATCATCCCGCGTCCGGTCAAGGCGTCCTTCCGTGAAGGTCTGACCGTGGGTGAGTTCTTCATCACCACGCACGGTGCCCGCAAGGGTCTGGCCGACACCGCGCTGCGCACCGCCGACTCGGGGTACCTGACCCGTCGCCTCGTGGACGTCTCCCAGGACGTCATCGTGCGCGAGGACGACTGCGGGACCTTCCGCGGCCTGGCGATGCCCATCGCGGAGAAGGGTGCCGACGGCACCCTGCGCCGCCACGACGACGTCGAGACCAGCGTCTACGCCCGCACGCTGGCGACGGACGTCGAGGTCGGCGGCGAGGTCGTGCTGGCCGCCGGCTCCGACCTCGGCGACGTGGTCATCGACGCGCTGGTCGCCCAGGGCGTCGACAGCGTCAAGGTCCGCTCCGTGCTGACGTGCGAGTCGCGCGTCGGGACCTGCGCCCGGTGCTACGGCCGGTCGCTGGCCTCGGGCAAGCTCGTCGACATCGGCGAGGCCGTCGGCATCGTCGCGGCCCAGTCGATCGGTGAGCCGGGCACGCAGCTGACGATGCGCACCTTCCACACCGGTGGTGCCGCGTCGGAGTCCGGTGACATCACGCACGGTCTGCCGCGTGTCGTCGAGCTCTTCGAAGCCCGTACCCCCAAGGGGAACGCGCCGATCTCCGAGGTCGCGGGCCGCGCCCGCATCGAGGAGACCGACAAGGGCCGCAAGATCGTCGTCACCCCCGACGACGGTGCCGAAGAGGTCGAGTACCCGGTGACGCGTCGTCAGCGACTGCTCGTGGAGGACGGCACGCACGTCGAGGTCGGGCAGAAGCTCGTCCAGGGTGCGGTCGACCCCAAGCAGGTGCTGCGCATCCTCGGCCCGCGCCGGGTGCAGATGCACCTGGTCGACGAGGTGCAGGAGGTCTACCGCTCCCAGGGCGTGTCGATCCACGACAAGCACATCGAGGTCATCGTCCGCCAGATGCTCAAGCGGGTGACGATCATCGAGCAGAACGGCTCCGAGCTGCTGCCCGGTGAGCTCGTCGAACGTGCGCGCTTCGAGGAGGAGAACCGTCGGGTCATGGCCGAGGGCGGACAGCCCGCCTCCGGCCGGCCCGAGCTGATGGGCATCACGAAGGCGTCGCTCGCGACGGACTCGTGGCTGTCCGCGGCCTCCTTCCAGGAGACGACCCGCGTGCTGACGAACGCGGCCATGGAGGGCAAGAGCGACCCGTTGCTCGGCCTCAAGGAGAACGTCATCATCGGCAAGCTCATCCCGGCCGGCACGGGGCTGCCCCGCTACCGCAACATCCGGGTGGAGCCGACCGAGGAGGCCAAGGCGCAGATGTACTCGGTGCCGGGCTACGACGACGTCGACTACGCGCAGTTCGGTGTGGGCTCCGGCCAGGCCGTGCCGCTGGAGGAGTTCGACTACGGCAGCAGCGACTACCGCTGAGTCAGCTGCAGTCACGGGCTGTTCCTCTTCCCCGTTCCCGGGGGAGGGGAACAGCCCCCCTGCGGGCCGTGCCCAGTCGCACGCGCCCGTTTTGACCACTGAGCAACGCCGCGGGTAGTCTCGTGTCCGCTTGACACGAGCGCGCCCGCTTCCAGGTGACAGGACGTCACCCCCGCGGGACCTCGACCGAACGACACGCCCGACCTCGTGGGTCGGCGGGGGTCGAGCGCCGGCCGGAGACGGCCGGTGCGTCCCGAGGACAGCCGACACACCAGATCGAGACAGACGGAGACAGGGTGCCCACCATCCAGCAGCTGGTCCGCAAGGGCCGGGAGGACAAGGTCGTCAAGACCAAGACGCCCGCCCTGAAGGGCAGCCCGCAGCGCCGTGGCGTGTGCACGCGTGTGTACACCACGACGCCGAAGAAGCCGAACTCGGCGCTGCGCAAGGTCGCCCGCGTGAAGCTGACCAGCGGTATCGAGGTCACCGCCTACATCCCGGGCGTGGGTCACAACCTGCAGGAACACTCGATGGTCCTCGTCCGCGGTGGCCGCGTGAAGGACCTCCCGGGTGTCCGCTACAAGATCGTCCGCGGGTCGCTCGACACCCAGGGCGTGAAGAACCGCAAGCAGGCGCGCAGCCGCTACGGCGCGAAGAAGGAGAAGAGCTGACATGCCGCGCAAGGGCCCCGCACCCAAGCGTCCCCTCGTGGTGGACCCGGTCTACCAGTCCCCGCTGGTGACGCAGCTCGTCAACAAGATCCTCCTCGACGGCAAGAAGTCCGTCGCCGAGTCGATCGTCTACGGCGCCCTCGAGGGTGCCCGCGACAAGACCGGTGGCGACCCCGTCGTCGTGCTGAAGCGCGCGCTCGACAACGTCAAGCCCGCGATCGAGGTCAAGTCCCGCCGCGTCGGCGGGTCGACCTACCAGGTGCCGATCGAAGTGCGCCCGAGCCGTTCCACGACGCTGGCCCTGCGCTGGCTCGTCGGCTACGCCCGGCAGCGCCGCGAGAAGACCATGACCGAGCGTCTGCTCAACGAGATCCTCGACGCGTCCAACGGCCTCGGTGCCGCGGTGAAGCGCCGCGAGGACACCCACAAGATGGCCGAGTCGAACCGGGCCTTCGCGCACTACCGCTGGTGACCCCAGTGGTGAGCAGTTCTCGCCGACTCACCCCCTCGATCCCAGGGAAGAGGCAGTAAACCGTGGCACAGGACGTGCTGACGGACCTGACCAAGGTCCGCAACATCGGCATCATGGCGCACATCGACGCCGGCAAGACCACGACGACGGAGCGGATCCTCTTCTACACGGGGATCAACTACAAGATCGGCGAGGTCCACGACGGCGCGGCCACGATGGACTGGATGGCTCAGGAGCAGGAGCGGGGGATCACCATCACCTCCGCCGCCACCACCTGCTTCTGGGAAGGCACCCAGATCAACATCATCGACACCCCCGGCCACGTGGACTTCACGGTCGAGGTCGAGCGCTCCCTGCGCGTCCTCGACGGCGCGGTCGCCGTCTTCGACGGCAAGGAGGGCGTCGAGCCGCAGTCCGAGACCGTGTGGCGGCAGGCGGACAAGTACGACGTCCCGCGCATCTGCTTCGTCAACAAGATGGACAAGCTGGGCGCCGACTTCTTCTTCACCGTCGGCACCATCAGCGACCGTCTGGGCGCCGAGCCGCTGGTCATGCAGCTGCCGATCGGTGCGGAGAACACCTTCGCCGGTGTCGTCGACCTCGTCTACATGCGCGCGCTGACCTGGCGCGGCGACGTGCAGATGGGCGCCGACTACACGATCGAGGAGATCCCCGCGGATCTGCTCGACCAGGCCAACGAGTACCGGGCCAAGCTCGTCGAGCGCGTCGCGGAGAGCGACGAGGCCCTGCTCGAGAAGTACCTCGGCGGCGAGGACCTCACCCCGGAGGAGATCAAGGCTGCGGTCCGCAAGCTGACGATCAACTCCGAGCTGTACCCGATCTTCTGCGGTTCCGCGTTCAAGAACAAGGGCGTGCAGCCCATGCTCGACGCGGTCATCGACTACCTGCCCTCGCCGCTCGACGTGAAGCCCATGGTGGGTCACAAGGTCGGCGACGAGTCGGTCGAGATCATCCGCAAGCCCGACGCCGACGAGCCGTTCTCGGCCCTGGCGTTCAAGGTCGCGGCGCACCCGTTCTTCGGCAAGCTCACCTACGTCCGGGTGTACTCGGGCGTCGTGGCCGCCGGCTCGCAGGTCGTGAACTCGACCAAGGGCAAGAAGGAGCGCATCGGGAAGCTCTTCCAGATGCACTCCAACAAGGAGAACCCCGTCGAGGAGGCCCGTGCGGGCCACATCTACGCGATGATCGGCCTGAAGGAGACGACGACGGGGGACACCCTGTCCGACTCGGCCCAGCAGGTCGTCCTCGAGTCGATGACCTTCCCCGAGCCCGTCATCTCGGTCGCCATCGAGCCCAAGACGAAGGGCGACCAGGAGAAGCTCGGTACCGCGATCCAGCGTCTCGCGGAAGAGGACCCGACCTTCCAGGTCGAGCTCGACCAGGAGACCGGTCAGACCATCATCAAGGGGATGGGCGAGCTCCACCTCGACATCCTGGTCGACCGCATGAAGCGCGAGTACAAGGTCGAGGCGAACGTCGGCAAGCCGCAGGTCGCCTACCGCGAGACGATCCGGCGCGCGGTCCTCAAGGAGGACTACACCCACAAGAAGCAGACGGGTGGGTCCGGCCAGTACGCGAAGGTCCAGGTCTCGATCGAGCCGCTGGACACCGCGGACGGCACGTTCTACGAGTTCGTGAACGCCGTCACCGGTGGCCGCGTCCCGCGCGAGTACATCCCCTCCGTGGACAACGGCATCCAGGAGGCCATGCAGGAGGGTGTCGTCGCCGGCTACCCGCTGGTGGGGATCAAGGCCTCCCTCATCGACGGTGCGGCGCACGACGTCGACTCCTCCGAGATGGCCTTCAAGATCGCAGGCAAGATGGTCCTGCGCGAGGCTGTCCGCAAGGCGCAGCCCGTCCTGCTCGAGCCGGTCATGGCCGTCGAGGTGCGTACGCCCGCCGACTACATGGGCGACGTCATCGGCGACCTGAACTCCCGCCGTGGGCAGATCGAGTCCATGGAGGACGTCAGCGGGGCCAAGCTCGTCAAGGCCGCCGTTCCGCTGTCGGAGATGTTCGGCTACGTCGGCGACCTGCGGTCCAAGACCCAGGGCCGCGCGGTCTACTCGATGCAGTTCTCCAACTACGCGGAAGTTCCGCGGAACGTGGCGGACGAGATCGTGAAGAAGGTCCGCGGGGAGTGACCCTCTCCTGACGACCCCGGGGGAGCGGTCCACCACGGACCGCTTCCCCACGGTACGACCCCTGGACCACCGCCGTGTGGGCCAGTGACCAGCCAGGTCACCCACCCACCCGTTGAACCGGGTCGGGAAGAAACGACAGTCCGAGGAGGACCCCCAAGTGGCGAAGGCGAAGTTCGAGCGGACCAAGCCGCACGTCAACATCGGCACGATTGGTCACATCGACCACGGGAAGACGACGTTGACCGCGGCGATCACCCGCGTGCTGCACGACAAGTTCCCGGAGCTGAATAAGGCCTCGGCGTTCGACCAGATCGACAAGGCCCCTGAAGAGCGTCAGCGCGGCATCACGATCTCGATCGCACACGTCGAGTACCAGACCGAGGCGCGTCACTACGCCCACGTCGACTGCCCGGGTCACGCGGACTACATCAAGAACATGATCACGGGTGCGGCGCAGATGGACGGCGCCATCCTCGTGGTCGCGGCCACCGACGGCCCGATGCCGCAGACCAAGGAGCACGTCATCCTGGCCCGCCAGGTCGGCGTCCCCTACATCGTCGTCGCGCTGAACAAGGCCGACATGGTCGAGGACGAGGAACTCCTCGAACTCGTCGAGATGGAGGTGCGTGAGCTCCTCTCGTCCTACGAGTTCCCGGGCGACGACGTCCCCGTGGTCCGCGTCTCGGCGCTGAAGGCCCTCGAGGGCGACGCCGAGTGGGGCGACAAGCTCATGGAGCTCATGAACGCGGTCGACACCGCGATCCCCGAGCCCGAGCGTGCGGTCGACCAGCCGTTCCTGATGCCGATCGAGGACGTCTTCACGATCACCGGCCGCGGCACCGTCGTGACCGGCCGCATCGAGCGTGGCGTCCTGAACGTCAACCAGGAAGTCGAGATCGTCGGCATCAAGCCGACCTCGCAGAAGACCACCGTCACCAGCATCGAGATGTTCAACAAGATGCTGGACTCGGGCCAGGCCGGCGACAACGCCGCGCTGCTGCTCCGTGGTCTGAAGCGTGACGACGTCGAGCGTGGTCAGGTCGTCGTGAAGCCGGCCTCGATCACCCCGCACACCGAGTTCGAGGGCCAGGCCTACATCCTGTCCAAGGACGAGGGTGGCCGTCACACGCCCTTCTACAACAACTACCGTCCGCAGTTCTACTTCCGGACGACCGACGTCACGGGCGTCGTCTCGCTGCCTGAGGGCACCGAGATGGTCATGCCCGGTGACAACACCGAGATGAAGGTCGACCTCATCCAGCCCATCGCGATGGAAGAGGGCCTGAAGTTCGCGATCCGTGAGGGTGGCCGCACCGTCGGCGCCGGTCGGGTCACGAAGATCATCAAGTGAGCTGACCCGCTGCGGGGGAGGACGTTCCCCGCAGCGGATCGCTCGCCCAGGCGTGAGGGGCGGGTCCACCCGGACCCGCCCCTTCGTCGTGGGCGGACCCTGCATCGACCAGCTGCCGCTGCTCGATTCGCCAACAGCCCCCTGCGTCTGGCAGACTGTCCGGGTTGCTGCGCCGCTGGACCGCGCCTGGATCAAGATTCCATCCGATCCGGGGACCGGATCAGGACGACGGCCGGCAACCGCGAACGTCGAACGTCTCGTACGGGCGGCGGATGGTTCACCTGGACCCCCAGGGCAACCTGAACAGGACGACAGGACCACACCGGGCAACCGGGCGAGGGTGCAGAGCGTGCGAGAGCGCGACACGCCCGACCTCGGGGGTCGGAGCGCAAGGCGGTTGCCCACGGCAGCCGGGCGCTCTGCGCCGTGCGCGAGTCAGTAGCGGTACGAAGAGAGAGAGTCAGACGACGCCATGGCGGGACAGAAGATCCGCATCAGGCTCAAGGCCTACGACCACGAGGTCATCGACAGCTCGGCGCGCAAGATCGTCGACACGGTGACCCGTACCGGTGCTTCGGTCGCCGGGCCCGTGCCGCTGCCGACCGAGAAGAACGTGTACTGCGTCATCCGCTCGCCGCACAAGTACAAGGACAGCCGCGAGCACTTCGAGATGCGCACGCACAAGCGCCTCATCGACATCATCGACCCCACGCCGAAGACCGTCGACTCGCTCATGCGTCTCGACCTCCCGGCCGGTGTCGACATCGAGATCAAGCTCTGAGGGACTCCACACGATGAGCAACAGGCAAGTGCGAGGGGTGCTCGGCACCAAGCTCGGCATGACCCAGCTGTGGGACGCGGACAACCGCGTCGTCCCGGTGACGGTCGTCAAGGTCGAGCCGAACGTCGTGACCCAGATCCGCACCACTACCACCGACGGCTACGAAGCCGTCCAGCTGGCCACCGCGGCCATCGCGCAGCGCAAGGCCAACAAGCCCGCTGCGGGCCACTTCGAGAAGGCCGGCGTCGCGCCGCGTCGTCACCTGGTGGAGCTGCGCACGACGGACGCCGGCTCGTACGAGCTCGGCCAGGAGGTCACCGCCGAGGTCTTCGAGACCGGCGCGACCGTCGACGTCGTGGGCACCACCAAGGGCAAGGGCTTCGCCGGTGTCATGAAGCGTCACGGCTTCGCCGGTGTGGGCGCCTCCCACGGTGCGCACCGCAACCACCGCAAGCCCGGCTCGATCGGCGGCTGCGCCACCCCGGGTCGCGTGTTCAAGGGCATGCGCATGGCCGGCCGCATGGGCGCGGTCCGCCAGACCACCCAGAACCTGACCGTGCAGGCGATCGACGCGGAGAAGGGGCTGCTGCTCATCACGGGCGCCATCCCCGGTCCCCGCGGCGGCCTCGTGCTCATCAAGAGCGCGTCCAAGGCGCGCGTGAAGGAGGCCTGAGATGACTGACACGACTCAGACCGCTGAGGCCATCACCGTCCCCGTGCGGACCGCCGACGGTGGCACCAACGGCACTGTCGACCTGCCGGCGAAGGACTTCGGCCGTCAGGCGAACGTCGCCCTGATCCACCAGGTCGTCACCGCGCAGCTCGCCGCGGCCCGTCAGGGCACGCACGCGACCAAGACGCGCGGGGACGTCCGTGGTGGCGGCAAGAAGCCGTACAAGCAGAAGGGCACCGGCCGCGCCCGTCAGGGTTCGCTGCGCGCTCCGCAGTTCACCGGCGGTGGCACCGTCCACGGCCCGCAGCCGCGCGACTACTCGCAGCGGACCCCCAAGAAGATGAAGGCCGCCGCCCTGCGCGGTGCCCTCTCCGACCGGGTGCGTCACGAGCGTCTGCACGTCGTCGAGGGTCTGGCCGTCGGCGAGAGCCCCTCGACCAAGACGGCGCGCCAGCTCATCGCGGCCCTGTCCGGTCGCAAGAACGTGCTGGTCGTCCTGACCCGCGACGACGAGGTCTCGCAGAAGTCCCTGCGCAACCTCGACAACGTGCACGTCCTGCCGGCGGACCAGCTCAACACCTACGACGTGATGAAGAGCGACGACGTCGTCTTCACCCGCGCGGCGCTCGACGCCTTCGTGGCAGGTGCGCCCAAGGGTCGCAGCGCGACCGCGGTGGCGGCGGAATCCGAAGGGAGCACTCTGTGAGCGCGATCGGCGGCACGCAGAAGGACCCGCGCGACATCCTGCTCGCGCCGGTCGTCTCCGAGAAGAGCTACGGGCTCATCGACGAGGGCAAGTACACGTTCCTGGTGGACCCGCGGGCCAACAAGACCGAGATCAAGATCGCGGTCGAGAAGGTCTTCGGCGTCAAGGTCTCCGCGGTGAACACCGCGAACCGTCAGGGCAAGAGCCGGCGCACCAAGTTCGGTACTGGTAAGCGCAAGGACACCAAGCGGGCCATCGTGACGTTGCGCGAGGGCACGATCGACATCTTCGGCGGCTCGGTCGCCTGAGCCCCAGGGCTCGCACGATCGCCGTAGAAACCTTCGAACCCGAGGAATCGCTGCAATGGGAATCCGCAAGTACAAGCCGACGACGCCGGGCCGCCGTGGCTCGTCCGTCGCCGACTTCGTCGAGATCACGCGGAGCGAGCCGGAGAAGTCGCTCGTCCGTCCGCTGACCAAGTCCGGTGGCCGCAACTCCACCGGGCGCATCACCACCCGTCACATCGGTGGTGGCCACAAGCGTGCCTACCGCGTCATCGACTTCCGTCGTCACGACAAGGACGGCGTGCACGCCAAGGTCGCGCACATCGAGTACGACCCCAACCGCACCGCGCGCATCGCGCTGCTGCACTACGTGGACGGCGAGAAGCGCTACATCATCGCCCCCGCCAAGCTGAAGCAGGGCGACCGCATCGAGAACGGCCCGACCGCCGACATCAAGCCCGGCAACAACCTGCCGCTGCGCAACATCCCGGTCGGCACCGTGATCCACGCGATCGAGCTCCGTCCCGGTGGCGGCGCCAAGATCGCGCGTTCGGCCGGCGCGAGCGTCCAGCTGGTGGCCCGCGAGGGCCGCTTCGCCCAGCTGCGCATGCCGTCGGGCGAGATCCGCAACGTCGACGTCCGCTGCCGCGCCACCATCGGTGAGGTCGGCAACGCCGAGCAGTCGAACATCAACTGGGGCAAGGCCGGCCGCATGCGCTGGAAGGGCAAGCGCCCGACCGTCCGTGGTGTCGCCATGAACCCGATCGACCACCCGCACGGTGGTGGTGAGGGCAAGACGTCCGGTGGTCGTCACCCCGTCAGCCCCTGGGGTCAGCCTGAGGGCCGCACGCGGCGTCCGGGCAAGGAGAGCGACAAGCTCATCGTCCGTCGCCGCCGCACCGGCAAGAAGCGCTGATAGGGAGTTCAGGCCATGCCTCGCAGCTTGAAGAAGGGCCCGTTCGTCGACGACCACCTGCAGAAGAAGGTGGACGTCCAGAACGAGGCCGGTACGCACAACGTCATCCGGACCTGGTCCCGCCGTTCGGTCATCACCCCGGACTTCCTGGGTCACACGTTCGCGGTGCACGACGGCCGCAAGCACACCCCCGTCTTCGTCACCGAGGCGATGGTGGGGCACAAGCTCGGCGAGTTCGCGCCCACGCGGACGTTCAAGGGCCACGAGAAGGACGACCGCAAGGGTCGTCGCCGCTGAGCCTCGTGCTCGCGACACCACTTAGAGACCGAATCAGAAGGCAGGACTAGGGATGGAAGCCAAGGCGCAGACGCGGTACCTCCGCGTCACGCCCCAGAAGGCGCGCCGAGTCGTCGACCTCGTCCGGGGCAAGCAGGCCACTGAGGCCGTCGCCGTGCTCTCGTTCGCCCCGCAGTCGGCGGCCGAGCCGGTGCGCAAGCTCGTCGAGAGCGCGATGGCGAACGCCAAGTTCCACGCGGACAAGCACTCCGAGGCGTTCGACCCGGCTGAGTACGTCGTCAAGGCGATCCACGTCGACGAAGGTCCGACGATGAAGCGCTTCCGTCCCCGTGCCCAAGGGCGCGCGGGGCGCATCCTGAAGCGCACCAGCCACATCACCGTGGTCGTCGCACCCGCCGTCAAGGGCGCCAAGAAGACGAGGAGGACCCGCTGATGGGGCAGAAGGTCAACCCGCACGGGTTCCGACTGGGCATCACCACCGACCACAAGAGCCGTTGGTTCGCCGACTCCACCAAGACTGGTCAGCGTTACGCCGACTACGTCAAGGAGGACGTCGCGATCCGCCGCCTCATGTCCAAGGGCATGGAGCGGGCCGGCATCTCCAAGGTCGAGATCGAGCGCACCCGCGACCGTGTGCGCGTCGACATCCACACCGCCCGGCCGGGCATCGTCATCGGCCGTCGTGGTGCGGAGGCCGACCGCATCCGCGGTGAGCTCGAGAAGCTCACCGGCAAGCAGGTGCAGCTGAACATCCTCGAGGTCAAGAACCCCGAGACCGACGCCCAGCTGGTCGCCCAGGGCATCGCCGAGCAGCTCGCGAGCCGCGTCTCGTTCCGTCGCGCCATGCGCAAGGGGATGCAGACCTCGCTCCGCTCGGGCGCCAAGGGCATCCGGGTGCAGTGCGCCGGCCGTCTCGGCGGCGCCGAGATGAGCCGCTCGGAGTTCTACCGCGAGGGTCGGGTTCCGCTGCACACGCTGCGCGCGAACATCGACTACGGCTTCTACGAGGCCCGCACGACCTTCGGCCGCATCGGCGTGAAGGTCTGGATCTACCACGGTGACGTCACCAGCCGTGAGCTCGCCCAGTCGCAGGCCGCCGCTCCGCGCGCCCCGCGTCGTGGTGAGCGCGGCGAACGCGGCGAGGGCCGCGGCCGTCGCCGTCCGACGCAGGAGAGCGCTCCCGTGGCCGAGGCCGCGGCTGCCGGCGCCGCTCCGACCGGTACCGCTGCTGCGCAGCCGGTCACCGGCAAGGGCACCAACGGAACGGAGGCCTGAGTCGTGCTCATCCCACGGCGAGTCAAGCACCGCAAGCAGCACCACCCCACGCGGCGTGGTGCGGCCAGCGGCGGCACCCGCGTCACGTTCGGCGAGTACGGGATCATGGCCGTCGAAGGCGGCTACGTGACCAACCGGCAGATCGAGTCCGCTCGTATCGCCATCACCCGCCACATCCGTCGTGGCGGCAAGGTCTGGATCAACATCTACCCGGACCGGCCGCTGACGAAGAAGCCCGCCGAGACCCGCATGGGTTCCGGCAAGGGTTCGCCGGAGTGGTGGATCGCGAACGTCAAGCCCGGACGCGTCATGTTCGAGCTGTCGTTCCCCAACGAGAAGGTCGCTGCGGAGGCGCTGACCCGCGCCATCCACAAGCTGCCCGTCAAGTGCAAGATCGTGCGCCGCGAAGGTGGTGAGTGAGTTGGCCATCGGGACCAAGGGCCTGAGCGCCGACGAGCTGCGTGAGTTCGACGACGCGAAGCTGGTCGACGAGCTGAAGAAGGCGAAGGAAGAGCTGTTCAACCTGCGCTTCCAGTCCGCCACCGGTCAGCTGGAGAACAACTCCCGGCTGAAGGCCGTCAAGCGGGACATCGCCCGCATCTACACGACGATGCGCGAGCGCGAGCTCGGCATCACCGAGGCGCCGATCACGAAGGAGGCTGCCAAGTGAGCGAGCAGACCACTGCTACGACGAGCGAGCGCGGCTACCGCAAGACGCGCCGCGGCTACGTCGTCAGCGACAAGATGCAGAAGACCGTCGTCGTCGAGGTCGAGGACCGCGTGAAGCACCCGCTCTACGCCAAGGTCATCCGCCGCACGACCAAGGTCAAGGCGCACGACGAGGTCGAGACGGCGGGTGTGGGCGACCTCGTCCTCATCGCCGAGACCCGGCCGCTGTCGGCCACCAAGCGCTGGCGCGTCGTCGAGGTGCTCGAGCGCGCCAAGTAAGACCGCGCGAAGTGATGCGCGCGCTCTCGGGCGCGTTCGACCGAGGGTGGGCCGCTGGTGTGGCCCACCCCCAGATTCCATGTCCGTTCGGCCAGGCTCGCCCCCTCGCGGGTGGTCGAGAACCGGCGCGACGAAGGAGTAGAGAGTGATCCAGCAGGAGTCGCGGCTCAAGGTCGCCGACAACACGGGTGCCAAGGAGATCTTGTGCATCCGCGTGCTCGGTGGCTCCGGCCGCCGCTACGCCGGTATCGGTGACGTGATCGTGGCCACGGTCAAGGACGCCATCCCCGGCGGAAACGTCAAGAAGGGCGACGTGGTCAAGGCCGTCATCGTCCGCACCAAGAAGGAGCGTCGGCGCGCCGACGGTTCCTACATCCGTTTCGACGAGAACGCTGCGGTGATCCTCCGCGCCGACGGTGACCCGCGCGGTACCCGCATCTTCGGGCCCGTCGGTCGTGAACTGCGCGAGAAGAAGTTCATGCGCATCATCTCGCTGGCCCCGGAGGTGCTCTGACCATGGCGAAGATCCGCATCAAGAAGGGTGACCTCGTCCAGGTCATCACCAAGGTCCGCGGCCGGCGCAACGCCGACGGCACGAAGACCTCGGACCTCGGCAAGCAGGGCAAGGTCCTCGAGGTCAACGCCGAGACCCAGCGCGTCCTGGTCGAGGGTGTGAACCGCATCAAGCGCCACACCAAGGCCCGCCCGGGTGTGGAAGGCGGCATCGTCGAGCGCGAGGCCCCGATCCACATCAGCAACGTGCAGCTCGTCGACCCGGAGACCAAGAAGCCGACCCGCGTCGGCATCCGCGAGGAGAAGGTCGAGCGCGACGGTCGCACCAAGACCAACCGCATCCGCGTCGCCAAGCGTTCCGGCAAGGACATCTGATGACCACCACCACTGAAGCGCGCGCCCTTCCCCGTCTGAAGCAGCGCTACCGCGAAGAGATCAAGGGTCAGCTGCACACGCAGTTCTCGTACCCGAACGTCATGCAGATCCCCGGCCTGGTCAAGGTCGTGGTGAACATGGGTGTCGGCGAGGCCGCTCGTGACTCCAAGCTGATCGACGGCGCGGTCCGCGACCTGACGGCCATCACCGGCCAGAAGCCGCAGATCACCAAGGCCCGCAAGTCCATCGCGCAGTTCAAGCTGCGCGAGGGCATGCCGATCGGCTGCCACACCACCCTGCGCGGGGACCGGATGTGGGAGTTCCTGGACCGCCTGCTGTCGCTGGCGCTGCCGCGCATCCGCGACTTCCGCGGGCTGTCGCCGAAGCAGTTCGACGGCAACGGCAACTACACCTTCGGTCTCAACGAGCAGTCGATGTTCCACGAGATCGACCAGGACAAGATCGACCGGGTCCGCGGTATGGACATCACGGTCGTGACGACGGCGAAGACCGACGACGAAGGCCGTGCGCTGCTGCGTGCTCTGGGCTTCCCGTTCAAGGAGAACTGACCGTGGCCAAGACTGCCCTGATCCACAAGGCCGCGCGCAAGCCGAAGTTCAAGGTGCGCGCCTACACCCGTTGCCAGCGCTGCGGTCGCCCGCACGCGGTCTTCCGCAAGTTCGGCATCTGCCGCATCTGCCTGCGGGAGATGGCACACCGTGGCGAGCTGCCCGGTGTGACCAAGTCCAGCTGGTGACCACGTACTTCACGACCCTGAACACTGAGACGCCGAAGGTCCGCACCGCCCAGCGCGGTGCGGAAACCCCGGCGAGGAAGGGCGGACGAGCCCGATGACGATGACTGACCCCATCGCGGACATGCTGACGCGTCTGCGGAACGCCAACTCGGCGTACCACGACACCGTCTCCATGCCGTACAGCAAGCTGAAGTCGCACATCGCCGAGATCCTCCAGGCCGAGGGCTACATCGCCTCCTGGACGGTCGAGGACGCCGAGGTCGGCAAGAAGCTGACGCTGAACCTGAAGTTCGGCCCCAACCGTGAGCGTGCGATCGCCGGCCTGCGCCGCGTGAGCAAGCCCGGTCTGCGGGTCTACGCGAAGTCGACCAACCTGCCCCGCGTGCTCGGTGGCCTCGGCGTGGCGATCCTGTCCACGTCCTCGGGGCTGCTGACCGACAAGCAGGCCAACAAGAGAGGCGTGGGTGGGGAAGTCCTCGCCTACGTCTGGTGAGGGAGGAGAACTCATGTCGCGCATCGGTCGACTCCCGATCACCGTCCCCGCTGGGGTGGACGTGACCATCGACGGCGCAGCCGTCACGGTCAAGGGCCCCAAGGGCGAGCTGAGCCACACCGTCGCCTCCCCGATCTCGGTGGAGCGCGCGGAGGACGGCACGCTGCAGGTCGTGCGGCCCGACGACGAGCGCAGCTCGCGCTCGCTCCACGGCCTGACCCGCACCCTCATCGCGAACATGGTCCAGGGCGTGACCCAGGGCTACGAGAAGAAGCTCGAGATCGTCGGCACGGGGTACCGCGTCACGCCCAAGGGCACCGACCTCGAGTTCGCCCTCGGCTTCAGCCACCCGGTCGTCGTCAAGGCGCCGGCGGGCATCACCTTCGCGGTCGAGAACAACACCCGGTTCTCGGTGGCCGGCATCGACAAGCAGCAGGTCGGCGAGGTCGCTGCGAACATCCGCAAGCTCCGCAAGCCCGACCCGTACAAGGGCAAGGGCGTGCGCTACGCCGGCGAGCAGATCCGCCGCAAGGTCGGAAAGGCTGGTAAGTGACGATGGGACTCTCCACCCAGAAGACCCAGAAGGGCACTGCGCCTGCGCGCAAGCGCCGTCACACCCGCGTCCGCAAGAAGGTCGTCGGCACCGCCGTGCGTCCTCGTCTCGTGGTCACGCGGTCCACGCGTCACGTCTTCGTCCAGGTCATCGACGACGCCGCGGGTCACACCCTCGCGTCGGCCTCGACCATGGAGGCGGACCTGCGCGCCAGCAGCGACGACAAGTCGGCCAAGGCCAAGGCCGTCGGCGTCCTCGTCGGCGAGCGGGCCAAGGCGGCCGGCATCGAGGCCGTGGTCTTCGACCGCGGTGGCAACCGGTACGCCGGACGCGTCGCGGCGATCGCCGACGGCGCCCGTGAGGCGGGCCTGGCCCTGTGATGACCCACGAAGTCGATGAGATGAGGAACGTCTGATGCCTGGACCCCAGCGCCGAGGCGCCGGTGCGGCCGGCGGCGGCGACAACCGCGGCGGCGACAACCGCGGTGGTGGCCGTGACAACCGCCGCGACGGCGGCCGTGACAACCGCGGGCGTGGTGACGCGGGTGACCGCGGCAACTTCGTCGAGCGCGTCGTGACGATCAACCGTGTGGCCAAGGTCGTCAAGGGCGGTCGTCGCTTCAGCTTCACGGCCCTCGTGGTCGTGGGCGACGGCGACGGCACCGTCGGTGTCGGCTACGGCAAGGCCAAGGAAGTTCCCGCGGCCATCGCCAAGGGTGTGGAGGAGGCGAAGAAGAACTTCTTCCGCGTCCCGCGCATCCAGGGCACCATCCCGCACCCCATCCAGGGTGAGAAGGCCGCCGGCGTGGTCATGCTGCGCCCGGCCTCCCCGGGTACCGGTGTCATCGCCGGTGGCCCGGTCCGCGCCGTGCTCGAGTGCGCGGGCATCCACGACGTCCTGTCGAAGTCCCTCGGCAGCGACAACGCGATCAACATCGTGCACGCGACGATCGAGGCCCTGCGCGGCCTCGAGCGTCCCGAGCAGGTCGCGGCGCGTCGTGGCCTGGCCGTCGAGGACGTGGCGCCGGTGGCGCTGCTCCGTGCTCAGGCTGCGGGGGTGGCTTCCTGATGGGTCGCATCAAGGTCACCCAGCTGAAGTCCGGCATCGGTGGCAAGCAGAACCAGCGCGACACGCTGCGCAGCCTCGGACTGCACAAGATCGGGCAGTCGGTCGTCAAGGACGACAAGCCCGAGTTCCGCGGCATGGCCAACACGGTCGCGCACCTCGTGAAGGTTGAGGAGGTCGACTGATGGCGAACCAGGGTGAACACGTCCTGAAGCTGCACCACCTGCGCCCCGCTCCGGGGTCGAACACCGCGAAGACCCGTGTGGGTCGCGGTGAGGGCAGCAAGGGCAAGACCGCCGGCCGTGGCACCAAGGGCTCCAAGGCCCGCTACCAGGTGCCCGAGGCGTTCGAGGGCGGCCAGATGCCGCTGCACATGCGCCTGCCGAAGCTGCGCGGGTTCAAGAACCCGTTCCGCGTCGAGTACCAGGTCGTCAACCTCGACAAGCTCGGCTCCCTCTTCCCCGAGGGCGGCACCGTGGGTGTCGACGAGCTCGTCGCCAAGGGCGCGGTCCGTAAGGGCCAGCCCGTCAAGGTGCTCGGCACCGGTGAGATCACCGTGGCCCTGCAGGTGACGGCCGACAAGTTCTCGACCTCGGCGGCCGAGAAGATCGCGGCTGCGGGCGGTTCCACGACCGTTCGCTGACCCGGCGAGACACTGCCACACGGCGGTAGCGACGAGTGATCGTCTGCTGCCGCCGTGTGTGCGTTCCAGGGGAGGTAGGGTCTACCAGGGCTGTCGACATGCTCTTTCGGCCCAACCGTCCGACCCGTCAGTGACAACCCGTCTCCTCCAGGGAGCGCGGTGCAGGAGGTCGTAGTGCTCACCGCAATCGGTCGCGCCTTCCGGACGCCCGACCTGCGCCGCAAGATGCTCTTCACGATCGGGATCATCGTCCTGGTGCGGTTGGGCTCCTTCGTGCCGGCGCCCGGCGTCTCGTACCCGGCCGTGCAGCAGTGCATCGACCTGGCCGAGTCCGGCAACGACCTGCTCGGGCTGGCCAACCTCTTCTCCGGCGGTGCGCTGCTCCAGCTGAGCGTCTTCGCGCTCGGGATCATGCCGTACATCACCGCGAGCATCATCATCCAGCTGCTCACGGTGGTCATCCCGCGCTTCGAGGAGCTCAAGAAGGAGGGTCAGCAGGGCACCAGCAAGCTGACCCAGTACACGCGGTACCTGACCATCGGTCTGGCCATCCTGCAGTCCACGACCTACGTCACCATCGCGCGCGACCCGTCCCGCCTGTTCGGCACCCAGTGCAACGCCCAGGTGCTGCCGGACCAGAGCATCCCGACGATCCTGCTGATGGTCCTGACGATGACCGCGGGCACCGGCCTGATCATGTGGATGGGTGAGCTCGTCACCGAGCGCGGCGTCGGCAACGGCATGTCGCTGCTGATCTTCGCCCAGATCGCCGCCACCTTCCCGACCTCGCTGTGGGCCATCGGCCAGGAGAACGGCTGGCTGACCTTCGCCGCCATCCTGCTCGTCGGCCTGGTGGTCGTCGCGGCCGTCGTGGCCGTCGAGCAGTCCCAGCGCCGCGTGCCCGTGCAGTACGCCAAACGGATGATCGGGCGCCGCATGTACGGGGGCACCTCCACGTACATCCCGCTCAAGGTCAACATGGCCGGCGTCATCCCGGTGATCTTCGCCTCGTCCCTGCTGTACCTCCCGGCACTCCTGGCGCAGTTCAACGACCCGAACGCCGGCTGGGTGATCTGGATCAACGACCATCTGGTCCGCGGCGATCACCCGATCTACATGGCCGGCTACTTCCTGCTCATCATCTTCTTCGCGTACTTCTACGTCGCGATCACGTTCAACCCGGACGAGGTCGCTGAGAACATGCGCAAGTACGGCGGTTTCATCCCCGGGGTGCGGGCCGGCCGGCCCACCGCGGAGTACCTGGACTACATCCTCACCCGCATCACCCTGCCAGGATCGCTGTACCTGGGGCTCATCTCCCTGCTTCCGCTCATCGCGTTCGTGCTCTTCAATGCCAACACGAACTTCCCCTTCGGGGGCACGTCGATCCTGATCATCGTCGGGGTCGGGCTCGAGACGGTGAAGCAGATCGAGTCCCAGCTCCAGCAGCGCAACTACGAAGGGTTCTTGCGATGACTCGACTCGTCCTCCTCGGTCCGCCCGGCGCGGGCAAGGGCACCCAGGCCAAGCTCCTGTCCGAGCGCCTGCGCGTCCCGGCCATCTCCACCGGGGACATCTTCCGCGCCAACGTCGCGAACCGGACCGAACTGGGGCTGACCGTCAAGGAGTACCTCGACGCCGGCAAGTACGTGCCGGACCGGGTGACCAACGCCATGGTGCGCGACCGCCTCCAGCAGGACGACGCGGTCGAGGGCTTCATCCTCGACGGCTACCCCCGCACGACCGACCAGGTCCGCGAGCTGGACGACATGCTCAACGACTCCGGCGCCAAGCTCGAGCACGTCCTCGAGATCACCGCCGACACCGACGAACTCGTCCGCCGGCTGTCGCGCCGCGCCCTGGAGCAGGGCCGCAGCGACGACACCGAGGACGTCATCCGCACCCGTCAGCAGGTCTACCTGGAGCAGACCGCGCCGCTGGTGAAGGTCTACTCCGACCGCGGCCTGCTGCGCTCGGTCGACGGCCTGGGCGACATCACCGCCGTCACCGAGCGACTCGTGGCGGCCCTGGGCCTGCACACCGTCTGACGTGTTCGGACGAGAACGGGTCGAGTACAAGACCCCCGACCAGGTCCTGGCGATGCGCAAGGCCGGGCTGCTGACGTACGCGGCCCTGGAGAGCGTGCGCGGCGCGCTGCGCCCCGGCATCACGCTGGACGAGCTGGACGCCATCGGCGCGGAGGTCATCCGCGCCGGCGGCGGCACGTCGAACTTCCTCGGGTACCACGGGTACCCGAAGACGTTGTGCATCTCGGTCAACGAGGTCGTCGTCCACGGCATCCCCGGGGACACCGAGCTGGCCGAGGGTGACGTCGTCTCGGTCGACGGCGGCTGCGTCGTCGACGGCTGGCACGGTGACTCCGCCTTCACCGCGATCGTGGGGGAGCCGAAGGACGCCGGCGACGTCGACCTCGTCGAGATCACCCGGCAGGCGATGTGGGCCGGCATCGCGGCACTGGACGCCCGCGGTCGCGTCGGGGACGTCGGGGCGGCCGTGGAGGACGCCGTGGACGGCCGGCTGGGCATCGTGGACGGGTACACCGGCCACGGCATCGGCCGGGCCATGCACATGGCGCCCGAGGTCCTGAACTACCGCGTGCGGGAGAAGGGCCCGAAGGTCAAGCCGGGCCTGGTGCTGGCCATCGAGCCGATGTGCACCCGCGGTGGGGTCGAGACCGACGTGCTGGCCGACGAGTGGACCGTCGTGACCTCCGACGGCACCCGCGCCGCGCACTGGGAGCACACCGTGGCCGTCCTCGAGGAGGGGCTGTGGGTGCTCACCGCGCCGGACGGGGGAGCCTCCGAGCTCGCGGCCTTCGGCGTGCGGGTCCCCGAGGAGTAGTCCTCCGAGCGTGCCGCGCCCGTCCCCGCGGTCGGGTTGGAGCCGGCGGGCAGCGCCGGAGGCGCGCTTTCGGTTGCGCCGCAACCCACTCCACGGGCATGATCACCCGATTTCGCCCACGGCGCGCCGTCGCGTAAGCTTGACCGTCGGTCCGCCATGCCTTCCGTTGGTCCTTCCAGCAGGGGTGGGCAGACCTCAACCGACACTTGATGAAAAGCGGAGGACATGCCGAAGAAGGACGGTGTCATCGAGATCGAAGGCACTGTGATCGAGGCCCTGCCGAACGCGATGTTCCGCGTCGAGCTGAGCAACGGTCACAAGGTGCTTGCGCACATCTCCGGGAAGATGCGGCAGCACTACATCCGCATCCTCCCCGAGGACCGCGTGGTGGTCGAACTCAGCCCTTACGACCTGTCCCGCGGGCGCATCGTCTACCGCTACAAGTGACCACCCACTGGCCGCCGGCCCGCCCCGCGCACGGGGTGGGTTCTGCACGACCGGAGACACGATGAAGGTCAAGCCGAGCGTCAAGAAGATCTGCGACAAGTGCAAGGTGATCCGCCGCCACGGCCGGGTCATGATCATCTGCGACAACCTGCGCCACAAGCAGCGCCAGGGCTGACGCAGCGGATCGTTCCGCAGCACCGCAGCTTCACGTAGGACGCACCACCCATTCGCAGGACCCACCAGCAGCGTCGAAGGACGTGGCTGGTGACACCCCCGGTCGGAGGCCGGGGACCCGCTCGAGACGGCGGGGCCGGTCCTGCGGCAGACCTCCGCGACAGAAGAGGGACCATCCCGCATGGCACGTCTCGTCGGCGTCGACCTCCCCCGCGAAAAGCGGCTGGAGATCGCGCTCACGTACATCTTCGGCGTCGGACGCACCCGCGCCAAGGAGACGCTCGCGGCGACGGGCGTCAGCCCGGACCTGCGTGTCCGCGAACTCACGGACGACGACCTGGTCGCCCTGCGCGACCACATCGAGGGCAACTACCGCGTCGAGGGTGACCTCCGCCGCGAGGTGGCCGCCGACATCCGCCGCAAGGTCGAGATCGGCACCTACCAGGGTCTGCGGCACCGCCGCGGGCTGCCCGTCCGCGGTCAGCGCACCAAGACCAACGCGCGCACCCGCAAGGGCCCCAAGCGCACCGTGGCCGGCAAGAAGAAGGCCGGGCGCAAGTAAGCACCCCGCGGTCCACCAGCGGGCCGCCTCGCGAACCTCACCGTTCGCCCTCGAACTCAGTCGAAGCGATCCAGGAGTCCGGAGAGCATGCCTCCCAAGAGCCGTCAGGCCACGGCGACGCGCAAGCCGCGTCGCAAGGAGAAGAAGAACGTCGCGCACGGCCACGCGCACATCAAGTCGACGTTCAACAACACGATCGTCTCGATCACCGACCCGACGGGCGCGGTCATCGCGTGGGCGTCGGCCGGTCAGGTCGGGTTCAAGGGGTCGCGCAAGTCGACCCCGTTCGCCGCGCAGATGGCCGCCGAGGCGGCCGCACGTCGTGCGCAGGAGCACGGCATGCGCAAGGTGGACGTCTTCGTCAAGGGCCCGGGCTCGGGCCGCGAGACCGCGATCCGCTCGCTGCAGGCCACCGGCCTGGAGGTCGGCGCGATCCAGGACGTCACCCCCAGCCCGCACAACGGCTGCCGTCCGCCCAAGCGTCGGCGCGTCTGACGAGGGTCCGGCCCTGACGTCCACCGTCGTGGTGGGTGTCGGGGCCGGCCCGATCGGAACCCAGTTCTAGTAGTCAGACCCCGTCGGTGGACCGATGCTGACGGGCGTGCGGGGCGTCATATGGCGGACGCCCGCGGGAAGGAACCTCCGTGCTGATCGCACAGCGCCCCACCCTCACCGAGGACGTCGTCGACGAGTACCGCTCGCGCTTCGTCATCGAACCCCTCGAACCCGGCTTCGGGTACACCCTCGGCAACTCGCTGCGCCGCACCCTGCTGTCGTCCATCCCGGGCGCGGCGGTGACCAGCCTGCGCATCGACGGCGTCCTGCACGAGTTCACCTCCGTGCCGGGGGTCAAGGAGGACGTCACCGAGATCGTCCTCAACATCAAGAACCTCGTCGTCTCCTCCGAGCACGACGAACCCGTCGTGATGTACCTGCGCAAGCAGGGCCCGGGCGCGGTCACCGCGGCCGACATCGCCCCGCCCGCGGGTGTCGAGGTGCACAACCCCGACCTGCACATCGCGACGCTGAACGGCAAGGGCAAGCTCGAGCTGGAACTGACGGTCGAGCGCGGCCGCGGTTACGTCTCGGCGGCGCAGAACAAGACGGGTGAGCAGGAGATCGGCCGGATCCCGGTCGACTCGATCTACTCGCCGGTCCTGAAGGTGACGTACAAGGTCGAGGCGACCCGCGTCGAGCAGCGGACGGACTTCGACCGCCTCGTCGTGGACGTGGAGACCAAGCACGCCATCTCCCCGCGCGACGCCGTCGCCTCGGCCGGCAAGACGCTGACCGAGCTGTTCGGCCTGGCCCGTGAGCTCAACGTCGAGGCCGAAGGCATCGACATGGGCCCCTCGCCGACCGACGCCGCGCTGGCGGCGGACCTGGCGCTGGAGATCGAGGCGCTGGACCTGACGGTCCGGTCGTACAACTGCCTCAAGCGCGAGGGCATCCACACCGTCGGCGAACTGGTCTCGCGCAGCGAGGCCGACCTGCTCGACATCCGCAACTTCGGGCAGAAGTCCATCGACGAGGTCAAGGCCAAGCTGGTCGGCATGGGCCTGCACCTCAAGGACTCCCCGCCCGGGTTCGACCCGAGCGCCGTCGTCAACGACTTCGAGGACGACGACCAGTCGTTCGCCGAGGACGAGCAGCTCTGACCGTCCGTAGTCCTCTTCCCCGCTGACGCGGGGGAGGGGTCCCACCGAGGAGACAACACAATGCCCACCCCCACCAAGGGTCCGCGGCTCGGCGGCGGGCCGGCCCACGAGAAGCTGATCATCGCCAACCTGGCGACGGCGCTCTTCGAACACCGCAGCATCACGACGACGGAGGCCAAGGCCAAGCGCCTGCGTCCGCACGCCGAGCGGCTCATCACCATCGCCAAGAAGGGCGACCTGGCCTCGCGTCGTCAGGTGATGAAGACCGTGCGGGACAAGTCGGTCGTGCACTTCCTGATGACCGAGATCGCCCCGGCCATGGCCGAGCGCAACGGTGGCTACACCCGCATCGTCAAGATCGGTCCCCGCAAGGGCGACAACGCCCCCATGGCCGTGATCCAGCTCGTCATGGAGCCGGTCAGCGCCAAGCAGGGCGTCGTCCGCGAGGCCGAGCAGGCCGCCGCGGCGTCCGCCCCGGCCGTGGCTGCCGACGAGACCCCGGCCGAGGAGACCCAGGTCGAGGCCGGCAGCGTGGACCAGCCCGACACCCTGCCCGACGCGGACGCCCCGGCGACCGCCGACGAGGGCGTCGAGGTCGACGCGGCCGAGGCCGACCCGAGCGACGAGACCGACGCGGAGAAGAAGGACCAGGCCTGAGCGCCTCTCTCCCCGCTGACGAGCCCGCCCTCCCCGATCCCGGGGAGGGCGGGCTCGTCCGTGTCCCCACCGACGTCAGGGTCCGGCTCGACCTGGGGTACGACGGCACGGCCTTCAGCGGCTGGGCCGAGCAGCCCGGCCTGCGGACCGTCCAGGGGGAGCTGACCGCCGCCCTCGGCCGGGTGCTGCGCCTGGACCCGGCCCCGAGGCTGACGGTGGCCGGGCGCACCGACGCCGGGGTCCACGCCTCCGGGCAGGTGGCCCACCTCGACGTGCCGCGAGCCTCCTGGCAGGCCCTTCCCGGCCGGTCGGACGGTCCGCCCGGGACCGCCCTCGTGCGGCGGCTGGCGGGCGTCCTGCCGCCCGACGTGCGCGTGCACCGGGCCTCGGTGGCCCCTGAGGGGTTCGACGCCCGGTTCGGGGCGGTGCGGCGCCGGTACGCCTACCGGGTCTGCGACGACCCCGCCGGACTTCCGCCGTTGCGCCGCTTCGACGTGCTGCACCACCGGCGGCCGCTGGACGTGAGCGCGATGGACGTGGCGGCCCGCAGCCTCGTCGGGCTGCGCGAGTTCGCGGCCTTCTGCAAGCCCCGGGAGGGCGCCACGACGGTCCGGACGCTGCTGGCCTACTCCTGGAGCCGCAGCACCGACGGGCTGCTGGTGGCCGACGTCCAGGCCGACGCGTTCTGCCACTCGATGGTCCGCGCCCTGGTCGGCGCGGCCCTGGCCGTCGGCGACGGCCGCCGCGACGTCGACTGGCCCCGGCTCGTGCAGGACGCGGCCGTGCGCGATCCCGCCGTGGCCGTCGTGGGCCCGCAGGGCCTGACGCTGGAGGAGGTCGTCTACCCGCCCGACGCCGACCTCGCCGCCCGCGCCGCGCAGTCCCGCGCCGTCCGCACGCTCCCCTGACCCCTCGGCTTCCCGCTCGGCTTCCCGCGGAAACAACAGTCTCCGACGCCCAGACGACCCTCAGAGGGCGGAGACTGTTGTTTCCGCGGGGTCGCCGGGCCGGGAGGGCGGGAGGTGGCCGGGGGAGGGGCGATGCGGTCCACGCGCGCCTCGTCGGGCAGGGTTGGGGGGTGCCCACGCTCGTCGTCGTCCGCCACGCGAAGGCCGATTCGCCGGTCGGACTGCAGGACATCGCCCGCCCCCTCGCCCCCCGCGGCAAGGCCGACGCCGTGGAGGCCGGCCGCTGGCTGGCCCGCACCGTCGGCGGCTGCGACCTCCTCCTGACCTCCCCGGCCCGCCGCACCGAGGAGACCACCGCCCGCCTCCTGGACGGGTGGGCGACCGCACCCGTCATCGTCGACGAGGAACGCCTGTACGAGGCCACGCTCGGCGACCTGCTGCGCATCGTGCGCGGCCTGGACACCCAGCGCCCGGACTCGGTCGTGGTGCTCGTGGCCCACAACCCGGGCGCCAGCGACCTGGTGGAGTCGCTCACCGGTGAGGTCGTCCAGCTGCGCACGGCCGGTCTGGCCGTCATCGCGGTCGAGGGGGAGTGGGCCGACGCCGACAGCACCAGCTGCCGCCTCGTGCAGGTGCACACCGCCCGCGCGCAAACCCCGAGCGCGAGCTGATCGCGGCCGGGCAGACTGACCCCTCGTGAGTCAGAACAGCGGGCACGTGGACGTCTCCGGCCTCAGCCACGAGCTGCCCGACGGGCGGCCGCTGCTGCACGAGGTCGCCTTCCGCGTGGCCGACGGGTCCACCACCGCCCTCGTCGGACCCAACGGCACCGGCAAGACGACCCTGCTGCGGCTCATCGCCGGTGACGAACCCGTCCAGGCCGGTGCCATCGCGCGCAGCGGCGGCCTGGGTGTCATGCGCCAGTTCGTCGGCTCGGTCCGCGACGAGACCTCCGTGGCCGAGCTGCTGGCCCAGGTCGCACCCGAACCGCTGCGCCGGGCCTTCGCGGCCGTCGACGCCGCCGAGACGGCGATGATCGAGGACGGGACCGAACGCAGCCAGATGCGCTACGCGCAGGCGCTGGCCGACTTCGGCGACGCCGGCGGGTACGAGCAGGAGGTGCTCTGGGACGAGTGCACGCTGGCCGCCCTCGGCGTCCCCTTCGAGGGCTGCCGGCACCGGCTGGTGCGCACGCTGTCCGGCGGCGAGCAGAAGCGGCTGGTGCTGGAGGCGCTGCTGCGCGGCCCCGAAGGCGTCCTGCTGCTCGACGAGCCGGACAACTACCTGGACGTGCCGGGCAAGCGGTGGCTGGAGGAGCAGCTGCGGGCGACGGCGAAGTCGGTGCTGCTGGTCAGCCACGACCGTGAACTGCTGGCCGCCGCGGCCGACCGGATCGTCACCCTCGAACCCGGTGCGCTGGGCGCGGTCTCGTGGACCCACGGCGGCGGTTTCGCCGACTACGGCGCGGCCCGCCAGGCCCGCGGGGAGCGGCTGGAGGAGCTGCGCCGGCGCTGGGACGAGGAGCGCGTCAAGCTGCGCACGCTGGTGGTGACGCTGCGCGAGAAGTCGAAGTTCAACGACGGGATGGCCTCGCGGTACGCGGCCGCCCAGACGCGGCTGGCCAAGTTCGAGGAGGCCGGTCCGCCGCAGGCCCCGCCGGCCACCCAGGACGTGCGGATGCGCCTGCGCGGCGGCCGGACGGGCAAGCGCGCCGTCGTGGTGGACTCCCTGGAGCTCACCGGCCTCATGAAGCCGTTCGACGCCGAGCTGTGGCTGGGCGACCGGGTCGCCGTGCTGGGGTCGAACGGCTCGGGCAAGTCGCACTTCCTGCGCCTGCTGGCCGCAGGCGGCTCCGACCCCGACGCCGAGCACCTGCCCGTCGACGAGCACGTCCCCGACCCGGTCGCGCACACCGGGACCGTGCGCCTGGGGGCGCGGGTGCGGCCGGGCTGGTTCGCCCAGACGCACGAGCAGCCGGCGCTGGTCGGCAGGACGCTGCTCGACGTGCTGCACCGCGGCAACTCCCACCGTTCCGGTCTGGACCGCGAGGCGGCCGCCCGGGCGCTGGACCGCTACGGTCTGGCCGCGGCCGCCGAGCAGCGCTTCGAGCACCTGTCCGGCGGTCAGCAGGCGCGGTTGCAGATCCTGCTGCTGGAACTGTCGGGGGCGACGCTGCTGCTGCTGGACGAGCCGACCGACAACCTCGACCTGCACTCGGCCGAGGCGCTGGAGCAGGCGCTGGAGGCCTTCGAGGGGACGGTCGTCGCGGTGACGCACGACCGCTGGTTCGCCCGCGGGTTCGACCGGTTCCTCGTCTTCGGCGCCGACGGCCGGGTGGTGGAGACGCCGGAGCCGGTGTGGGACGTGGCGCGGGTCGAGCGGGTACGTTGAGGTCCGCTCCGGTCTGAGTCTCCTCGAGCCGTTGCGGCCGAACTGCTTCCGGCCCCCGGCCGCCGTCCGGTGGGACCAGCCGTTTTGACCCACCAGGCGAACGGCAGGTAACGTCATGAGTCGTTGTGCCCACGCAGTGCCTGCCGACTCATCCCGGGATCTCCTTCCTGGTGCCGGAGGACTCGAGCGCGGGCCCAGTCCGCAATTCGTTCGAGGAGATGGGCAACCCCCGTGCGCACGTTCACCCCGAAGCCGGGCGACATCGACCGCCGTTGGCTCGTCATCGACGCGGAGGACGTCGTGCTGGGCCGTCTGGCTGTCCAGGCTGCGACCCTTCTGCGCGGCAAGCACAAGGCGACCTTCGCGCCGCACGTCGACGGTGGCGACTACGTCATCATCGTCAACGCCGCCAAGGTGGCCCTGACCGGCTCCAAGCGCGAGCAGAAGGTCGCCTACCGCCACTCGGGCTACCCGGGCGGCCTGAAGGCCACCAGCTACGTCGAGCTGCTCGACAAGAACCCGGAGAAGGCCGTCGAGAAGGCCATCCGCGGCATGATCCCCAAGAACTCCCTCGGCCGTCAGGTCCTGAGCAAGCTCAAGGTCTACGCCGGTCCGGAGCACCCGCACGCGGCGCAGCAGCCCGTGCCCTTCACGATCACCCAGGTCGCGCAGTGAGCCGCGGCACCAACCCGGCCAACTGAGCGAAGCGAGGAGCATCGTGAGCGAGTACACGACCGAAGACGTCGTCGAGGACATCACCGAGACCGACGAGTTCGACGGGACCTACACGTCCGAGTCGTCCGCCCCGGCCACCGGCGGCAACAGCATCATCGCCCCCGGCGGGGCCACCGGCCGCCGCAAGGAGGCCATCGCCCGCGTCCGCATCGTCCCCGGCACCGGCCAGTGGAAGATCAACGGCCGTGAGCTGGGCGACTACTTCCCGAACAAGGTGCACCAGCAGCTCGTCAACGAGCCGTTCCGGGTCACCGCGCTCGAGGGGTCGTTCGACGTCATCGCCCGCATCCACGGCGGTGGCTCCTCCGGCCAGGCCGGCGCGCTGCGCCTGGGCGTGGCCCGCGCGCTGAACGCCGTGGACCTCGAGGCCAACCGCCCGGCGCTGAAGAAGGCCGGGTTCCTGACCCGCGACCCGCGCGCCACCGAGCGCAAGAAGGCCGGTCTGAAGAAGGCCCGCAAGGCGCCGCAGTTCAGCAAGCGCTGATCTCCGCTCGTCAGCACGAGTACCGTCACGACGGCCCCGGGACTCTCCCGGGGCCGTCGTGGCATGTCCGGGCCGATACGGCCGAACAGGGGAAGGAGCTCACTGTGGGGCGGCTCTTCGGAACCGACGGTGTGCGGGGACTGGCGAACGTCGACCTGACCGCCGACATGGCGCTCGGGCTGGCGGTGGCCGCGGCCACCGTCCTCGTCGACGAGGGGGGTACGGCGCACCCGCGCGCGCTGGTGGCTCGCGACCCGCGGGCCTCCGGGGAGTTCCTGTCCGCGGCCGTGGTCGCGGGGCTGGCCAGCGCCGGGGTGGACGTCCTCGACGTCGGCGTCGTGCCGACCCCCGCCCTGGCGCACCTGGTCGACACCTCCGGCGCCGACTTCGGCGTCATGCTCTCGGCCTCGCACAACCCCATGCCCGACAACGGGCTGAAGATCTTCGCGCGCGGTGGGCGCAAACTGCCCGACGACGTCGAGGACGCCGTGGAGTCGGCCTACCGCAACGGGACGGGGCGCCGCCCCACCGGCGCCGGCGTCGGCCGCGTGCACTCCGGTCCCGACATCGAGCAGGACGCGCAGGACACCTACGTCGAGCACCTCCTCACCTCCCTGCCCGGCGGTCCGGGCTCCCTGGCGGGCCTGCACGTCGTGGTCGACTGCGCCAACGGCGCCGCGAGCGCCGTCTCCCCGCGCGTGCTGCGCGAGGCCGGGGCCCGGGTCACCACGCTGTACGACGCCCCGGACGGGCTGAACATCAACGACGGCTGCGGTTCGACGCACCTCGAACCCCTGACGGCCGCCGTCCTGGCGCACGGGGCCGACATCGGCCTCGCCCACGACGGCGACGCCGACCGCTGCCTGGCCGTGGACGGGGCCGGGAACGTCGTCGACGGCGACCAGATCATGGCCGTCCTGGCGCTGGCGCTGCGCGACCGCGGTCAGCTGACCGAGGCGACCCTGGTCGCCACCGTCATGAGCAACCTGGGCCTGCGGCTGGCCATGCAGCGCGAGGGCGTGACGATGGTCGAGACCGGCGTCGGGGACCGCTACGTCCTGGAGGCGCTGAACTCCGGCGGCTGGAGCATCGGGGGTGAGCAGAGCGGTCACGTCGTGCTGCCCGCGTACGCCACGACCGGCGACGGCGTCCTGACGGGCCTGCAGCTGCTGGCCCGGATGGCCGAGACGGGCCGCAGCCTGGCCGAGCTCGCCGGGGTCGTCGAACGGCTGCCGCAGGTGCTGGTGAACGTCCGGGGCGTCGACAAGTCCCGCGCCGGCAGCGACGAGGACCTGCTGGCCGCCGTCGCCGAGGCCGAACGCGAGCTGGGGGGGACGGGCCGTGTGCTGCTGCGCCCCAGCGGTACCGAGCCGCTGGTGCGGGTCATGGTCGAGGCGGCGCACACCGACCACGCCCAGGACGTCGCCGACCGGCTGGCCGACGTGGTGCGCAGGCAACTGGCGCTGTGAACGCCGCCTCCGGCTGACCGGCGGGGGCGTGGGACCGGGGCCCGGTCGCCCCGGTCCGCCGAACCCTGCGGGTCACACCTTGCGCAGCCGCACCTGACGCACCGAGTGGTCCGGACCCTTCTGCAGCACGCAGGTGGCCCGGCCGCGGGTGGGCAGGACGTTCTCGACGAGGTTGGGCCCGTTGATCTCGGCCCAGATCTGCCGGGCCCGGGCGACGGCCTGCTCGTCGGTCAGCGCGGCGTACCGGTGGAAGTACGACTCCGGCTTGGAGAACGCCGTGCGGCGCAGTTCCAGGAACCGGTCGACGTACCAGTTCCGCACGTCCTCGGTGCGGGCGTCGACGTACAGCGAGAAGTCGAAGTAGTCGCTGACGGCCACGCCCTGGGTCCCGTCGGCGCGCACGCGCGCCGGCTGCAGGACGTTCAGCCCCTCGACGATCAGCACGTCCGGCTGGCGCACGACGATCTCGGCGCCGGGGACGATGTCGTAGACCAGGTGCGAGTACACCGGGGCGCTCACCTCGGGCACCCCCGACTTCACGGCCGCCACGAACCGCAGCAGCGCCCGCCGGTCGTAGCTCTCGGGAAAACCCTTGCGGTGCAGGATGCCGCGGCGTTCCAGCTCGGCGTTCGGCAGCAGGAACCCGTCGGTCGTCACCAGTTCGACGCGGGGGGTCTCCGGCCAGTGCGCCAGCAGTTCGCGCAGCACGCGGGCCGTGGTCGACTTCCCCACGGCCACCGACCCGGCGATGCCGATGACGAACGGCGTGCGCCGGCCGCCCTCACCCAGGAACGTCGAGGTCGCCGCGTGCAGCGACCCGGCGGAACGGTCGTACAGCGTCAGCAGCCGGGACAGCGGCAGGTAGACGTCCTCGACCTCGCGCAGGTCCACCCGGTCACCCAGACCGCGCAACCGGGACACGTCCTCGGCCGTCAGCGTCAGCGGGGTGCTGGCGCGCAGCGCGCTCCAGTGCGCCCGGTCCAGGACGACGTAGGGGGTGGGGGAGCTCGGCGGGGCGGTCAAGGAGGGAGGTGCGCCCGTGCTCACCGTCGTGAGGCTACCTGGCGTGCACCGGTGCAAGATGACCGGGAGCAGGTCCCGCGGACCGTACCCTCGATGGCATGTGCGGAATCGTCGGGTACGTGGGGGCTGCCCAGCAGGGCACCGATGTCGTTCTGGAGGGGCTGCGCCGCCTGGAGTACCGGGGGTACGACTCCGCCGGCATCGCCACCGTCACCGACGGGGGCGTGGACGTGCGCAAGAAGGCCGGCAAGCTCGCCAACCTCGTCGAGCTCCTGGGCGCCGACCCGCTGCCGCAGGCCGCGACGGCCATCGGCCACACCCGGTGGGCCACGCACGGCGGGCCGACCGACGAGAACGCCCACCCGCACGTCGGGGTCGGCGGGAAGCTCGCCGTCATCCACAACGGCATCGTGGAGAACTTCGCGACGCTGCGCGCCGAGCTGCTCGCCGACGGTGTCGAGTTCACCAGCGAGACCGACACCGAGGTCGTCGCCCACCTGCTGGCGCGGGCGTACACGGGCGACCTGACCGAGGCGATGCGTCTCGTGTGCGCGCGCCTGGAGGGCGCCTTCACGCTGCTGGCCGTCCACGCCGACGCGCCCGACGCGATCGTCGGCGCGCGCCGCAACTCCCCGCTGGTCGTGGGGCTGGGCGAGGGCGCGAACTACCTCGGGTCCGACGTGGCCGCGTTCATCGCGCACACCCGCGAGGCCCTGGAGCTGGGCCAGGACCAGATCGTCACCATCACCCCCTCGTCGGTCAGCGTCGTCGGGTTCGACGGAACCCCGACCCAGGGGCGCCACTTCCACGTCGACTGGGACGCCGCGGCCGCGGAGAAGGGCGGCTACCCGTCCTTCATGGCCAAGGAGATCCACGACCAGCCGCAGGCCATCGCCGACACCCTGCTCGGGCGGACCGACGTGAACGGCCGGTTGCAGCTGGACGAGATGAAGATCTCCGAGGCCGAACTGCGCAGCGTCGACAAGATCGTCGTGATCGCCTGCGGCACCGCGGCGTACGCCGGCCAGGTCGCCAAGTACGCCATCGAGCACTGGTGCCGCATCCCCGTCGAGGTGGAACTGGCGCACGAGTTCCGCTACCGCGACCCCGTCGTCTCCGAGCGCACCCTCGTCGTCGCGATCTCCCAGTCGGGCGAGACGATGGACACCATCATGGCCGTGCGGCACGCCCGTGAGCAGGGCGCGAAGGTCCTGGCGATCTGCAACACCAACGGCTCGACGATCCCGCGCGAGTCCGACGCGGCGCTGTACACCCACGCCGGCCCGGAGATCGCGGTCGCCTCGACCAAGGCGTTCCTGGCCCAGATCACCGCCTGCTACCTGCTGGGCCTGTACCTGGCCCAGCTGCGCGGCAACAAGTTCGCCGACGAGGTGAGCACCGTCCTCGCGCAGCTGCACGAGATCCCCGGCCAGGTCCGCCAGGTCCTCGAGGGCCTGGAGCAGGTCCGCGAGATCGCCCGGTACATGGCCGACACCCGGTCGGTGCTGTTCCTGGGCCGGCACGTCGGCTACCCGGTGGCGATGGAGGGTGCGCTCAAGCTCAAGGAGCTCGCCTACATCCACGCCGAGGGTTTCGCCGCCGGTGAGCTCAAGCACGGCCCCATCGCCCTCATCGAACCCGGCCAGCCGGTGTTCGTCGTCGTGCCGAGCCCGCGGGGCCGGGACTCCCTGCACGCCAAGGTCGTCTCGAACATCCAGGAGGTCCGCGCCCGCGGCGCCCGGACGCTGGTCATCGCCGAGCAGGACGACACCGCCGTGGAGCCGTTCGCCGACGTCGTCATCCGCATCCCGAAGACCTCGACCCTGCTCTCGCCGCTGCTGGCCGTGGTGCCGCTGCAGGTGTTCGCCTGCGAGCTGGCCACGGCCAAGGGGCTGGACGTCGACCAGCCGCGCAACCTGGCCAAGTCCGTCACCGTCGAGTGAGCCTCCCGGCGCCGCGGTGACCCCGCCGTCCGGCGGCGCGGACCCTCGTGGGAACGTGACGCCGGCGGGAGGGGCCCCGTGGCACGGCGTGGAGGGATGCGCGGATGATCATCGGGATCGGGATCGACGTCGTCGACGTCGCCCGCTTCAAGCGACAGGTCGAACGGACGCCGCTGCTGCTGGAGCGGCTGTTCGGCGACGGGGAGCGCGGGCTGCCGGCGGAGTCGCTCGCGGCCCGGTTCGCGGCCAAGGAGGCCGTCGCCAAGTCGCTGGGCGCACCGGTCGGGCTGGTCTGGCGCGACGTCGTCGTCGAACGCGACGCCGGGCACCGGCCCGAGATCGTCGTGCGCGGCAGCGCCAAGGAGATCGCCGAGGGGATGGGCGTGACCACGTTCCACCTCTCGCTCTCGCACGACGCGGGCATCGCGACCGCGATGGTGGTCGCCGAGAGCCTGTGACGTCTGGCGCCCGCCCCTGATCGCGGGGAGGCTGGGAGCGTGATCACCGCGCACCTCGTGGAGGACGTCCGCCGCGCCGAGCTGGCCGCGATGGCCCGGCTCCCGCCCGGCACGCTCATGCAGCGCGCCGCCGCCGCCCTCGACGTGGCGTGCGCGCAGGCGCTGCGGGACGCCACCGGCGGGATCGTCGGGCGCGCCGTCGTCGTCCTGGTGGGCTCGGGCGACAACGGGGGAGACGCGCTGTTCGCCGCCGGCCGGCTGGCCCGCCGCGGGGCGGCCGTCACCGCGCTGAGCACCGCCGAGCGGGTCCACGACGAGGGCGCCCGGGCCGCCCGGCGCGCCGGCGTCCGCCTGCGCGCCTGGCGGGCCGGTGACGAGGACGTCTGCGCCGCAGCGGACCTGCTGATCGACGGGATCGCCGGCATCGGGGGTCGCGGCGGACTGCGCCCGCCCTTCGAAGGTCTGGTCGCCCTGGACGGCCCGGTCGTCGTGGCCGTCGACATCCCCTCCGGCCTGGACGCCGACAGCGGCACGGTCACCGGCGAGGTCATGGCCGCCGACCTCACCGTCACGTTCGGCACGGCCAAACCCGCCCACCTCCTCGGTCCGGCCGCGGGGCTGTGCGGCCGCCTCCTGGTGGTCGACATCGGCCTGAGCGACCTGCCCGCCCCCGCCGTCGAACGCGTCGAGCCGGCCGACGTCGCCGCCCGCTGGCGACGCGCCCGGCCCACCGACGACAAGTACTCCCGGGGCGTGGTCGGCGTCGTGGCCGGGGGACCGGACTACACCGGCGCCGCCGTGCTGGCCGTCGAGGCCGCCGTCCGCGCCGGCGCCGGGATGGTCCGCTACCTGGGCCCCGAGCACCCCACCGAGATCGTCCGGCAGCGCCGCCCCGAGGCCGTCGTCGGCGCCGGCCGGGTCCAGGCGTGGGTGCTCGGCCCCGGGGTCTCCCCGGACGACCCCGCCCAGCAGCGCATCCGCGAGGCCCTGGCCTCGGGAGAGCCCGCCGTCGTCGACGCCGGCGCGCTGGCCGACCTGCCCGACGCGCTGGGGCCGCAGCACGTGCTGACCCCGCACGCCGGTGAACTGGCCCGCCTGCTGGGTGCCTGGCGCGCCGACGTCGAGGCCGACCCGTTGCGGCACGCGCGCCGCCTGCACGAGCGCACCGGCGCGACCGTCCTGGTCAAGGGATCGGTCACCACCGTGGTCGGGGACCGGGTGCTGACGGCGGCCGCGGCGCCGGACTGGTTGTCCACCGCCGGGGCCGGTGACGTCCTGGCCGGGATCCTCGGCGCCGCCCTGGCGGGCCGGCCCGGGGGCGACCCCGCCCAGACCGCCGCCGACGCCGCCGTCCTGCACGGCTGGGCGGCCACCCTGGCCTCGGCCGGTGGGCCGCTGTCCGCCCTCGACGTCGCCGACGCGGTCCCCGCAGCCCTCACCAGCCTGCCGGGATGGGACGTCCGGGCCTGAGCCGGGGCGGGTACCGTCGGAGCGTGCAACCCCGACCCGGCGTGCCCGCTGAGGCAGTCGTCGACCTCGCCGCGATCACGCACAACGTGGGCGTCGTGCGCCGGCGGGTGGGTGCTGCTGCGGTGATGGCCGTCGTGAAGGCCGACGCCTACGGTCACGGCCTGGTCCCGGTGGCCCGCGCGGCGCTCGCCGGCGGCGCGACCTGGCTCGGCGTGGCCCACGTGCACGAGGCGCTGGCCCTGCGCGAGGCGGGGGTCGAGGCCGACGTGCTGGCCTGGATCCTCACCCCCGGAACCGATCTGGTCCCCGCCGTGCGCGCCGGGGTCGACGTCTCGGTCGCGGCCGTGTGGGCGCTGGAGGCGGTCGTGGCCGCCGCCCGCGCGACCGGCCGGCGGGCGCGCATCCACCTCGAGGTCGACACCGGGATGTCCCGCGGCGGCGCCTCGCCGGCGGAGTGGCCCGCGCTGCTGGACGCCGTGGCCAAGCACGTCGAGGCGGGGGCCGTGCAGGTCCGCGGCACCTGGGCGCACTTCGCCAGCGCCGACGTGCCCGGGGACGCCTCCGTCCCGGCCCAGCTCCAGGCGTTCGAGGACGCCCTGCGCACCGCGCGCGAGCACGGCGTCGACCCGGGGCTGCGCCACCACGCGAACTCGGCGGCGGCCTTCTTCGTGCCCTCCGCGCGCTACGACCTCGTGCGCGCCGGGCTGGCGGTCTACGGCCTCAGCCCGGCCCCGGAACTGGCCACGGGCGCCGACCTCGGACTGCGACCGGCCATGACGCTGGCCGCCCGGCTCGCCCACGTGCGCCGGGTCCCGGCCGGGGCCGGCGTCTCCTACGGCCTGACGTACACCGTGGCGCGCGAGACGACGCTCGGCCTGGTGCCGGTCGGCTACGGCGACGGCGTCCCCCGGCACGCCTCCTGGAACGGGGAGCACTCCGGGGAGGTCCTCGTCGCGGGCGCGCGGCGGCGGATCGCCGGACGGGTCTGCATGGACCAGGTCGTCGTCGACCTCGGGAACGACGTCGCCGCACCCGGCGACCCGGCCCTGGTCTTCGGGCCCGGCGCCGACGGCGAGGCCACGGCCGACGACTGGGCCGCGGCGGCCGGGACGATCTCCTGGGAGATCGTCACCCGCATCGGCTCGCGCGTTCCCCGCCGGTACGTGGGGCCGACCGGCGGGGACGTGGCGTGAGGCCTGCCCTGCGCGTCGCCCGCCGGCACCGTTCCGGTGCGCGCCGGGAGGAACTGCAGCCGCTGGTGGGCGAGGCCGTCGAGGTCGTCACCGACGACGGCGCCCGCCTGCACGTGGAGGTCGACCCCGTCGACCGCGCCGACCGTTCCGACGCCCCGACGGTCGTCTTCGTCCACGGGTACGCGCTGTCCAGCGACAGCTGGCACTTCCAGCGGCTGGCGCTGCGCGGCCGGTACCGCCTCGTCCTGCCCGACCTGCGCGGGCACGGGCGGTCCGGGCGCGGGCCCGCCGGCCTGCTGGACGTCGCCCGGCTGGCCGACGACCTGGGGCAGGTGCTCGACGCGGTCGTGGGCCAGGGGTCCTTCGTCCTGGTCGGCCACTCCCTGGGCGGGATGACCGTCATGGAACTGGCCGCCCGCCGCCCCGACCTGCTGCCCCGGCTGGACGCCGTCGCCCTGGTCACCACCAGCGCCGGCGGGCTGGCCGCGGTCGACCACGGGCTGCCGCTGCTGGGGCACCACCTGGTGCACTGGGCCGAACTCGCCCTGGAACGGGCCGCCGGCCGCTACGAGCCGCTGGAACGCAGCCGGCGCCTGGGGGCCGACCTCGAACAGCGCCTGGTGCGGCACTGGAACTTCGCCGGCCCCGTCTCGCCCGAACTGGTCCGCCTCACCGCGCGGATGATGGCCGGAACCCCGACCGACGTCATCGCCGACCTGCTGCCGGCGTTCGGGACGCTCGACGTGCGGGAGGCACTCGCGGGCCTGGCGGGCCGGCCCGTGCTGGTGCTGGCCGCCGAACGCGACCTCATGACGCCCGCCGCGCACGGCCGGCAGATCGCCGACGCGATCCCCGGCGCCGAGCACGTCCTGGTCCGCGGGGCGGGCCACCTCATCATGCTCGAGCACCCGACCGTCGTCACCGCCCGGCTGGAACGGCTGCTGACCCGTGCGGGAACCCCGTCGGCCGCGGCGGCCGACGAGGTCGTGGTCCCCCTGCCGGTCCGGTCCCGACGGAGGTCGCGGTGAGCACAGCGGAACTCGAACTCGACCTCGAACTGGGCACCCCCGAGGAGACGGCGGAGTTCGGTGCGCGGCTGGGGAGGCAGTTGCGCGCCGGTGACCTCGTCGTGCTGGCCGGGGACCTGGGGGCGGGCAAGACGACGTTCACCCGGGGCCTGGCCGACGGGCTCGGGGTGCGCGGCCCGGTGACGTCCCCGACGTTCGTCATCGCCCGCGAGCACCCCTCGCTGGTCGGTGGGCCGGTTCTCGTGCACGTGGACGCCTACCGGCTGGGTTCGCTGGCCGAGGTCGACGACCTCGACCTGGACACCGCGGCGGGTGAGGCCGTGACGGTCGTGGAGTGGGGGCGCGGGCTGGTCGAGGAACTGTCCGGCGAACGCCTCGAGATCGACCTGCTGCGCCCGCACGGGGCCGCGCAGACGCACGGGGAACTGCTCGTCGAGCCCCGCCGCGTGCGGGTTCGGGGGATCGGCGCGCGCTGGGCGGGGCTGGACCTGTCGTGACGTCCCCGACCGAGCTCGCCGAGCGGACCGGGGACGACCGGGTGCGGGGTTTCTCCCGCCACCACGACCCGCGGCCCCGGACGGGGGTCCTCGTCCTGCACGGGTTCACCGCGACCCCGCTGACGGTGGCGGGCTGGGCCGAGGAGTTCGCCGCGGCGGGTTTCGACGTCGAGGTCCCGCTGCTGCCCGGTCACGGCACGACGGTCGCCGACTGCGACCGCACGACGTGGGCCGATTGGCTGGACGCGGCCCGTACGGCGTTGCACCGGCTGGCCAACGAGCGGGTCGTGGTCGCCGGGACCTCGATGGGCGGTGGGCTGGCGCTGCGGCTGGCGCAGCTGGAACCGGACCGCGTGCACGGTCTCGTCCTGGCCAACCCGGCCGTCGCACTGCACCCCGCGCGCGCCCTGGCCGTCGCGACCCTGGGCCGGGTGCTGCCGGGCTGGCCCGCGATCGCCGGCGACCTGTGCGACCCCGACGTCGAGGTCCTGGCCTACGACCGGACGCCGCTGCGCGCCCTGGTCTCGCAGACCGGGGGATGGCGTGACGTGCGCCGGGACCTGGGGCTGGTCCGCCAGCCCGTCCTGCTGCTGCGCTCGCGCGTCGACCACGTCGTCCCGGCCCTGTCGGCGCGCACGGTGCTGGCCGGGATCGCCTCGCAGGACGTGACGGAGGTGGTGTACGCCAACAGCTTCCACGAACTGACCTCCGACCGGGACGCCCCGGCCGCCTTCGCCGCCTCGGTCCGCTTCGCGCGGCGCACCACCCACGAGGGGTCCGCCTAGACTCCTGGCGTGCTCCTGCTCGCCATCGACACCGCGACCGACGGCGTGGCCGTCGCCGTCCACGACGGGAACCGGGTCCTCGCCGCCACCCGCGCCGGTGACGCCCGGCACCACAACGAGGTGCTGGTCCCCACCGTCGCCGCCGTCCTGCAGGAGGCCGGGCGGGAGCGCACGGAGGTCACCGACATCGCGGTGGGCGTGGGACCCGGCCCGTACACGGGCCTGCGCGTGGGGCTGGCCACGGCCCGCACGCTGGCGCTGGCCTGGGGCGCCGCGGTGCACGGGGTCTGCTCGCTGGACGCGCTGGCCGCGCAGGCCGTCGCCGAGGGACTGGGCGGGGAGTTCCTCGTCGCCAGCGACGCCCGCCGCCGGGAGGTGCACACGGCGCGCTACGTCGCCACCGACGCCGGGGTGCGGCGCACGGCGGGACCGGACGTCGTGGCGCCCGCCGACGTGCACCCCGACGTGCCCGTGGTCGGTGCCGGGACCCGGCTGTACCCCGACGTCCTGGGCCCGGTGCGCGCACCGTTCGACGTCGACGGCGGCGCGCTGGCGCAGCTGGTCGTCGACGGTCTCGCCGGCCGGGGGACCTGGGAGCTGCTGCCGCCGGAGCCGCTGTACCTGCGTCGCCCCGACGCCACGGAACCGGGAGCGCGCAAACGCGTCACGGCGTAGGTTGACCCGGGTCCCTCGACGAGGAGGTCCCGCCGTGTCCGACCACGCCGTCGACGCACCCGGCGAACTGCGGTCCGCCATCAGCCACGCCTCGCGCCGGCTGATGCCGATGATCGTGGTCCTGTACGTCGTCTCCTTCCTCGACCGCACCAACGTGGGCTTCGCCGAGGACGCCCTGGAGCTGGACCGGGGGATCTCCGACGCCGCCTACGCCTTCGGGGCGGGGGTCTTCTTCATCGGCTACGCGATCTTCGAGATCCCCAGCAACCTGGCGCTGCGCCGGTTCGGCGCGAAGGCGTGGCTGGCGCGCATCGCCATCAGCTGGGGGCTGGTGTCGGCCTGCTTCGCCTTCGTGCAGGGCGAAACGTCGTTCATCGTGCTGCGGTTCCTGCTCGGGGTCGCCGAGGCCGGACTGTTCCCGGGCATCATCATGTACCTGTCCGAGTGGTTCCCGAACCGGGAACGGGTGCGGATGTTCGCGATCTTCTACCTCGCGCAGCCGTTCTCGCAGATGGTCGGAGCCCCGCTGTCCGGGGTCCTCATCGACCTCGGGAACGCCGTCGAGGGGATCGCGGGCTGGCAGCTGATGTTCGCGGTCGAGGGGCTGCTGGCCGTCGTCGCCGGGATCGCGGCGATCTTCTTCCTGGTGAACTCCCCCGAGGACGCGAAGTTCCTGTCGGCCGGGCAGAAGTCCGCCTTGCGCGAGGCCATGGCCCACGAGGACACCCTGCGCACGGCGGACGGTCCCAGCGGGGTCTGGGCGGCCATGCGCAACGGCCGGGTCTGGTACTTCACGGTGATCTACTTCTGCCTGCAGGTCGCCGTCTACGGCGTCACGTTCAACCTGCCGACGCAGGTGTCGGGGCTGACCGGCCGCGAGGTCGGCTGGCAGGTCGGGCTGATCACCGCGGTGCCGTGGTTCGTCGGGATGTTCGCCTGCTACCTCGTGGGCCGGCACGCCGTGACCGTCGTCCGCCGGCGGCGGTGGGGAGCGTGGCTGTTCGTCAGCACGGGGGTCTTCGTCATCGGCTCGGCGTGGGCGGGGGCGAGCGGCTACGCGCTCGTGGGGATCGTCTGCATCACCGTCGCGGTCTCCTCGTTCCTGTCGATCGGCCCGATCAGCTGGTCGTACCCGACGGCCTTCCTCACCGGCGCGGCCGCCGCGGCGGGCATCGGGCTGATCAACTCCCTGGGCAACCTCGGCGGTTTCGTCGCCCCGATCCTGCGTTCGCGAGTGGCCTCGGCCACGGAGTCGGACGCCCTGGGCGTCGCGGCGCTGGGGGTCCTGCCGTTCGTGGCCGCGGTGCTGATGTGGGGGACGCGGAGGTTCCGGCTGCGCGCCGACCGGCTGCTGGAGGTCCGCGACGAGGGAGGAGAGCGTGCAACCGGTTGACCAGACGCTTGCGGTTTGACAACTCCGCCGAGGCCAGGCTTTTCTATCGAATATCACGGTGGTTGCTGTGAGCATCTGAGCCTCGAAGTGGAGCACAGGCATGTCCGACGCCGGTACCGCGCACGACCGGTTGCACTCACCCGTCCTGGCCTCGGCCGTCTCCAAGGCGTCCCGGCGCCTGATGCCGATGATCGTGATCCTCTACGTCGTCGCCTTCCTCGACCGCACCAACGTGGGTTTCGCCGAGCAGGCGCTGGAGGTCGACCGGGGGATCTCCGCCGCGGCGTACGCCTTCGGCGCCGGCGTGTTCTTCGTCGCCTACGCGATCTTCGAGATCCCCAGCAACCTGCTGCTGCAGCGTTTCGGGGCCAAGGCCTGGCTGGCGCGCATCGCCATCACCTGGGGTCTGGTCTCGGCGTGCTTCGCCTTCGTCCAGGGCGAGACGTCGTTCATCGTCCTGCGCTGCCTGCTGGGCATCACCGAGGCCGGGTTGTTCCCCGGCATCATCATGTTCCTGGCCGAGTGGTTCCCCAACCGCGAACGCGTCCGCATGTTCGCGATCTTCTACCTGGCACAGCCGTTCTCGCAGATGATCGGCTCGCCGCTGTCCGGCGCACTGATCTCGATCGGGAACCGGACCGACTGGGTCACCGGCTGGCAGATGATGTTCGCCGTCGAGGGCCTGCTGGCCGTCGTCGCCGGCATCGCGGCGTTCTTCTTCCTCGTCAACTCCCCGCAGGAGGCGACGTTCCTCGACGAGGACGAGAAGCGCGTCCTGCGCGACGTCATGACCGACGAGAACGTCGTCAAGGACGTCGACGGCCCCAGCGGTGTGTGGGCCGCCATGCGCAGCGGGAAGGTCTGGTACTTCACCGCCATCTACTTCTGCCTGCAGATCGCCGTGTACGGCGTGACGTTCTTCCTGCCCAGCCAGGTCTCCGGGCTGCTCGGCCAGGACGTCGGCTGGCAGGTCGGGCTGGTCACCGCGATCCCGTGGTTCGTCGGGATCTTCTCCTGCTACTACGTCGGCAAGCACGCCGTGACGGTGGCCCGCCGCCGCACCTGGGGCGCGGTGCTGTTCGTCACCACCGGCGTCTTCATCCTCGGGTCGGCCTGGGCCGGTGCGAACGGGTTCGCCCTCGTGGGCATCGTGTTCATCACCCTGGCCGTGGCCTCCTTCCTCGGCATCGGCCCGATCACCTGGTCCTACCCGACGGCGTTCCTGTCCGGGACCGCGGCGGCGGCCGGCATCGGCCTGGTGAACTCCCTGGGCAACCTCGGTGGGTTCGTGGCCCCGAACCTGCGGGCCTGGATCGTGGGCGCGACCGGTTCGGACGCCCTGGGCGTCGCCGCGCTGGGCGTGCTGCCGTTCCTGGCGGCCGTGCTCATGCTCGGGACCGCGCGGTTCCGCCTGAGCGCCGACACCCTGCTGCAGGCCGACCAGGCGCCGCAGGAACTGCCCGACGGCAGCGCCACCCGCTGACCCGTGACCCGTGGACCCCGGTGGCCGACCCGTCGGCCACCGGGGTCCGGCGTCACTTCAGGCCGGAACTGGCCAGCCCGTCGATGACCCGCCGCTGCAGGACGACGAACAGGACCAGCACCGGCGCCATGGCCAGCAGGCTCGCGGCCATCACGACGGGGTAGTCGGTGGTCCGGTCGCTGACCAGGGTCGCCAGGCCCGCCGACAACGGCATGCGCTCGCTGTAGGTCGACACGACCAGCGGCCAGAGCAGTTCGTTCCACGACCACAGCGTCGCGGTGATCGCCAGGACGCTGATGGTGGGCCGGGCCAGCGGCAGCATGACGCGCCAGAACACCTGGAACGGGTTCGCGCCGTCCAGGCGGGCCGCCTCCTCCAGCTCGTCGGGCAGGCCGAGGAAGGCCGTGCGCATGAGGAACGTCCCGAACGCGCTGAACAGGCCCGGCAGGACGAGACCGCCGAGGCTGTCGAGCAGGTCCAGCCGCTGCACGATCTGGTACTGCGAGAGCAGGTACACCTGCGAGGGCACCATGAGGATCGACAGGACGGCCGCGAGCAGCACGTTCTTCCCGCGGAACCGCATCCGGGCGAACGCGTACCCGGCCAGGGTGCAGAACAGGATCTGCGCCAGGACCCGGACGACCGTGATGACCACCGAGGTGCGGAACTGCTCCAGGAACGGCAGCCGCGCGAAGACGTCGGCGTAGTTGCCCCACTGCAGCGACTCCGGCCAGAACGTCGGCGTGACGCTCTGCACCTCCGCGTTCGTCGACAGCGACATGACGACCTGCCACAGGAACGGGAACGCCATCGCGAACGCCCCGAGGCCCAGCACGACGTGCGCCACGGTGTGCGAACCCCGCCGCCGGCGCTGGGCCTTCGCCGTGGCGCGCCGGGCCGCGGCCACGGACGGGCGCCGCTGCTGCGCCAGCTGGTCAACCACCGTGCACCCACCGCCGCTGGAGCCGGAACTGCACGAGGGTGGCCAGCGCCACCAGCGCGAGGACCACCATGGCGGTCGCGGCCGCCAGTCCCTTGTCGTTCTCGACGAAACCGGCCCGGTAGAAGTAGTAGACCAGCGACATGCTGCGCGACAGCGTCGGGTTGGTGCTGCCCAGGATCGCGTAGAGCAGGTCGAACAGCTGGAACCCGGCGATGACGGTCACGACCGTCAGGAACGAGGTGCTGGGGGTGAGCAGCGGCGCGGTGATGGACCGGAACTGCCGCCAGCGGCTCGCCCCGTCCAGCTCCGCCGCCTCGTACAGCTCCGGCGGGATGTTCTTCAGGCCCGCCGACAGCACGATCATCGAGAAGCCCAGGGACGACCACAGGCCGACGACCGCGACGGCCACGATCGCCGCACCCGGGGTGCTGATCCAGTAGGGGCCGTCGATGCCGACGAGGCCGAGCGCCCAGTTGAGGATGCCGAAGTCGCCGTTGAAGATGATGCGCCACACCATCGCCACCGCGGTCGGCATCGCGACGTAGGGCAGGAAGTACAGCACCCGGTACACCGCGGCGAACCGCAGACCGGGCAGGTTCAGCAGGCTCGCCAGGCAGACGGCGAGCGGGATGTTCAGCAGCACGATCGCGGTGTAGAGCAACGTGTTGCCCAGCGACCGGTACAACGTGGGGTCGGTCAGCAGCTCGGCGTAGTTGTCCAGGCCGGAGAACGTCGTGCCGCCGAACACGCCGAACGTCGTGAGGGAGTACCAGGCCGTCTGCGCGATGGGCCACAGGTAGAACACCGCCACGCCCAGCGCCAGCGGCGCCACGAACGCCCACGGCCAGGCCCCGTCCCGGCGCAGCGCGGCCCGGGGGCGCGCGGGGCCGGAACGGGTGGGCGTGGGCGTGGGCGCGGTCGTCTCACTCATCCGCGAGGACCTCGTCCATCTGCTGCGCCAGCTCGGTGGCGACCTCGGCCACGGGGCGGGCGCCGGAGAACGCCTCGGGCAGCAGTTCGGTCTCCAGCGCGTTCCACGCCGCGGTGTTGGCGCTGACGGGCAGCGGCTGGGCGTAGTCGAGGGCGTCGAGGAACACCTGCAGGTCCGCGTTCGGCATCGAGGCGGTGAACGCCTCCTGGGTCCCGGTGAAGGCCGGGATGACCGCTCCGGCGTCGCCGAGCTGCTTCTGCGCGGCCTCGCCCGCGAGGAACACCTGCAGGGCCTGCGCGGCCTGCAGGTTCTTCGAGGAGGCGGCGACGACGTTGGACACGCCGTGGACCACGGTGGCCTGGGCGGCACCGCGCGGCAGCGGCAGCACCGTGACGGTGTCCACCAGGTCGGTGTCGGTCAGCGCGGCCCGGAACCAGCTGCCGCCCCAGTACATCGCCAGCTTGCCGGAGGTGAACCACTGGTCGGCCGTGGTGTCGGTGAGCTGCTGCACCGTCGGCGACCCGCCGGCGGCGATGAGGTCGGCCCAGAACTGCAGCCCCTCCTGGCTCTGCGTGCTCGCGTACCCGGACTTCCCGTCGGCGATGACCTGGCCACCGGCCTCGAGGATGGTGTTGTAGTAGGTCGTCTGCCCGTCCATGCCGCCGGCGGCGCCGAACGCGCCCTCGGCCGCGAGGGCCTGCGACAGGCGCACCGCGGTGTCGGTGAACTCGTCCCACGTCCAGTCCGGCGACGGGACCTCGACACCGGCGCGCTGGAACAGCGCGGTGTTCAGCCAGACGCCGATGGTGTCGAAGTCCTTGGGCACCCCGTACCGGACGTCGTCGAGGCTGTACAGCTCGGTGAGCGCCTCGGGGTAGTTCGCCGGGTCGATGTCCCCGGCGTCGACGGCACCGGTGATCGGGGCGATCTTGCCGTTGGAGGCGTAGAGCTGGAAGTTCGGGCCGTTCATCCAAAACACGTCGGGCAGGGTGTCGCTGGTGGCCTGGGTCTGCAGCTTCGTCCAGTACTCCGAGAACGGGGTGACGTTGACGCTGACCTCGATGTTCGGGAACTGCTCGTTGAACGCCGCGATGTTCTGCTGCAGCGCCTGCACCTGCGTCTGGTCCCACAGGCCGTAGGTGATCCGCGCCTGCAGGTCGGCGTCGGGCGCGGAGTACTCCGCGCTGCCCGCGGCGTCGTCGGCGGAGTCGCCGCACGCCGCGGCGGTGAACAGGGCCCCGAGGCCGGCGGCGGCGCCGGCCAGCGTGGTGCGGCGGGTCGGGCGGAGGGTGAGGTTGCTCATCGGGGAACCCCTTCGGTGGCGGCGGGACGGGAGGCGAAGTGCTGCAGGACGTGCGGGGGCAGTTCGGGAACGCGGCGCGGGGTCGAGCCGGCGCGCAGGGACTCGGCGGCCAGCGCGCCGGTGGCGACGGCCTCGCGGGCGGCGACCGGGGAGACCAGGGTGGGCCCGCCGTCGGCGACGTGGGCCAGGAACTCGGTCATGGTGGCCAGGTCGGCGTCCTCGTGACCGCTGGCGACGCCCTCGATCGGGTACTCGCGGTCGCCGGCGGCGGCGAACTCGTGGCGGCGGTTCCAGACCCGGACGACGCCGCCGGCGGTGTCGCCGAAGTTCTCCAGCCGTCCCTCGGTGCCGATGACGGTGTAGTTGCGCCAGTAGTCGGGGGTGAAGTGGCACTGCTGGTAGCTGGCCAGCACGCCGTTGCCCAGCTGCATGAGCACCATCGAGACGTCCTCGACGTCGACGACGGGGTTGAGCCCGGTCTGGGCGGCCGGCGGCCAGTTGTCCATCGAGAACCAGTCCGGCATCGTCTCGCCGGCGCGTTCGCGCCGGTCCCCGATCGCGCCGTAGACCATCAGGTCGCCCATGCCGACGACCTGCCGGGTGTACCCGCCGGCGAGGTGGTGGACCACGTCGATGTCGTGGCTGGCCTTCTGCAGCAGCAGGGACCCGGTGCGGCGGCGGTCGGCGTGCCAGTCCTTGAAGTAGAAGTCGCCGCCGTGGCCGACGAAGTGGCGCACCCACACGGCCTTGACCTCGCCGATCTCGCCGCGCTCGACGATCCCGCGCATGGTGCGCACCACGGCCGCGTGCCGGAAGTTGTGCCCGACGTACAGCGGCGTGCCGGTCTCGGCCGCGGTGGTGAGCACGCGGTCGGCGTCGGCCAGCGTCGTGGCCAGTGGTTTCTCGAGGTAGACGGCGATCCCGGCGCGCAGCAGGTCCACGGCGATGTCGGCGTGGGTGTGGTCGGGCGTGGTGACCACGGCCGCGTCCACCCCACCGGCGGCCACGAGCGCGGTGTGGTCGGGGTGGACCGCGGCGCCGGGGAAGAACTCCGCGGCACGCGAGCGCCCCTCGGCCGTGGTGTCGGCGACCGCGGTGACGGCCGAACCGGGACGGGCGGTGGGGACGTGGTGGCCGATGACGGAACGGGCACCGGTGCCGATGACGGCGACGCGCAGACCGGACGTGATCACTTCATCTCACCTTTGAGCGAACTTGCCACATTCAGGGTCGGATCGAGCATGAAGTGACAGTAGCCGTCGGAGAAGCTCGCGACCAGACGTCTGCGCAGGACGAAACACGAACGCAACACCGCGGGTCGTGACGCCCTGGTCGGGCGCGTGGGGCGGTCAGCGGGGGTCGACCGCTCCCGCGACGACGACCTCGACGCCGGCCGCCGACAGGTCGGCGCCGATCTCGGCCGGGACGGGCTGGTCGGTGACGAGCACGTCGATCCGCTCCAGCGGGCAGATCCGGGCGAAGGTGGTGCGGCCCAGCTTCGTCGCGTCGGCGGCCACGACGACCCGGGCGGCGGCCGCCGCGATCTGCCGGCTGGCCTCGGCCTCGCCCTCGTGCACGGTGGTGGCACCGAAGCGGCCGGTCAGGCCGTCGACGCCGAGGACGGCCAGGTCGAGGCTGAAGTCGCGCAGCGAGGAGCCGACCAGGGGGCCGACGAGTTCGTAGGACTGGCTGCGCGGGACGCCGCCGGTCACGACGATCTTCACGTGCTCGCGCACGGACAGTTCGTAGGCGATGTTCAGCGCGTTGGTCACGATCGTCACCCCCGCCGCGCCGCCGGTGGATCCGTGCCGTTCGCTGGCCCCCAGGGCGCGCGCCACCTCGGTCGTGGTGGTGCCCCCGTTCAGCCCGACGGCCTCGCCGGGGGCGACCAGGTCGGCCACGGCGCGCGCGATCGCCAGCTTGGCGTCGGCCTGCCGGGCGATCTTGTACTGCAGGGGGAGCTCGTACCCCGAGCCGAGCACGGCGGCCCCGCCGTGGGTGCGGGTGACCAGGCGCTGCTCGGCGAGCAGGTTGAGGTCGCGACGGACGGTGGCGGTGGAGACGCCCAGGGCCTGCGACACCTCGGCGATCGAGACGTTGCCCCGCTCGATGACCAGTTCGAGGACCTGGTTGAGGCGCTGGTGGGCGGTCATGTCCGGCGGCTCCTCGGGACGGGTCTCACAGGATGGCACGACGGGGATTGACGCCGCTGACCATTCTTGCTCAAGATGGAAGGGTATCGATCAGAACCGGTCACACAACGCGCTGTGGTGCGGTGTGTGGCCGCCAGCGGGAAGAAGCCGATGCCCTCCACGTTCGTCGACGCCGAGATCGCCTCCCAGCCGGACGTCTGGCGGCGCGCCGCCGCCCTGGCGCCCACCGTCGCCGACGCCCTGCCCCGCCCGGGCGAACGCGTCGCCGTCGTCGGCTGCGGCACCAGCTGGTTCGTCGCCATGAGCTACGCCGTCCTGCGCGAGCAGGCCGGCCAGGGCCTCACCGACGCCTTCGCCGGCTCGGAGTTCCCGGCCGGCCGCAGCTACGACCGGGTGCTGGCCATCTCCCGTTCGGGGACCACGACCGAGGTGGTCCAGCTGCTCGCCGCCGTCGCCGGCCCGACGACCCTCGTCACGGCCGTGGCCGACAGTCCCGCCGCCGAGCAGGCCGACGCGGTCGTGGCGATGGACTTCGCCGACGAGCGCTCCGTGGTCCAGACCCGGTTCGCCACCAGCGCGCTCACCCTGCTGCGGGCCGCGCTCGCGGCCACCGACCCGGACCTGCTCGACCTCGACGCCCTCGTCGCCGACGGTGCGGCCGCCCTCGAGGTCGAGCTGGACGACCTGCTGGACGCGCAGCAGTGCACCTTCCTCGGCCGCGGCTGGACCGTCGGGCTCGCTCACGAGGCCGGCCTGAAGACCCGCGAGGCCGCCCGGTTCTGGGCCGAGGCCTACCCCGCCATGGACTACCGCCACGGTCCCGTCGCCATCGCCGAGCCCGGACGCCTCGTCTGGGCCTTCGGGGAGGTGCCCACCGGGCTGGCCGACGAGGTCGCCGCCACCGGAGCCCGGTTCGTCACCCACGACCTCGACCCCCAGGCCGCGCTCGTCGTCGCCCAGCGGTTCGCCGTCGCGGTGGCGAGCGCCCGCGGACTCGACGCCGACAACCCCCGCTCGCTCACGCGCTCGGTCATCCTCACGTGAGGCCGGCCGGGCCGGCGGTCGGCGTCGACGTCGGCGGGACCACCGTCAAGGCGCTGCGGCTGGGTGGCGACGGCACGGTCCTCGCCGAACGCCGCGCGTCGACCCCTGTCCCCGACCCCACCGGGGAGGGCGTCGTGGCGACGGTCGCGGCCCTGGCGGCCGGGCTCGGCCACCGCCTGGGCGACCCGGTCGGGATCGCCCTGCCGGGTGTCGTGGACGAGACCGCCGGCACCGCCGTGCACTCGGTGAACCTCGGCTGGCGCGACCTGCCCCTGGCCCGGTCCCTGGCCGACGCCCTCGGTGACGGCGTCGTCGTCAGCCACGACGTGCGCGCCGGGGCCGTCGCCGAGCACCGGACGGGGGCCGCCGTGGGGGCTGCGGGGGTCGTGGCGTTCGTCCCCGTCGGCACCGGCATCGCCGCCGCCGTCCTCGTCGACGGTGCGCCGCTGGTCGCCGGCGGCTGGGCCGGCGAGATCGGGCAGCTCGTCCTGGCCGACGGCCCGTTCGGCGGCCGCCGCGTCGAGGAGGTCGCCTCCGCGGCCGCCACCGCGCGCCGGGCCGGCGCCGCCGGCGCCCGTGAGGTCGCCGCCGCCGTGCGCGCCGGAGACGTCGCCGCGCAGCGCGTCTGGGGTGAGACGGTCGACGTGCTCGGGCAGGCCCTCGCCGGGCTGGTCGCCACCGTGGCCCCCCGCGTCCTCGTCGTCGGCGGCGGGCTGGCCCTGGCCGGCGACCTGCTGCTGCAGCCGCTGGCGCAGCGGCTGCAGCAGTTGCTGCCCGGGCTGCGCCGGCCCGCGCTGGTCGCCGCCGTGCACGGCGACACCGCGGCCGCCCGCGGCGCGGCGATGCTCGCCGCCGACCGCCGCCGGGTGAGCCCGCGGTGACCCCCGTGACCGTGGTGACGCCGAACCCCGCCGTCGACCTCACCTACCGCGTGGACCGGCAGCGGATCGGGCGGACGGTGCGGGTGCGCGAGGTCCTGCGCCGGGCCGGCGGCAAGGGGCTCAACGTCGCCCGCGTCCTGCACACCCTCGGCGTGGAGGTCCTCGCCGTCCAGCCGCTGGGCGGCGGCGCGGGAGCCTGGGTCGCCGGTGAGCTGGCGGCGCAGGGGATCCGCACCGACTCCGTGCCCGTCGAGGGCGAGACCCGCAGCACCGTGACGGTCGTCGACGACGTCGAGCACCCCACGGTGCTCACCGAACCCGGCCCGGTCCTGGACGCCGGCACCTGGGCGGCCTTGTGCGAGCGCGTCCGGATCCGGTGCGCGGCAGGCGGAGTGCTCGTCGTCTCCGGTTCCCTGCCGCCGGGGGCCGGCGCCGGGCAGGTGGCCGGGCTCGTCGCCGCGGGGCACGAGGCCGGCGCGCGCGTGGTCGTCGACGTCAGCGGCCCCGGCCTGCTCGCCGCGGCCGCCGCGGGCGCGGACCTGCTCACGCCCAACGCCGAGGAGGCCCGGGAGGCCACCGGCGCCGCCGACCTCGAGGCGGCGGTGCACCGGCTGCTGGGGGCGGGTGCCCGGGGCGTCGTCGTCTCCCGCGGCACCGCCGGACTGCTGGCCGTCGACGGCCAGGGCCGGTGCGAGCACCCCGCCGTGCCCGGCGTGGCCGGGAACCCCACGGGGGCCGGGGACGCCGCGACCGCGGGCATCGCCGCCGCCTGGGCCCGCCAGGCACCCCCGGAGGTGGCGCTGCGCTGGGCCGCCGTGCTCGGGGCCGCGGCCGTGCTGCGCCCCTCGGCCGGCGAGGTCGATCCCGCGGACCTGCCCGCCCTGGCCGCGCGACTGCCCGGGCTGCCCGCCCCGCTGCAGCCGTTCTCCCTGCCCGTCCCCTGAGAGGTGCCGAAGTGCCCACGCCCACCGAGGTCCTGGCCGACGCCCGCGCCCGTGCGCGCGGTGTCGGCGCCTTCAACGTCGTCCTGCTCGAGCACGCCGAGGCCATCGCCGAGGGCGCCGCCCGCGCCGGAGCCCCCGTCGTCCTGCAGATCAGCCAGAACTGCGTGAAGTACCACGGCGGCGCCGTCGAGCCCCTGCTGCTGGCCACCCTCGCCGTGGCCCGTCGCTGCCCCGTTCCCGCCGTCGTCCACCTCGACCACGCCGACGACGTCGACCTCGTGCACGCCGCCGTCGAGGCCGGGGTCGGCAGCGTCATGTTCGACGGGTCGGCCCTGCCCTACGAGGAGAACGTCCGCCGCACCCGGGAGGTCGTCGGGCACTGCCACGACCGGTCGGTTCCCGTCGAGGCCGAACTCGGCGAGGTCGGCGGCAAGGACGGCGTGCACGCCCCCGGTGCGCGGACGGACCCTGCCGAGGCCGTCGCGTTCGTCGCGGCCACGGGGGTCGACAGCCTCGCCGTCGCCGTGGGAAGTTCCCACGCCATGACCGAACGCGTCGCCACGCTCGACCTCGGCCTGGTCGCCGAGCTCGCGGCGGCCGTTCCCGTTCCCCTGGTGCTGCACGGGTCGTCGGGGGTTCCCGACGACCAGCTGGCCGCGGCCGTCCGCGCCGGCGTGACCAAGGTGAACATCTCCACCCACCTCAACGGGTTGTTCACCCGCGTCGTCCGCGAACGGCTGCAGGCCGATCCCGCGCTCGTCGACCCCCGCAGGTACGTCGCACCGGCCCGCGAGGCCGTGGCCGTCGAGGTCGAGCGGCTGCTGCGGCTGCTGGGGCAGGCGTGAACGACGTGCAGCGGGTGCGCGCCGCGCTGGCCGCCGACACCGTGACCGACCCCGGGATCCCCGTCGACCGGGTGGTCGAGGCGCTGGAGGAACTGCGACCCGAGGTCCTCGCGCGGTTCGGCGAGCTGGGTTTCGACGAGACCGTCGCGCAGGAGACCCTCGCCGACGTCGCGCGCAAGGTGGAGTTCTACGGGACGGCCGAGGCCGCCGGCCCCGACGTCGGGATCGGCGCCGGCTGGCTGCTGAGGCTGGCCCGCGCCGACGTCGTCGCCCTGGGGCGGCTGCAGTTCGAGCGGGTTCCCCGCCCCGACGGCCGGGCCGTGCACGTGCCCGAGGCGGGGCCGCTGGACCCGGCCGCGGTGGACGACTCGCTGGCCCGGGCCGTGGAGGTGTTCGGCGAGGGGGAGTTCACGTGCACGACGTGGCTGCTCGACCCGCTGCTGCCGCCGGCGCTGGGGGAGGGCAGCCGCATCACGGGTTTCGCACGGCGGTTCGAGGTCGGGGCCGTCGAGCGTGGCGACCACGGCGACCGGGCGGCGGCGAAGTTCGTCTTCCGCCGCACGGTCGCGGAGGTGCTGGATCCGGTTGCGGTGCACCCGAGGACACGGCTGGAGCGGTGCGTCGCGGAGCACCTGCGCGCCGGGGGGCACTGGTCCGAACCCCGGGGTGCGCTGCGGCGCTGAGGCTCGCCCCGCCCTCCCCGGCGATCAAGGATTCGAACCCGACGATCAAGGATTCGAACCCCTCCGCGAATCCTTGATCGTCAGCGTTGAGTCCTTGATCGCCGGGAAGGGTGGGGGCGGGGCGGCCCGGCCGGTCCCGCCTCGGACCGGGGCCCGTCGGCGTCCGCGGAAACCGGTGCCCGGCCAGCCCGTGCGCGGCGAGCCACCTACGCTGAACGGCGTGGAACTGCACCCGATGCGCTGGTGGCACGTGGCCGACGTGCACGCCCTCGAGGCCGACCTGTTCGGCCGGACGGCCTGGTCGGTCGAGGCCTTCTGGGGTGAACTGGCCCAGCCCAACCGCAGGTTCCTCGTCGCCCTCGAGGGCGGGCGCGTCGTGGGCTACGGCGGGATCGTGGTCACCGGGGCCGACGCCGACGTGCAGACCATCGGCGTGGCCCGCGAGCAGCAGGGCCGCGGGACGGGGCGGACCCTGCTGCGGGCGTTGCGCGCGCAGGCCCACGGGGCCGGTGCCACCCACCTGCTGCTGGAGGTCCGCGCCGACAACCTGCCCGCGCAGAACCTCTACCGCAGCGAGGGTTTCGAGCAGATCGCCCGCCGGGCCCGGTACTACCAGCCCGACGACGTCGACGCGCTGATCATGCGGGCCGGCCTCACGGCGTGAGGGGCTCGACGAACAGGACGCTCTGCCGGCCCCGCACCCGGGTCAGCACGATCGTCGCCGGCCGGGAACCCTTGAGCGCCAGCTGCCGGCGCAACTGGTCCGGGTCCACGGCCGTGCCCCGTTTCTTGACCGTCAGCGGTCCCACGTCCATCGCCCGCAACCGCGCCTTGAGGGTCTTCAACCCGAAGGGCGCGACGTCCAGCACCCGGAACGGGCGCGCGAACGGCGAACGCGCGGGGGAGTCCGTCGTCACGTAGGCGATCGTCTCGTCGACCAGCCGGCCGTCCAGGTCCGCCGCGACGCGCCCCACGAGCCCGGCGCGGATGACCGCGCCGTCGGGTTCGTGCAGGAAACCACCGACCTCGCCGACGGCGGCCCCGGGCAGGTCCACCGAGTCCAGGTCGAAGACCTCCGCGCCCCGCACCACCCGCGCGCTGCGCGACACCCCCCGCCGGGCCAGCGGTCCGCACCACAGCGCGCACTCGACGACCTCGCCGTCGACCGAGGTCCACTGCGCCTCCGCGGCGGCGGGGACCAGGTCGTGCGGCAGGCCGGGGGCGAGCTTGGCGCCCGTCGCCGGGACACGCGCGGCCGTGGCCAGCACGAAGGACAGCGGGGGAGAGGTGGCCTCGGGGTCGAACACGCGCCGTCCGCCGCTGGTGCGGCGCGCGGGGTCGAACCACGCCCCGTCCGCGGTCGACAGCTCCTCGACGATCCCCGCCGTCACGTCCTCGCAGCGCACGGGGACGCCCAGGTTGTGGGAGGCGACCGCGGCGGTGACGGGGTCGGCGTCGACGGGCAGGACGTCCAGGCCCGCGTCGAGGAAGGCCAGGGAGTCCGCGCCCACCCCGCAGCCCAGGTCGGCCACCCGGCGCACGCCGGCGGCGCTGAACCGCCGCGCGTGCTCGGCGGCCACCACCGCGCGCGTCGCCTGCTCGGCGCCGGCCGCGGTGAACAGCAGGTCGTGGGCCCGCGGCCCGAACTTGGCCGCCGCCCTGGCCCGCAACCGCGACTGGGTCGTGGCCAGCGCGGCCAGGGCCGGGTCGTGCCCGGCACGGCGCAACCGGGTGGCCAGCGCCACGGGGTCCTCGGCGGCCGTGCCGGTGAGCTCGGCCAGCAGGGCGCGGCCCGCCGGCGACGTCAGCGCCTCGACGTCGGTGGTGTTCACCCGGACGATGCTGCCAGGAGGTGTGGATCTCTGGCACTCGGCATCCGTGAGTGCTAACGTCTCGCGCAGCGTCGGTGGCACTCCTCACGGGGGAGTGCCAACCGGGCAGCGGCCGCCGGCACCCGCGACGACGGACGTCCGCTCCCACCGACCGTCCCGTACGCCAGTTCGCTGAAGCAGAAGGGGAGGGCCGCACCAGTGTCGGTCTCCATCACTCCGCTCGAGGACCGCATCGTCGTCAAGCCGCTCGACGCGGAGCAGACGACCGCTTCCGGTCTCGTCATCCCGGACACCGCCAAGGAGAAGCCCCAGGAGGGCGAGGTCCTGGCCGTCGGCCCCGGCCGCGTGGACGACAACGGCAACCGCGTCCCGGTCGACGTCGCCGTGGGCGACAAGGTCATCTACTCCAAGTACGGCGGCACCGAGGTCAAGTACGGCGGCGACGAGCTGCTGATCCTCTCGGCGCGCGACGTGCTCGCCAAGGTCGCCAAGTAAGCGGCACGAGGTTCTGACGCCCCGGGGGCGCCCGGTCACCGGGCCCCCGGGGCGTTCCTCGTTGTGCTGAACACGAAGGGAAGAAGTACTCATGGCCAAGCAGCTGTCGTTCGACGACACCGCCCGCAAGTCGCTGGAGCGTGGCGTCGACGCCCTCGCCAACGCCGTCAAGGTCACCCTCGGCCCCAAGGGCCGCAACGTCGTGATCGACAAGAAGTGGGGTGCGCCGACGATCACGAACGACGGCGTCACGATCGCCCGCGAGGTCGAGCTCGAGGACCCGTACGAGAACCTCGGCGCCCAGCTCGCCAAGGAGGTCGCCACCAAGACCAACGACGTCGCCGGTGACGGCACCACCACCGCGACCGTCCTGGCCCAGGCCCTGGTCAAGGAAGGCCTGCGCAACGTCGCGGCCGGCGCGGCCCCCTCGGGTCTGAAGCGCGGCATCGACGCGGCCGTCGAGGCCGTCAACGACCAGCTGCTGAAGCTGGCCCGCGACGTCGACGGCAAGGGCGACATCGCGCACGTCGCGACGATCTCCGCCCAGGACCCGACCGTCGGCGAACTGCTCGCCGACGCGTTCGACAAGGTCGGCAAGGACGGTGTCATCACGGTCGAGGAGTCCTCCACGACCGCGCTGGAGCTGGACTTCACCGAGGGCATGCAGTTCGACAAGGGCTACATCTCGCCCTACTTCGTCACCGACGCCGAGCGTCAGGAAGCGGTTCTCGAGGACGCCTACGTGCTCGTGCACCAGGGCAAGATCTCGACGGTCCAGGACCTGCTGCCGCTGCTGGAGAAGGTCCTCAAGACCTCCAAGCCGCTGCTGATCATCGCCGAGGACGTCGACGGCGAGGCGCTGTCGACCCTGGTCGTCAACAAGATCCGCGGCACCTTCAACGCCGTCGCGGTGAAGGCCCCCGGCTTCGGCGACCGCCGCAAGGCGATCCTGCAGGACATCGCCACCCTCACCGGCGCGCAGGTCGTCGCCGAGGAGGTCGGCCTCAAGCTCGACCAGGTCGACCTCGACGCGCTGGGCACCGCCCGCCGCATCACGGTCACCAAGGACGACACCACGATCGTCGACGGCGCCGGCTCGGCCGACGACATCGCCGGCCGCGTCGCCCAGATCAAGGCCGAGGTCGAGCGCACCGACTCCGACTGGGACCGCGAGAAGCTCCAGGAGCGCCTCGCCAAGCTGTCCGGTGGCGTCGTCGTCATCAAGGTCGGCGCGCACACCGAGGTCGAGCTCAAGGAGAAGAAGCACCGCATCGAGGACGCCGTCTCCGCGACGCGCGCCGCGATCGAGGAGGGCATCGTCGCCGGCGGCGGCACCGCCCTGGTGCACGCCGTCTCCGTGCTCGAGGGCAACCTGGGCAAGAGCGGCGACGAGGCGACCGGTGTCGCCCTCGTCCGCAAGGCGGCCTCCGAGCCGCTGCGCTGGATCGCCGAGAACGCCGGCCTCGAGGGCTACGTCGTGGTCGAGAAGGTCCGCTCGCTCGAGCCGGGCAACGGCCTGAACGCCGCCACCGGCGAGTACGTCGACCTGCTGGCCGGCGGTGTCCTCGACCCGGTCAAGGTCACCCGGTCCGCGCTGCGCAACGCCGCCTCGATCGCGTCGATGGTCCTGACCACCGACACCCTCGTCGTGGACAAGAAGGAGGAGGAGCCCGCCGCCGCGGGTCACGGTCACGGCCACGGCCACTGATCGCCCCTCCTGACACGGCGAAGGGCCCGGCTCCCCTCGGGGAGCCGGGCCCTTTCGCGTCCATCACACGGTCCGTGCGCCGCACCACACCGCGCACGGGGGTGGAACCGCAGGTGGTCAGCCGGCGACGCGCAGACCCCCACGACGACGCTCGGTCGCGTAGATCGCCTCACGGTCGTCCTCGGTCAGGCCGCCCCAGACGCCGTACGGCTCACGCACCTTCAGCGCGTGCTTGCGGCACTGCTCCAGGACGGGGCAGCCGGCGCAGATGGCCTGCGCGGCCGCGTCGCGGTTGCGGCGGGCGGGGCCGCGCTCACCCTCGGGGTGGAAGAAGAGGTTCGGGTCGGCCTCGCGGCAGGAGCCGTCGAGCTGCCACTCCCAGATGTCGGCGACGGGTCCGGGGAGGCGGGAGATCTCGGCCATGGTGCGCTCCTTGCGGGAGGGGGGATCTTGCTGACTGCCCCGAAGCTACAACCGAGTCAGAAGTTGTTCAAGTACCTGTGGCGAACTTGTTCACGATCTTCGTCCACGGGCCACGACCGCGTCGGAGCTCCCTGGACCTCCGGTGGGCGCCTCGCTGAACAACCTGCTGAACCACACGTGAACAACATGCAGAACGTCGGCGTCTCCGCGCGCTGAACAACGCCGACCCTCCGGCGAACAAGTCTGAACAACTTCTGGCGCGGTGGCGAGTGGCGCCGCAGGACCCCTCTTGGGACACTCGACGCATGTCGACCGCTGCCGATGCCGCCGCCGGGCGGGGGGCCCCCGTGCCGCCCACGCCGCGGATGACGCTGACCGTGGCCGCGGTCGCCCGCCGTCTCGGGGTGGCCCCCGCCACCCTGCGCACCTGGGACCGCCGCTACGGCCTGGGACCGTCCGAGCACACCGCCGGAGCGCACCGCCGCTACAGCTCCAGCGACCTCGCACGCCTGGTCGTCATGCGGCGCCTCACCCTCGAAGGGGTGTCCCCGGCCGAGGCGGCGCAGATCGCCGCGACCACCGCCGTCGCCGACGGCGGGTTCGCGCTGGCCAGCGTCTCGACCATCCCCGCGGCCGTCATCGAGGCCGCCGTCACCGACGCGGCCGCCATCGCCGGCCCCACGTCGGGACTGCTCGCCCCCACGCCGGGGGTCCCGCTGGACGCGGCTCCCGACGCCGTCCTCGACGGCGCGCTGACCGTGCCCGACCCCTCGCAGGACGAGTCCGAGGACGCCGAGAGCCGTCCGGCCGCCGGCCACGACGGCCACCACGGCTACGAGCAGGACGAGAGCGCCGACTGGGCCGTCGCCAGCCTCGCCGACCGCTTCGCCGAGGAGATCCGCAGCCGTGGAGTGGCCCCGGCCTGGGACGCCGTCCTCGGGCCCGCGCTGGCCACCCGGGACGCGGCGATGCACGCCGCCGTCGCCCGGGCGCTGTCGACGCTGCCGGTGGCCATCGGCGAACGGTCGGTCCTGCTGGCCAGCGCCAGCCACCCCGCCGACCGGACCCCGGTCCTGCTGGCCGCAGCCGCGGCCCTGGCCGAGCACGGCGCCGGCGCACGCAGCGTCGGCGACGGCGTGCCGGTGCGCATGCTCGTCGCGGCCGTCCGCCGGATCCGCCCCCCGGCGGTGCTGGTGCACGGCGCGGGCGACGGCGCCCTGCCCGAAGGGCTCGAGGCGCTCCTGCGGGTGCGTCCGGCCCCGCTGGTCGTCCTCACCGGCCCCGGCTGGCCGCAGGACGTGACGACCCGGCTGCCCGGCACCGTGCACGCCGCCGGCCTCGAGGAAGCCGTCGCGCAGTGCCTGGACGCCGTCGGCGCCTAGGGACCGGCGCCCACCGGCCGGCGCCCGGTGACCGGTCGCGCAATAGCACGGAGCGCCGTGTGATCGCCACCAGATGCGCACTTCCCCCTCAGGTGCGGCCGGTCGCGTGCCGACAACTCTCTTCGTGGCCGCACCCGACGTGCGCCGCAGCGAGGCCACGGATGGCCGCGCTCCACCCCACAGGGAAGAGGTTTGTGGTGGCAACGGTACTGGTCTGCGATGACCTTCCGCTGGCCCGCGAGGCCATGCGACGCATGGTGGCGGCCGTCCCGGGCGTGACCCGCGTCGTGGGTGCGAGCTCGGGCGAAGAGGCGCTCCAGCGCTGGCCCGTCGAGCGGCCCTCGCTCGTCATCATGGATGTCCGGATGCCGGGCATCGGTGGCGTGGAGGCGGCCCGCCGTCTCCTGGCGCGCCACCCGGAGGCGAACGTCCTCATGGCCACGATGGCCGAGGACGGCGACGGGGTGGCCCGCGCGGTCGCCGCCGGCGCTCGCGGTTACCTCGTCAAGGACGTCTCGCGCGAGGAGCTCGCCACGGCGGTGCTCCAGGCGCTGCAGGACGTCAGCCGTCGTCGTGGCGGCAACCGCACGCGTGCGGTGCTCACGGGCCGGGCGCCCGTGCTCACCGAGCGCGAGCAGCAGGTGCTCGTCGGCATGAGCCGCGGGCGCAGCAACGCCGAGATCGGCCGGGAGCTGTTCCTGTCCGAGGACACGGTGAAGACGCACGCCCGCCGGCTCTTCCGCAAACTGGAGGCAGCCGACCGTGCGCAGGCAGTGGCTGTGGGATTCCGTTGGGGTCTCGTACGGTAGGCAGGTGAGCCCCGGGGGCGACGAGCCGGTCGACGCACGTGCCGGCGGCCGGCCCGATGCAGAGAGCGGACGGCGGGACGTCGGTCCCGCCGTCGCGCCCGCCGTTCCCCGGACAGGTCCCCCGCCGGCCAGGCACGACGACGTGGACCCGTCGGGGGAGCCCTCCGACGAGGCCGCCGACGAGGCCGCCGACGAGGCCGCCGACGACTCCGCCGACGACTCCGCCGACGACTCCGCCGACGACTTCGCGGACGAGCGCCCCGACGAGGCCGGGGAGCGGGAGGGCCTCTCGGAAACCACTTCGGCACAGGGTGTAACGCCCGGCAGGACCCGGCCGATGAACAGCACGGATGCCGGGGGGCTCCAGGAACTGGCGGCGCGTGCCCTGTCGGGGGAACAGGGCGCCGTCGCCGACCTCCTGGCAGCGGTGCGCCGCCTCGTCCACCGCTACTGCCGAGCGAAGCTCGGGCGCCTGCCCGGAGCTGATCACGCCGCCGAAGACGCGGCACAGGAGGTCTGCATCGCCGTGTTGACGGCTCTGCCCCGCTACAAGGACACCGGGCGCCCGTTCGAGGCGTTCGTGTACCGCATCGCGGCCAACAAGGTCGCCGATGCCCAGCGGGCCTCCTACCGTGCGCCGGTCCCGACCGACGACGTCCCCGACGCCGCCACGGCCGAACCCGGCCCCGAGCAGCTCGCCCTCGACGCCTTCGACGCCGAGACCGTGGGGCGGCTCCTGGACACCCTGCCGCCCAAGCTGCGCGAGATCATCACGTTGCGGGTCGGGGCGGGCATGTCCGCCGAGGAGACCGGTCGCGCCCTCGACATGACCGCCGGTGCGGTGCGCGTCGCCCAGCACCGGGCGATGCAGAAGCTGCGCAAGACGGCCCTGGAAGACGTCTCCCTGCAGGTCGCGCCATGACGAACGGCGGCAACGGGAACGGTCGCGACGGCAAGCGCGGCCACCTGCGCGACGGGCACCTGCGCGGTGCCGCGAGCGTGACGAGCACGGGAACGACCACAGGCCCGGACGAGCAGGGAGGGGAGGACGTGAACGACAACTCGTTCTCGGTGCCCGAGCTGCTGGCCACCGACGCCCTCCTGGACCGCCTCGGCCGGCACGAGGCGACCGACGCCGACCTGCGCGACGCCGTCGCCCGCTTCCTCGACTCCTACGCCCTGCACGCCGACCCCGAGACGGCCGGCGTCCGGCCCGTCGAACTGCCCGACCTCGACGGCGTCGGCGTGGGCGGCGACGCCGACCCGGCCACGCCGGCCCCCGCGTCCGCCCCGCGCGTCCTGCTGGCCCACCGCCGCACGCTGCAGCGCGTGGGCCGGGGAACCGTCGCGGCCGCGGCCGTTCTGGCCCTGCTGGGCGGGACCGCCGCCGCGGCGGCCACCGGCACCGGTCCGCTCGGCGGCCGCGACGGTCAGGTCGCGGCCTCCTTCGCCGCCCAGCTGCCCGGCTGGTTCCCCGACACCGTCTTCCGGGCCTTCGCGGGAACTCCCGAGGAGCGCGTGAAGCGTGAACTGGACCAGGCCCTGCGGGAGGCCGAGGCGGGCCGCAGCGAGTACGCGGCTGCCCGGCTGAAGAACCTGCAGAAGCAGCTCGGCGACGCCGACGTCGACGCCGACCTCGCCGACTCCGTGCGTCGGACGCTCGCCGACTCCGTGCGTCAGACGCTCGCCGACATCGAGGCCGACGGGCTCGTCGGGCAGGCCACCGGCCCGACCGGCACCCCGACCACCTCGCCCTCGGGCACCACCGCGTCCCCGACGGGCAAGCTGGCCGACGTCGCCACCCCCACGACGGCGCCGAGCCCGAGCACCGTCCCGACCTGGGCCCCGCCGATGAGGACGGGCCGGACGACCGGGACGGAACCGGCCACGACCTCGCCGGCCACTCCGGTCGCCCCGTCCTCGCCGGCCCCGACGCCCGGCGCCACGGGTGGGTCGACGGGTGGCTCGACGGGTCCGGCCACGTCCCCGGGGCGTCCGGCCACGTCCCCGGTCGTTCCGGTCGTCCCCCCGGCCGAGGGGCCCACGACCGGACCGACCAGCCCGTCCACGCCGACGGAGGGGCAGCCGTCGACGACGCCGACCACGCCGACCACGCCGACCACGCCGACGACGCCCACGACGCCCACGACGTCGACACCGACGACCACCGGTCCCGCGGAGCCGACGGACACCGGGACGCCGCCGGCCGAGCCGGTGCCGCCGGCCGCATCCGTGCCCCCGGCCGAACCCGCGCCGACCACCGCGCCCGTGGAGCCGACGACGGAACCGGCGCCCGGCGAGACCCTCCCGGGTGCCGTCGTCGAGGAACCCGTCGCCAGCGTGCCGGTCGGGGTCGTCACCCCGGAGCTGCCGGTCGTCGAACCGTCCCCGAGCGCGGGCGTCGAACCCACCCCGGCCGCCACCGAGCCGTCCGAGGAGACCCCTGCCGGGTCGTAGCATCGTCAGGGTGAGAGTGGAGAACCCCGAGACGTCCGGAAACGACCCCTTCGGCTTCGTGGGCCTGACCTACGACGACGTGCTGCTGCTGCCCGGCGAGTCCGACGTCATCCCCTCCGAGGTCGACACCTCGAGCCGGGTGTCCAAGCGGGTCAGCCTGCGGATCCCGCTGCTGAGCTCGGCCATGGACACCGTCACCGAGTCCCGGATGGCCATCGCCATGGCCCGTCAGGGTGGTCTGGGGGTGTTGCACCGCAACCTCTCCGCCGAGGAGCAGGCCGTCCAGGTCGACCTGGTGAAGCGTTCGGAGTCGGGCATGGTCACCCAGCCGGTGACCACGACGCCGGACGCCACCCTCGCCGACGTCGACGCCCTCTGCGGCCGCTACCGCATCTCCGGGGTTCCCGTCGTCGACCCCGACGGCACGCTCGTGGGCATCGTCACCAACCGCGACCTGCGTTTCGAGAGCGACTTCTCCCGCCCCGTGCGCGAGGTCATGACCAAGGCGCCGCTGGTCACCGCCCCCGTCGGCATCTCCGCCGACGACGCCGTGCAGCTGCTGCGTCAGCACAAGATCGAGAAGCTCCCGATCGTCGACGCGGCGGGCCGGCTCACCGGGCTCATCACCGTCAAGGACTACGTCAAGTCCGAGCAGTACCCGCTGGCCACCAAGGACGACAACGGCCGGCTGCGGGTGGCCGCCGCCATCGGCATCTTCGAGGACGCCTGGAAGCGCGCCATGGGCCTGGTCGAGGCCGGGGTGGACGTCCTGGTCGTCGACATGGCGCACGGGCACTCCCGCGCGGTGCTGGAGATGATCTCCCGCCTGAAGAACGACAGCGCCGCCGCGCACGTCGACGTCGTCGGCGGCAACGTCGCGACCCGGGCCGCCGCGCAGGCCCTCGTCGACGCCGGGGTGGACGGCATCAAGGTCGGCGTCGGGCCGGGCTCGATCTGCACCACCCGCGTCGTCGCCGGGGTCGGCGTCCCGCAGGTCACGGCCATCTACGAGGCCTCCCGCGCGGCCAAGCCCGCGGGCGTGCCGGTCATCGGCGACGGCGGGCTGCAGTACTCCGGCGACATCGCCAAGGCCCTGGTCGCCGGCGCCGACACCGTGATGCTCGGGTCGCTGCTGGCCGGCTGCGACGAGAGCCCCGGCGACCTGGTGTTCATCAACGGCAAGCAGTTCAAGAGCTACCGCGGCATGGGCTCCCTGGGCGCCCAGCAGACCCGCCAGGGCGGCCGGTCGTTCTCCAAGGACCGCTACTTCCAGAACGACGTCGCCTCCGACGACCGGTTCGTGCCCGAGGGCGTGGAGGGCCAGGTGCCCTACCGCGGCCCGCTGGGAGCCGTCGCCCACCAGCTCGTCGGCGGGCTGCGGCAGTCGATGTTCTACTCCGGCGCCCGCTCGGTGCCGGAGCTGCAGGCGAACGGCAAGTTCGTCCGGATCACCGCGGCGGGGCTGAAGGAGTCGCACCCGCACGACATCCAGATGACCGTCGAGGCGCCCAACTACAGCGGCCGGTGAGCCGGGGGGCCCCCCGCCACGCCCGGCGCGGGGCCCCCCAACGCTTGCCACTGGCCGTGTGTGAGATACACATCCGCCCCCGCAAACCGGGGCGACCCGCCTACAGCT
>NZ_JBJLSI010000027.1:0-69886 GCF_050871945.1 Kineococcus deserti | reverse complement strand
GGGGGGGGCGGGCGGCACACCACACCACCAACCCCCCCGGCGGGCGCGCCCCCCCCCCCCCCCCCCCCCCCCCCGGCGGCCCCCCCCCGCGGCGCGTGCGCTGCGTGCGGTCAGACGCTGACGCCGAAGTCCGTCGCGATGCCGCGCAGGCCGTTGGCGTAGCCCTGGCCGACGGCGCGGAACTTCCAGTCGCTGCCGTTGCGGTACAGCTCGCCGAAGACCATGGCCGTCTCGGTGGAGGCGTCCTCGGACAGGTCGTAGCGCGCGACCTCGGTGTTGCCCTCGGCGTTCACGACGCGGATGAAGGCGTTGCGGACCTGGCCGAAGGACTGCTTGCGGGTGTCGGCGTCGTAGATGGCGACGGTGAAGACGACCTTGTCGATCTCGGCCGGGATGCCCGACAGGTCGACGTTGATCTGCTCGTCGTCGCCTTCGCCCTCACCGGTGCGGTTGTCACCGGTGTGCTCGACCGAGCCCTCGGGGGACTTCAGCTGGTTGAAGAAGACGAAGTAGCCGTCGTTGGGGACCTTGCCGTTGGCGCCGACCATGATCGCCTGCGCGTCCAGGTCGAAGTCCGAGCCGGTGAACGAGTTCGCGTCCCAGCCCAGGCCGATCACGGCCTTGGTCATCCCCGGCGCTTCCTTGGACAGGGAGACGTTGCCGCCCTTGCTGAGGCTGACGCCCATGGTGTGTCGCTCCTTCGTGCGTGTCGTGTGTGACGGTGAGCCCAACGATCACCGTCACCGGAAAGTGCCCCGAGGGTGCCCGGTCAGTCCCGCGACCCCGAGAACAGGCCGCCCAGCGCACCCATCCCCTGCTGGTCGGGTTTGGCGCTGTTCTTGACCAGCGCCTTGGCGAACGCCTCGATGGTGACCGACTGCAGGATGACGCGCCCGTTGCCGCGCAGCGTCGCCAGCGTCAGCCCCTCCCCGCCGAAGACGGCGCTCATGATGCCCTGGCGGTTCAGCCGCCCGACGGTCTCGACGCCGTAGGTGATGCGGTCGTCCCAGGCGACGATGCAGCCGGTGTCCACGCGGACGGTGCCGCCGTAGTCGGCGGGGTTGATGTCGATGAAGTCCCCGGCCCCGGCGATGAGCAGCGACCCGCGGCCGGTGAACTTCTCGAGGATGAACCCCTCCCCGCCCATGACGCCCTGCCCCAGGCCGGAGAAGGCGATGTCGAAGTGCACACCGGCCTCGGCCGCGACGAAGGCGTCCTTCTCGGCGAACCACGTCGTGCTGCCGTCCAGCTCCAGGTGCCGCATCTCGCCGGGCAGCACGCCGGCCAGACCGAGGAGCCCGTCGCCGCCGGGGGTGTGGAAGTGCTGGAAGGCGAAGGACTCCCCCGCCAGCATCCGCTTGCCGGCCGCGGCGGCCCCGCGCAGCAGCCCGCCGAAGCCGCCACCGCCGCCCTCCTTGCCGCTGGGGGCCGTCAGCTTCGTCTCCATGACGACGTCGCCGGAGGAGAAGAGGAACTTGCCGGCCTCGCAGTACAGCGTCTGGCCAGGACGCAGGGTCACCACGGCCATCTGGGTCGTGGAGCCGACGAGCTGCACGTCGAGGGTCATGATCCCTTCCTACCGCACTACAGGTCCAGATCGCTCTTGCGGAACTTGTTCTCCAGGAACCGGCTCTGCTGCTGCTGCCGGTCCACGTCGGCCGCGTGCACCGACTCGCGCAGCGTGCGGCAGCCCTCGACGAGCAGGTGCAGCTGGCTGCGCAGCTCCTCGGCCGGGGTGGTGCCGCCCGCGTTGCGGCTGGTGCGGGCGACGTCGGGCGGCAGGGCCAGGAAGTCGTCGACCGTGCGCGGCAGGTGCTCCCCCGCCAGCGTCTCCAGGTCGTGCCGGACCTGCGGGTCGCCGCCGCGTTCGGCGATGCGCAGCAGCAGCGGGCCGAGCAGGTCGGCGACCTGGTGCACCAGCACGACGTCGACCCGGTCGAACCGGTCGCTGGTGTCGACCCGGCGGACGGTGGCCACCAGCGCCTTCTCCGCCGCCGTGACCTGCGGGGCGACCGGCCGGTCGGGTTCGGCACCCGCCCCGGCCGCCCGCGGCGTGGAACGGCGCCCCCGCAGCTCCCGGGACACCTCGCCCGGGCCCTCCACCGGCAGCGCCGGGATCGCGTAGCCGAGCCTGACCGCACGCCGGTAGTGCTTGCGCAACCGGCGCCGGCGCCGGGACTCGTTCTCGTAGGCCACGTTCAGTGCGATCCAGGCCCACATCGCGAGGAATCCGAAGACCCAGGACAGTTCCGCGTACAGGACGATCCACGCCCCGAGCCCGACGAAGCGCAGCACCTGGAACGCGGGGTCGGAGATCCAGCCGAACACCGGCAGGTTCGCCCCCAGCCGTGGTTCGAGGTCCTGCGGCCGGACGATCTCCAGCTCCCGGGCGGGCTGGACGTAGCGCGGGGGCGCACCGTCGTCGCGCCCGCTGAGTTCCATCCCCACCGTCACCACCTCCAGTTCCTTCCAGAGGTCCTCCACGAGTCCAGCTACAGGTCCAGGTCCGATCGCCGGAACTTGGCCTCGAGGAACCGGCTCTGCTGCTGCTGCCGGTCCACGTCCCGGGCCAGGACGCTGTCGCGCAGCTGCCGGCAGCCCTCGACGAGCAGCTGCAGCTGGCTGCGCAGCTCGTCGGCGGGGGTCGTCCCCGCCGACGTGCGGTGCTGCCGGGCGTAGTCGTCGGGCAGGACCAGGTAGTCCTCGAGGGTGCGCGGCAGGTGCTCACCGGCCAGCGTCTCCAGGTCGTGCCGCACCTGCGGGTCGGCCTCGCGGGTGCGCAGCTGGGCCAGCAGCGGGCGCAGGAGCCGGTCGACCTCGCGGACGAGTTCGAGCGATTCGGCCTCCAGGCGCCCACCGGCCGTCTCGGCCGTGACGACGGCGGCGGCCAGCCGGCGCTCGGCGACCGTCACCGGGTCCGGGGTGGCCGGGGGTGCCGCGACGGCCTGCGGCACGCGACGGCTGCGCAGCTCGCGGTGGCGCTCGGCGCGGCGCTGGTGCCGCAGCCGGCGGCGACGGGCGCGCTCGGCGGGGTCCACGGGAGCCCACGGCACCCCCTGGTGCCGCAGGTAGCCCGCCAGCGGGCCGCCCATCATGATCATGACGACGCCCAGCCACCAGACGCCGTTGGCGAAGGCGACGATCCAGCCCACCGTCCAGGCGGCGGACAGCACGCCCAGGGCGTGCGAGCTCAGGCCCCGGGCGCCCGCCGGCTGCTGCTGCGGCTCCTCCTGCGGGACGGAGGGCTCGCGCTTCTCGTACGGCACCGGCGGTGGGGTCGTGCGGGCGACCTGCCCGTCACCGGGGTGGTGCGGACCCTGCAGGGGCTCCGGCCGCGCGCGCTCGCGCCCGCTGCCCGTCCCGCCGTCCTTGCCGAGATCGACTCCCACCGCAGCCTCCTACCGGTCTCTCACAGGTCCAGGTCCGACCGGCGGAACTTCGCGTCGAGGAAGCGCCCCTGGACCGACAGCTTGCGTGCGTCGTGGTCGTACACCGCCCGCTGCACGTCCCGGGAGCCGTCGGCGAGCAGCTGCAACTGGGTCACCAGCTCCTCGGCCGGGGTCGTCCCCGAGGGGCCGCGGTTGGTCAGCGCGTACTCCTCGGGCAGGTCCAGGTAGTGCTCGAGCGCGCCGGGCAGGTACTCGGTGACGATGGCCTCGAGGTTGTGCAGCTCCTCCACCTCGGCGCCGCGCTTGGCGACGTGGGCCAGCAGCGGGGTCAGGACGTCCTCGATCTCGCGGACCGCCGGGACCGCGCCGTCGGGCAGCCGGCCGCCGTTGCGGTTGGCCGTGCGCACGACCTCGCGCAGCCGCTGCTGCAGCGCGGTGACCGGGTCGGCCGGCGGGGCCGGTTCGACCGGAGCCGGCGCCGGCGCGTGCTCGAGCACCGGCTCACCGGTGAAGGCCGCCTTGATGCGCAACCACGTCGAGTTCGCCATGACCGAGTGCACCAACCCCAGACCCCAGGTACCCGTGGCGACCAGCGCCCCGAGCACCAACCACCCCAACGCGTTCGCGGCCAGCCCGACCCCGAGGGCCGTGACCGCGCCGGCCATCGCCAGCAGGTAGGCGACGGCGGCCAGCACCCACTGCGGCCGCCGGCCGCGCAACCCCATGTAGAGGAACGACAACCACGGCAGACCCACGGCGGGGACCGCCAGCCACCAGGAGTTCGCCGCCCGCCAGGTGCGGCTGCGCAACCGGCGCGAGACCAGTTCCGGCGGCGCCTGGGCCGGACGCCGCCGCACCACGCGTCCCTCCGCCGCGGCGGGGCGCGCCTGACGCACCGCGCGGGAGGGGCGCTGGTCGCCGCGGGAGGGTGCCACGGAACTCACCGGGGACCTTCGAGGGCAGGGCCTTGTCCAGCTCCGGAACCCTGCTCGCCGTTGCGGGCCCGCTCCAGGTACGACTTCGAGCGCTGCACCTGGCCCTCGAGGGCGTCGACCGTCGTGGCCATGCTGACGACGGCCTGCTGCTTGAACGTGTCGATGGCGTCCATCGTCGCGAAGACGTTGTCGAACGCCTTCTGCAGGGTGTTCACGTCGACCATGGCCGTCGAGGCCTGCTCGTGGATCCGCCCGGTCTGCTGCTTGAGCATCTCCGAGGTCGACAGGATCATCTGGTTCGTCGTGGTGTTCAGCGCGTTGATCTGGTCCAGCACCAGCTTCTGGTTCGCCAGCGCCTGCGCGACGATGACCGCGGTCCGCAGCGCCGCGACCGTCGTGGTCTGCGCGCGGTCGACACCCTTGATGAGCTCGATGTTGTTCTTGCGCACCAAGTCCAGCGCCAGGTAGCCCTGCACGCTGACCGCCAGCTGGGTCAGGAGGTCCTGGTGGCGCTGACGGATCGGGAACAGCGCGTCCGACGTCAGCGCGTCGGCGGCCTGCGGGTTGGACACCCGCAGCTCGTCGATCTTGCTCACGGTGGCGGCGTCCAGGGCCTTGGCCAGCGTGGCGTACTCGGTCAGCTTGCCCATCGTGGTCCACAGGTTCTGCTTCTCGGACTCGATGGAGGCGTTGTCCTTGCGCAGTTCGTCCTGACCGCTGGCGAGCGCCTTGATGATGGCGTCGAGCTGGGACTGGGCGTCCTGGTAGCGCTCGAAGTAGCGCTGGATCTTGCCGCCGAACGGGATGATGCCGAGGATCTTCTTCGCGCCCTTGAGGTCGGCGCGCCCCGGGTCGAGGTCGGTCACCGTCTGCCGCAGCTCCAGCAGCGTGTTCGCGACCTTCACCTGGGCGTCGGCGCCGGGCCCGGAGGCCTTCTGCCCCTTGGCCCCGGCCAGGCTCGACTGCGGCCGTTCCAGCATCCGGTTCGACACCTGCGCCGAGGAGCGGACCTCCTGCTCGCCCATGCGCGTGATGTCGTCGACCTTCTTCTGGAAGGCCGGGCTGCGCGGGTCCTGCGCGGCCAGGTCGGCGACGAAGGCCTGCGCCTTGCGCGTCAGCTCCGTCCGGGTGGCCTCGTCGAGGGGGATCATGCCCTCGGCCTGGTCGTCCGCCACCACCGGCACCGGAGCCGGCGGGGTCAGCTGCAGATCCGTGGCAGGCGGCGTCGCCGGCGCGGCCGGCGGGTTCAGCGGCTTGCTCAGGTCCAGCGACTCCGACATCAGGCGGTTCCCCTCGTCCTCGACATGCGTTCCGCCCGCCCCACCTCCGGGCGTCCCCCGATCCTAGGTCGGCGCGGGCGGTCGTTCGATCCTGACCGACGCACACTTCGTGGGCATCCACCCCTCGGTGGAGAGATGGTGGCGCCCCGTCGTCCTGTCGTCGGGGATCACCCAGGACAACGCACGGACGTCCTCAGGGGTGCCCCCCCCCACCCCTGTCGGGGTGCCCGGGGGTCGTCCGGCTCACCAGTCCTCCTCCTCGCGGTCGCGCTCGTCCTCGGCCGCGGTGCGCGCCCGGGCCCGCTCCAGGGCGTGCTCGGCCTCCTCGCGGGTGGTGTAGGGCCCCAGCAGGTCCTTCTGCTGCCCGCGCTTCTCCAGCTCCTGGACCTGCCCGGTCGAGGTGTCGTACCAGTACTCCTTGGCCATGGGGGCATCCTGGCCCGTCAGCCCGCGCCACGCACCCGCCCCAGCAGGCACGACCTAGACTCGGGGGCATGAGCACGGGCACGACCACCGCACCTGCCGGCACCCTGGTGGCCGGAGTCATCTCGCCGCGACGGCAGGTTCCGGCCGCGATCGCCCGGCCCGAGTACGTGGACCGGCCGGCGCCGACGCCCTACACGGGTTCGCACGTCATCGACGCCGAGGGCGTGGAGAGGATCCGCCGCGCGGGGCGGCTGGCCGCGCAGGCCATGGCGCTGGTCGCCGAGCACATCGTGCCGGGCACGACCACGGACGAACTGGACCGCATCGGCCACGAGTTCCTCTGCGACCACGGCGCCTACCCCTCGACGCTGGGCTACCGGGCGTTCCCGAAGTCGTTGTGCAGCAGCCTCAACGAGGTCATCTGCCACGGCATCCCGGACTCCACGGTGCTGGCCGAGGGCGACATCGTGAACATCGACATCACCGCCTACCTCGACGGCATGCACGGTGACACCAACGCCACCTACCTGTGCGGCGAGGTCGACGAGGAGTCCCGCCTGCTCGTCGAGCGCACCCACGAGGCGACGATGCGCGGCATCAAGGCCGTCGCGCCGGGACGGGCGATCAACGTCATCGGCCGCGTCATCGAGAAGTACGCCCAGCGCTTCGGCTACGGCGTCGTGCGCGACTTCACCGGCCACGGGGTGGGCCCCTCCTTCCACTCCGGTCTCGTCGTGCCGCACTACGACGCGGCGCCGGCGCACGACCTGGTCATGGAGCCGGGCATGGTCTTCACCATCGAGCCGATGCTGACGCTGGGCACCCACGAGTGGGACATGTGGGAGGACGGCTGGACGGTCGTCACCCGCGACCGGAAGCGGACCGCGCAGTTCGAGCACACCATCGTGGTGACCGAGACGGGCGCGGAGATCCTCACCCTGCCGTAGTCCTGCCCGTCCTCCCGGGGTCGCAGGACCGCCCGCGAAGATCAGCCTGCGGTAGCGGGACGAGGAGCGGGTCCGGGGCGTTGGATGGCCGTGGGCGGAACCACCGCCCTCACCACCGACCCGAAGGAGCCCGCCGTGAGCGCACCCGCCCTGTCCCGTCCCCAGTCCGGCAAGATCGTCGCCGGGGTCTGCGCCGGCCTCGGCCGTCGCTTCGGCCTGTCGGCCAACGTCGTGCGGCTGCTGTTCGTCCTGTCGTGCATCCTGCCCGGACCGCAGTTCCTGGTGTACGCCGCGCTGTGGATCGTCATGCCGAAGGACAGCGGCGGCTACCGCGGCTGAGGTGCAGCGGCACCCGGGACGTGCGCCACGGGGCCTCCACCGGTGCCGGGACCGCTGCGGACCCCTAGGCTGGTTGGCCGTGACCTCTGCATCGACCACCTCGACTCCCGCCCCGGTCCCCGCGTCGAGCAGGGCGGCCAGCAGCCCCGTCCACTCCCACGCCCTGGGCGTCGACATCGGCGGCTCGGGGATCAAGGCCGCCCCCGTCGACCTGGCCGCCGGGGAGTTCGCCGCCGACCGCGTGCGCATCGACACGCCGCAGCCGGCCACCCCGGCGGCCGTGGCCCCGGTGGTGGCGAAGGCGCTGTCCTCGCTGCCCTCGCTGGCGGGCCTGGCCGAGGACGCCCCCGTGGGCATCACCTTCCCCGCCGTCATCCAGCACGGCATCGCGCGCAGCGCCGCGAACGTCGACCCCTCCTGGATCGGCACCGACGCGGAGACGTTGTTCTCCGACACGCTGGGCCGGCCGGTGCTGGTGGTCAACGACGCCGACGCCGCCGGGTACGCCGAGATCGAGTTCGGCGCGGGCAAGGGCGTCCACGGCGTCGTCCTGGTCACGACCCTGGGCACCGGGATCGGCAGCGCCCTGTTCGTCGACGGCAGGCTCGTGCCCAACACCGAACTCGGTCACCTCGAGATCGACGGCCACGACGCGGAGAAGAAGGCCGCCGACTCCGCCCGCGACCGGCACGACCTGTCCTGGTCGCAGTGGGCGAAGCGGCTGCAGCGCTACTACTCCCACGTGGAGAACCTGCTGTGGCCCGACCTCATCGTCGTCGGCGGCGGGGTGAGCAAGAAGCACGAGAAGTTCCTGCCGCTGCTGGACCTGCGCACCCCCATCGTCCCGGCGCAGCTGCGCAACGACGCGGGCATCATCGGCGCGGCCTCGCTGGCGGCCCGGGTCGCGGCCGAACGGGCCTGACCTTCCGGTGGTGACCTCGTCGCACTAGTGTCGGGTTCATGACTGACGCGACGCCGCGGCTGAAGTTCGGCCTGTTCATCCCGCAGGGCTGGAAGCACGACCTGGTCGGGATCGACCCGGCCGAGCACTGGAAGGTCATGAGCGGGCTGGCGCAGCGCGCCGACGCCGGGAACGTGTGGGATTCGATCTGGGTCTTCGACCACTTCCACACCGTCCCCGAGCCCACCGACCAGGCCACCCACGAGGCGTGGACCCTGATGGCGGCCTTCGCCGCTGCGACGCAGCGCATCCGGCTGGGTCAGATGTGCACGTGCATGTCCTACCGGAACCCCGCCCACCTCGCGAAGGTGGCCACGACGGTCGACGTCGTCTCCGGCGGCCGGGTGAACATGGGCATCGGCGCCGGCTGGTACGAGCACGAGTGGCTCGCCTACGGCTACGGGTTCCCGAGCGCCGGTGAACGCCTCGCCCGTCTCGACGAGGGCGTGCAGATCATGGCCCAGTTGTGGAAGGACGGGGTCTCGACCTTCGAGGGCAAGCACTACCAGACGTCCGGCGCCATCAACCGGCCGCTGCCGGTGCAGGAGGGCGGCATCCCGATGTGGATCGCCGGCGGCGGTGAACGCAAGACGTTGCGCACGGCCGCGAAGTACGCCGACTACACGAACTTCGACGGCACGCTGGAGGGTTTCACCCACAAGTCCTCCGTGCTGGAGCAGCACTGCAAGGACGTCGGCCGCGACTTCGGTTCCATCGTGCGCTCGGCCGACTACAACGTCGCCATCGGTCGCGACGAGCGGGAGGTCGCCGACCGGGTGGCCGCCCGGCGCGCGGTGCTGGAGAAGCACGTCAGCGCCGAGGCGACCGAACGCGAGGTGGCGGGCCTCGGGCCCGGCGGCGCGGCCGTCGGAACTCCCGAACAGATCGTCGCCAAGCTCAAACCGCTGCTGGACGCCGGCCTGGGGTACGCCAACTTCTACTTCCCCGAGGCCGCGACCGACACCAGCGGCATCGAACTGTTCGAGCGCGAGGTCGTGCCGGCGCTGCTGGCCTGACCCGTCGTCGTGGCCCTCAGGGCCGCTGGGCCGCGGCGATGGACCGGACGACGCCGGTGAAGAACGGGAGGGCGACCAGGCCCGCCAGGGCCGACAGGACACCGAGCCCCAGCGAGGTGCCCACGTCGCCGTCCTGACCGAACCGGAACGTGGCGCTGCCCAGGTAGGTGCTGACCAGCCACGCCGCCCACCAGGCCCCGAGCTTCGGCGCGGCGCCCCGGGGTGCGCGCTCGTGCGAGGCCGTCCAGATGTCGCTGACGTACTGGTACGGCACGAACAGCGAGGCGATGGGCACGATCCAGCCCCACCACGCCCAGCTCGCGGCTCGCCGCTGGCGCACGTGCGGGGCGATCCGCACGGCGTTGCGGCGGGCCCGGGCGAGGAAGAGCCCGACCACGACGAGGTTGGCGACCATCCCGGCCAGGTAGCCGAAGGACGTCACGACGACCACCAGGGCACCACCGAGGGTGTCGCCGGCCGCCGCGTCCACCCCGGAGGACAGCAGGTCGCAGGCCGTGACGAGGACGGCGAGGACGACGGCCGCCTGCCCCAGGCCCGCGACGGGCTCCAGGGGCTGCCGCGGGGCATCGCCCTGCCACGACGGGGCGTGCTCGTGGGGGTTCTGGTCGAACGACCGGCCGAACTGCTGCCCGAACTGCTGACCGGACGGCTGCCCGGACGGCGTGGGGGGCCCGCCGTACTCGCCGCGGCCGGGGGCGAAGAACGGGACGTCGGCCGGTCGCCGCGGCTCCTGGGGTGGGTACTGCTGGCCGCTCACGCGGAGGTCCTCCTGCTCGTCCCGGTGCGGGTCGCCGACCGACCCCTGTGAACACTGTGCGTAGTTCCAGGGGTGCGGCGGGCCCGTTCGACCGACACCCCACCCGGACGGCGCAGCGCGTCGGTCATGCTGGAGGGGTGGTGGAGGAGCCGGGCCGGGCCAGCTGCGCGTTCTGCGGGAGATCGGATCCCGACGACGACGTCCGCGTCCAGGAACGGCTCGGGGTGCAGGTGGCCGTGTGCGCGGGCTGCCGCGAGCGGTTCGCGGGCGCGACGGCGCCGCCGGCGCCGGTCCGGCCTGTCGTGGAGGAACCCCGCGGGCTGCCGCCCACCCTGGGGCAGCAGTCCTCGGCCGTCCTGCAGCTGGTGCGGCGGATGGCGCGGATCGCGGCCGAGCGCCCCTACACCGAGGTGGACTGCCCGCACTGCGGTCACCCGGTCCACGAGTACCCCGGCGCGGCCGGCGACCGCGTCGGGCTCGCCAAGGAGTCCGTCCTCGCCGCCAGCGTCCCGGTGGAGGAACGCTGGCGGGTGGTGGACGGCGTCGCGGTCCCCGCAGACGGCGAGCACGGGGAGGACGAGGACTCGGTGGGCGCTCGCGTGCGGCACGACGTCGTCTGCCCGGCCAACCCGGTCCCGGCGAACCCGCGGTTGTCACGGATGTGGCACGCGCACCTGCAGCCCCCGCCCGCCGAGTTCTGACCCCGGCCGGAGCCTCAGTCCTCGTCGTGGACGAGGACGACCTCCTGCACGACGTTCCCGCGGGTCGCGCGGCTGTAGGGGCATCCCGCGTGGGCGGCGTCGAGCAGTTCGCGGGCGAGGGCCTCCTCGACGCCGGGCAGCTGCGCCTCGATCCTCACGGCCAGGTCGATGCCCTCGGCCAGGCCGCCGGTGACGGCGACCGTCACGGACACCGCCGAGTCCGCCACGTCGACCCTGCGGCTGCGGGCGACCGCCTTGAGCGCGCTGTGGAAGCAGGCGGCGTACCCGGCGGCGAACATCTGCTCGGGGTTGGTGCCCGGGCCGTCGTCGCCGCCCATCCCCGCCGGGATCGACAGCGTCAGGTCCAGGCGGTCGTCGGACGAGCTGACCCGGCCGTCGCGGCCGCCCCAGGCCGTCGCGGTCGCCTCGTACATCGTCGCCACAGCGGGCTCCTCTCGTGATGTACCACGGTGGTACGTGAATAGGATGCACCCGTGGACGACGTGCGGCGCGGCCGGCCCCGGGATCCCGCGATCGACGCCAGGGTGCTCGCGGCGGCCGTCGACGAGATCGCCGGGAAGGGCCTGGCCGCGCTGAGCACCCGCGCCGTCGCCGCGCGCGCCGGCGTCGACCGTCGCGGCGTCCACGCCCGCTGGGCCACGACGGAGGACCTCGCCGTGGAGGCCGTGGGAACGCTGACCGCCCGGCTGGAACCGCCCCTGACGGGAACCCTGCGCGGTGACCTGAGAACCCTCGCGCCCCGGATCGCCGCCGCGGTCTCCAGTCCACGCCGGCAGGTCCTGCAACGGTGCGTGGACGAGGTGGCGCAGTTCCCCGCCGTCGCGCAGCGGTTCCGGCGCGAGTACGTCGACCGGTGCGCGGCGGTCCTGGAGGACGCGTTCCACCGCGCCGCGGCGCGCGGCGAACTCACCGGCCGGACGACTCCGGCGCAGGCGACCGAGCTGTTCATGGGCTCGCTGCTGGTGCGGGCCCTGACGAGCGGGGACGCGGCGGTGGACGAGCGCTCGCAGCAGGTGGTCGTCGACCACGTCGTGGGACTGGTGACGACTCCGTCCCTGACGGGATCCTGACGCCGGGGTCGGTTCAGGGGACCGCCGCGTGCGGTCAGCTTCGCGTCACCGTGGACCGCGGCGCGCTGGGTGGCTGGAAGGGTGCGCTGGCGAGCCGGGCACGCGTCCTGGCCCCGCCGGTGGAAGGAACCCCGTGAAGATCCTCACCAACGTGGACAGGCTGGAACCCCTGGGCGGTGTGGAACTGAGCACGCTGCAGGTCAGCCGCGCCCTGGCCGGACGCGGTCACGAACTGGAGGTCGTCTTCCGCGAGAACGGCTCGCTGCGTGCGCAGTTCGAGCAGTTCGCGGCCGACCTGGTCCAGATCCCCGGTTTCGCGATGCGGCTGCAGAGCCCGCTGGGCGACGCCGCGCGCCTCGTCCCGGGGGTGCGGGCCGTGCAGCGCAGCGACGCCGACGTCGTGTACTGCCACCGTCCGGAACACATGCTGTGGGCGGTGGCCGGCGGGAAGTCGTCGCGGCGCGCGCGGCGCCCCGTCGTGGTGCACCTGCGCCACCACCCCAGCGGCCGGACGTTCCGGGCGCTGGCCCGCGGCGTGGACACCTTCATCGCGGTGTCGCACTTCATCGAGCGGCAGTGGGTCGACGCCGGGGTCCCGGCCGACAAGGTCGTCGTCGTCCACAACGGCGTGGACCCCGCCCGCTACCCGGCCGGCGGACCGGACGAGCAGGTCCTCGCCCGCACGAGGCTGTCCCTGCCGCCGGACGTCCCCGTCGTGCTGCACTACGGCCGCCTGGTCCCCGAGAAGGGCCTGGGCAGCCTCCTGCGGGCCTGGCCCCACGTGCGGCGGCAGGTCCCCGAGGCGCTCCTGGTGTGCGCGGGCAACGCCTCCCCCGACGACGCCTCGGCGGTTCCGCGGGGATGGGACCGGGCCGACGGCGTCGTCCGTCTCCCGGCCCAGGACGACGTCACGGACCTGCTGCACGCCAGCGACCTCGTCGTCCTGCCGGCCCAGTGGCAGGAGCCGTTCGGCCGGGTCGTCATCGAGGCCCTGTCCTCGGGCCGGCCGGTGGTGGCCAGCGCGGTGGGCGGGATCCCCGAGATCCTCACGGGTGACCTGCGCCGCTTGCTGTTCCCCCGCGGGGACGAGGCCGCCCTCGCCGGCAAGCTGGTGGAGAACCTCCGGTGGCGCAGCACCGACCCCGGCCTGGGCCTGGCCGGCCGCCGGCACGTCGTGCGGCACTTCTCCCTGGACCAGACCGTGGCGGCCGTCGAGGCGGTGCTGCACGACACGGTCGCGGGCGACGCCCGGCCGGTGGCCGCGTCGGCGACGCGGTGAGGTGAGGGGACGAGCCGGCCTGTAAGCCGGATCCTGTTCCCGCTCGAAGGAGCGGGCGGCGACCATCCATCTGGGACGTGCGTTGCCGCACGCCTCGAGCAACCTACCCGGCAGCTCGGGCGGGCCGCCCTCGAACGCTGCCTGTCTGGTCTTGCTCCGGGTGGGGTTTGCCTAGCCGTGCTGGTCACCCAGCACGCTGGTGGTCTCTTGCACCACCGTTTCACCCTTACCGCCCCGGTTCCCCGGGGAGGCGGTTTCCTTTCTGTGGCACTGTCCCGCGGCTCACGCCGGGTGGCCGTTAGCCACCACCCTGCCCTGTGGAGTCCGGACTTTCCTCGGCGACCGGGAAACCCGGCCGACGCGGTCGCCCGGCCGACTCGTCCGTGCACCAGACTAGGGCACCGGGCGAGGCCGTCGGGCACGTAGGCTCGTCCCTCGTGCTCGTGCTGCTCCCCCCGTCGGAGACCAAGTGGACCGGCCCGCGTCGCGGCACCCCGGTCCGTCCCGGCGCCCTGTCCCACCCGGAACTGACCACCGCCCGCGAGCAGGTGCTCGACGCGCTCGTCACGGTCTCCGCGCGGCCGGACGCCGCCACGGTCCTGGGGGCCGGGGCGAGCCTGGCCGACGTCGTCGCGGCCAACACGACGCTGCGCAGCCGCCCCACCGCCACGGCGGCCCGGATCTACACCGGTGTCCTCTACGACGCCCTGGACCTGTCCTCGGTCCCGGCCGCGGCGGCCCGCCGCGTGCTGGTGTTCTCCGCGCTGTGGGGCGTCCTGCAGCCGCGCGACCGCGTGCCGGGGTACCGGTTGTCGATGGGCACCGACCTGCCGGGCATCGGGTCGCTGGCCTCGTTCTGGCGGCCGCAGCTGACCGAGGTCCTGCGGCCCGAGGGGGTCGTCGTGGACTGCCGGTCGGCCGCGTACGCGGCGGCCTGGGTGCCCGACGCCGACACCGCGGCCCGCACGGTCGCCGTCCGCGTCCTGTCCGGCGGGAAGGTCGTCTCGCACGCCGCCAAGCACACCCGCGGGCTGGTCGCCCGGCACCTGCTGACCCGCGCCGGCAGGGCCCCGCGCACGCCGGGCGCGCTGCACGACGCCGTCGGCGAGGCGTTCGACGCCGAGCTGCTGGAACCGGCCCGGCGCGGCGGGTCGTGGACCCTGCAGGTCCAGGCGCCCTGACGTGTGGTGGGTGTGCGGGATCGCCGGGGCCCTCGCCGTCGTCACCGGCCTGCTGAGCGGGGACGACGTCGCGCAGGTCGCCGGCCGCGCCGGCCCGGTCCTGGGTTTCCTGCTGGCCGTGACGGTCGTGGCCGAACTGGCCGACGCCGCGGGGGTCTTCGACGCGGCCGCGCGGCTGGCCGCACGCATCGGCCGGGGCCGGACCTGGGTGCTGTGGCTGCTGGTCGTCGCGCTCGGAACGCTCGCCACGGTCGTGCTGTCGCTGGACACCACGGCCGTGCTGCTCACCCCCGTGGTGCTGGCGCTGGCGGCCCAGCTGCGGCTGGACCCGCTGCCGTTCGCGCTGACGACGGTGTGGCTGGCGAACACGACCTCGCTGCTGCTGCCGGTCAGCAACCTCACCAACCTCATCGCCCTGGACACCCTGCGCGGCCTCGGGGTCGGCGGGACCGCGGGTTTCGCCGGGCTGACCTGGGCCCCGTTCCTGGCCGGCCTGGTGGGCGCGGTGCTCGTGCTGGGCCTGGCCCACCGGCGGCAGTTGCGGGGAACCTACGATCCGCCTCCGCCCGCCCCACCGCGCGACCCGGTGCTGTTCCGGACCTCGGTCGTGGTGTGCTGCCTGCTCGCGCCGGCGTTCGTCAGCGGCGTGGAACCCGTCGTCCCGGCCACCGTGGCCGCCGTCGTGCTCGTCGTCGTGTTCGCGCTGCGCCGCCGGGAGGTGCTGCGGCCGGCTCTGCTGCCCTGGCGCACCGTCGTCCTGGTCGGGGGGTTGTTCCTGGTGGTGCAGGCCGCCCAGGTGCACGGGCTGGAGGACCTGCTGCGGCCGCTGGCCGGCGGCGGTGAGGGTTTCGCCGACCACCTGCAGCTGGCCGGGACGGCGGCGCTGACGGCGAACGTCGCCGACAACCTGCCCGCCTACCTCGCCGTCGAACCCCTCGCCGGCAGCGCCGCCCGGCTCGTCGCGGTGCTCGTCGGGGTGAACCTCGGCCCCCTGGTGACCCCGTGGGCCTCGCTGGCGACGCTGCTGTGGCTGGACCGCTGCCGTGCGCGGGGGGTGCGGATCTCGATGCCCCGGTTCGCGCTGCTCGGCCTCGTCGGGGTCGCGGTCTGCGTCCCGGCCGCCACGGCCGCCCTGCAGCTCACGAGCTGACCGGCCGGTCCGCCGCGCGGCTCACAACTCGGCGTGGTGCTCGGCGAAGGCCCGCCCCATCGCCGACAGGAACCGGTGCACGGTCTCGAGCTCGGCGTCGTCGAACTGCTCCAGGACGGCCGAACTGCGCCGCCCGAGCGGGCCGAAGAACTCGGCGGCCAGCTCCTGGCCGGGGTCGCCGTAGCGCAGGAAGACCTTGCGGCGGTCGGTCTCGCTGCGGTCGCGGCGCAGGTGGCCGTGCCGTTCGAGGCGGTCGACGACCCCGGTCGCCGCGCCGGTCGTGAGGTTCAGCAGCCCCGCGAGCTCACCGGCCGTCAGCGGGTCGTCGGCGACCTCGCGGCGCATGACGTGGATGAGCGCCTGCAGGTCGGTGGGGTGCAGGCCGTTGCGGTGGGCGAAGGCGTGCGCGATGCGCTCGGAGGTGGCGACGAGGTCGCGCAGCTCGTCGACGATCTCCTGCTCGCGGCGGGCGCGGGGGTTCGCCCGCGATCGGTACATGGTCATCGGGTTGCCACCCTACCCTTTCCGCGCTAGACATCTCAGTCACTGAGAGGTCAAGCGAATGAGGTTGTCGTGAAGGTTCTGACCGGCCGGGTGTCGGCGTGGATCGTCCTGCTCGTGGCGGTGCTGCTCGCCGGCGGCGTCAACGTCCTGGGTGGCCAGGCCCCCGAGGGCAGCGGGGCGACCGGCCTGCCCCCGGCCTCCGCGGAGTCGGTCCGCGCCGCCGGACTCGCCGACGCGCTCCCCGACGACGGCCGGGGCACGCTGCTCGTCGTCTACTCCCGGGAAGGGGCCCTCACCCCGCAGGACCTGCAGGCCGCGGCGACGCTGGGCACCCCGGTCCCCAGCCAGGACGCCCGGGCGGCCCTCGTCCCGGTCACCGTGGACGTCGACGTGCCCCGCGACGACCTCGCCGCCACCGTCGCCGACGTGCGGGAACGGGCCCGGGCCGACCTGCCCGAGGGCCTGACGGTCGAGGTGACCGGCGGCCCGGCGTTCAGCGTCGACATCGCCGACTCCTTCTCCGGCGCCAACACCCGGCTGCTCCTGGTGACGGCGTCGGTCGTCGCGCTGCTGCTGATCGTGACCTACCGCTCCCCCGTGCTGTGGCTGGTCCCGCTGGCCGTCGTGGGCGTGGCCGACCAGGTCACGACCCGGCTGCTGGAGGCCGTCGGCCGGCTCACCGACACCCCCGTCGACCCCTCCGCGACGGGCATCACGAGCGTGCTGGTCTTCGGCGCCGGCACCGACTACGCGCTGCTGCTCATCGCCCGCTACCGCGAGGAACTGCGCCGCGAACCCGACCGCCGCCTGGCCATGCGGGCCGCGCTGAAGGGCGCCGGACCGGCCGTCGCCGCCAGCGCCACGACCGTCGTCCTGGCGCTGCTGACGCTGCAGGCCGCGGTGCTGCCGAACGACCGGACCATCGGCCGGGACGCGGCCATCGGCATCGTCGTGGCCCTGGTGGCCGGGCTGTTCGTGCTGCCCAGCGCCCTGGTCGTCTGCGGCCGCAGGCTGTTCTGGCCGTTCGTGCCCACCGTCGGCTCGCCCGACACGACCCGGACGGGAGTGTGGGCGCGCATCGGCGGGGTCGTGCTGGCCCGCCCCGGCCGCGTCGTCGTGGGCTCCGTGCTGCTGCTGGCCGTCCTGGGCACCGGCCTGCTCGGCGCCCGGCTGGGGTTGTCCCAGACCGAGCAGTTCCGGGTCTCCGCCGAATCCGTGGAGGGCTCGCGGACCCTGTCCGAGCACTTCCCCGGCACCGCCGCCGAACCCGCCCAGATCCTCGTCACGGGTGATCCGGAGCCCGTGCTCGCGGCGGCCGGCGGCGTCGAGGGCGTCGGCTCCGTGCGGCCCGGGCGCAGCGCCGGCGGGACCACCGAACTGCTCGCCACCCTCGAGGCCACCCCCGGGTCGGCCGCGAGCCGGGAGACGGTGCAGGCGCTGCGCGAGGCCGTCCACGCGGTCGACGACCAGGCGCTCGTCGGGGGCACCGAGGCGCAGGCCCTGGACACCCGCGCCGCCACCGTCCGCGACCTGCTCGTCGTCGCGCCGCTCGTCGTGGTCGTCGTGCTCGTGGTGCTGGTCGTCCTGCTGCGCTCGCTCCTCGCCCCGGTGCTGCTCGTCGCCACCGTCCTGGCGACCTACCTGGCGGCCCTCGGCGCGGCGGACGTGCTGTTCGGGCTGGCCGGGATCCCGGCGCTGGACAACCAGGTGCCGCTGCTGTCGCTGCTGTTCCTGGTCGCCCTCGGCGTGGACTACAACATCTTCCTCGTCACCCGGATCCGGGAGGAGACCCCGGCCCGGGGAACGCGGGAGGCCACCCGGGTGGGCCTGGCCGTCACCGGCGGGGTCATCACCAGCGCCGGGATCCTGCTGGCGGCCGTCTTCGCGGTGCTGGGGGTCCTGCCCCTCATCGTGCTGACCCAGATCGGCGTCGTCGTCGGCATCGGCGTGCTGCTGGACACCCTGCTCGTGCGGACGCTGCTGGTCCCGGCGCTGTTCGCCCTGCTGGGCCACCGGGTCTGGTGGCCCAGCCGGCTCGACGCCCCCGGCGCCGCCGGGGGCGGGCGGCACCGTCAGACGCGGTTGACCGCCAGCACCTCCGACGTCCCGTCGGCCCGGTAGCGCAGCAGCGTCCGCGATCCGGGGTCGACGTGGATGCGGCGCTGCAGCGCCGGCCCGGCGCCGAGCACCGAGCGCAGCAGGACGCGCAGCGGGTCGCCGTGGGTGACCAGGACGACGCGCTTGCCCGCCCAGCGCCTCAGCAGCGCGTCGCGGGCGGCCAGGACCCGCTCCTCCACCGTGCGCAGCGACTCCCCGCCGGGCGGGGCCGCGGTGCCGGACTCGTTCCAGGCCGCGAACTCGGCGGGCCAGCGCTTGACGACCTCCCCGGCCGTCAGGCCGTCCCAGTCGCCGAAGTCGGTCTCGTCCCACTGCGGGTCGGTGAGCACCTCGACGCCCAGGGCCTCGGCGATGACCCGGGCGGTCTGCTGGGACCGGCGCATGGTGGAGCTGATGACCACGTCGGCGCCCCGCACGTCGCGGCAGGCCGCGGCCTCCCGCGCCTCGGCCTGGCCGCGCTCGGACAGCCCGGGGTCCTCGCCGTAGCGGCCCGAGACCCGGCGCTGCTCGGTCAGGGCCGTCGAGGCGTGCCGGACGAGCACCACGACGGTCGGCGGGGCGTCCGGATCGGCTGGCGCCGCAGCGGTCTGCGTTCCGGAGACCTCCGGGCCGGTGACGCGCTGCCACTGCCGGCCCGCGGCCGCGGCGTCCATGGCCTCGTTCGCCAGCCGGTCGGCGTGCGAGTTCTGCGCACGCGGGATCCAGCCGTAGTCCACGTGGGAACCGGCCAGGGCGCGCGCCTCCTCGGCGAGCTTGCGCATGTCGGCGTGCTTGACCTGCCAGCGCCCCGACATCTGCTCGACGACGAGCTTGGAGTCCATCCGGACCTCCACGCGCGCGCCGGGGTCGATCGAGGCCGCGGCCCGCAGCCCGGCGATGAGCCCGCGGTACTCGGCGACGTTGTTGGTGGCCCGGCCGATCGACTCGGCGACCTCGGCCAGCACCTCACCCGTGGCGGGGTCCTTGACGACCGCGCCGTAGCCCGCCGGGCCCGGGTTGCCCCGGGACCCGCCGTCGGCCTCGACCCGCAGGGTCCTGCTCACAGCGACGACCGTTCACCCGGTCGGGCCGCCCGGGTCGACGGCTTCGTGCCGGCCCGCACACGGCTCCGCCGGAGCGTCCCAGCACTCCAGCCGCCGACGCGGCCCTCCTCGCTCACAGGCCGGATTCCTCCGTGCGGACCAGGATCCGCCCGCACTCCTCGCAGAACACCACGTCGTCGGAGGCGGCCTTGCGGATCTCGCCGAGGTCGGAGGCGTTCAGCTCCAGCTGGCACCCGCCGCAGCGCCGCGAGCGCAGCAGGGCCGCGCCGACACCGCCGCGGGGTGCGCGGACCTTCTCGTAGAGGCTCACCAGGGCGTCGTCGATGCCCATGACGATGGCCTGCCGACGGGCCAGGACGGCCGTCTCCTCGGTGGCGATCTCGCCCAGCGCGGCGTCCCGGCGGGCCGTGACGTCCTCGATCTGCTCGGCCAGCTCGGTGTCGGTCGTGGTGAGCTCGGCGGCGGCGAACTGGACCTGCTCCAGCCGCTCCATGACCACCAGTTCCTCGTCCTCCAGCACGCTCTGGCGGCGGGCCAGGGACTCCAGCTCGTGCTGCAGCCCCTGCAGGTCCTTGGCCGACCCCGTGCCGGCCTCCAGGCGCCGGGTGTTGCGGGCGGCGCGCTCGCGCACCTGGGCGACGTCGGCCTCGGCCTTGGCGACCTGGCGCTCGACGTCACCGACCAGGGTGCGGGCGGCGATGAGGATGTCGTTGGAGCGCTGGCGCTCCTTGACCAGACCGTCGAGCTCGGCCTGCTCGGGCAGCGTCGCCCGGCGGTGCGCGAGCTGCGCGAGCCGGGTGTCGACGGTCTGCAGGTCCAGCAGGCGCTGCTGGTCGATCGCCGGAGCCTTGGGCATCCGCCGGTCACTCTCCTCTGCTGGGGACGCGCAACGTCCAGGGGTCGGTGCGCGTGGTGGACACGTGGGCGTCCACGGTACGGCCGTCGGCGGCGAGCGCGGCCACCAGGCGGTCGGCGCAGCCCGCCAACCAGGGCCACTCGCTGGCCCAGTGGGCCACGTCGACCAGGAACGGGCGGCCCTGCTCGGCGAAGACGGCGCGCTCGCGGGCCTCCGAGGCCGGGTGGTGGCGCAGGTCGGCCGTGACGTAGACGTCGGCGCCGCTGGCGCGCACCTGCTCGAACAGGCTGTCGCCCGACCCGCCGCAGACGGCGACCCGCTGCACGGGGGCGTCCAGGTCACCGGCCACCCGCACGCCCTGCTCGGTGTCGGGCAGCGCGCCGGCGACGCGGTCGGCGAAGTCGGCCAGCCGTTCGGGGGCGGCGAGGGTGCCGACCCGCCCGATCCCCAGGTCGGGCCGGCCGGGCAGCGGGTCCAGCGGGACGAGGTCGTCGAGGTCGAGGACGCGGGCGAGGGCGTCGGAGACGCCGGGCGCCCCGGCGTCGGCGTTGGTGTGGGCGACGTAGATGGCCAGTCCGGCGCGGATGGCGCGGTGCAGCACCCGTCCCTTGAAGGTGGTGGCGGCCACCGAGTTCACCGGCCGCAGCAGCAGCGGGTGGTGGGTGACCAGCAGGTCCGCGCCCGCCGCGACGGCCTCCTCGACCACCGCCTCGACGGGGTCGACGGCGAAGTGGATCCGGCGCACCGGCGCGGTCGGGTCGCCCGCGACGAGCCCGACGGCGTCCCACGGCTGGGCCCACTCCAGCGGGTGCATCGCCTCGATCGCGTCGACGACCTGCTGCAGCGACGGCGGCGGGGCCTGTGGGTCGGGGGGCGCGGGGATCACGGAGGCAGACACTAACGGCTACCGTGGTCCCGCCGGGCCTGCGCAGGCCCCGGCCAGGGCCTGTAGCTCAGTTGGTAGAGCACCGCGTTTACACCGCGGGTGTCGTCGGTTCGAGACCGGCCGGGCCCACCCTCACAGCCCGTCCAGCGCCGCCAGGTGCGTCGTGAGCGGGCGCGGGGCGCCGTGCTCGCCGCGCAGCAGCCACCGCACCCGCCCGTCCTGCACCAGGACGGACAGGCGCTGCGCCACCCCGCGCTCGGCGTCGAACGCCCCCAGCGCCCGCGCGACCTGGCCGTGCGGCCAGAAGTCGCTGAGCAGCGGGAACGGGTAGATCCGGTCGTCGGCCCACGCCCGCAACGCCGGCACGGGATCGCACGACAGGGCCGCCAGCTGCACGCCCGCGGCGTCGAAGCGGTCGATCTCGAAGGCGAGGGCCCCCAGCTCGGCGGTGCAGTGCGTCGAGAAGGCGGCAGGGACCAGCACCAGCAGCGCCGGTCCCTGCTCCCACAGCTCGCGCAGGGCCACCCCATCCCCGTGCTGGTCGGGCAGGACGGCGTCGGGGACGGGGAAGCCGTCCCCGACCGACAGGTTCAGCGGCGGCCGTTCTTGGGCGTCGTCATCCGCGTGCCGGCCCAGTTGGCGCACGCGCTGACGCTGCTCGTCGCGTGCAGGCCGGCCGTCGGTGCCGCCTCGTCGATCTCGGAGGCCTGGACGTGCCCGGCCCGGCCCTTCTTCGGCGTCAGCAGCCAGACGATGCCGCCGTCGGCGAGGTTGGTGATGGCGTCGACGAGCGCGTCGACCAGGTCACCGTCGCCTTCGCGGTACCAGCACAGGACGACGTCCGCGACGTCGTCGGCGTCCTCGTCGAGCAACTCGCTGCCGACGATGGCCTCGACGGCCTGCCGGAAGTCCTCGTCGACCTGCTCGTCCCAGCCGAACTCCTGGACCAGTTGTCCGGACTTGAAGCCCAGCTTGGCCACTGCCGCCACATCGGCCGCAGGGTCCGCGGTCGCACCCACCTGATGTCCTGCCTTCCTCGAGGCCCCCTCCCGGTGGGGGACGCTGATCGTCGTGACCTCCTAGTGGAGCGGAGAAGGCCTCCTGCGCGCAAGACGAAGCGCCAGTCCGACCCTCACGAGTCCTCCACGCGTTCCTCCGCGGGGCCGTCCGGGAAGCGCTGCGGCGCGGAGGTGAGAGGGTGGGGTGGTGGGAAGGGTGACCGTCCGCACGCGCACGCTGCGCCTGGACCTGGACGCCGGGACGGCGGCTGCGCGCGCCGACACCCTGGCCGTCGAGGAACCGCTGCAGCTGGAGGTCGACGGCGAGCAGCTGACCGTCACGATGCGCACCCCCGGGGACGACGTCGAGCTGGCGCTGGGCTTCCTGCACGCCGAGGGACTGCTGCACGAGGCCGGGGACGTCGTGGCGATGCGGCACTGCACCGACGTGGGGCCCGACGGCGAGCCGACCTACAACCTGCTGCAGATCACGGCGCGCCCCGGCAGCCGGCTGGCCGGGGACCGGGTGGCGCGGCCGTTCACCACGACCTCGGCGTGCGGGGTGTGCGGATCGGCCAGCGTCGAGGACGTCCTGGCGCGGGTGCCCGCCCCGCTGGAGGGGGACGACCTGCGCCTGGACGCGGCCGTCCTGGCCGGGCTGCCCGACGCGCTGCGCCAGGCGCAGTCCACCTTCGACAAGACCGGCGGCCTGCACGCCGCCGGCCTCTTCTCCGCCGCGGGGCAGCTGCGCGTCCTGCGCGAGGACGTCGGCCGGCACAACGCCGTCGACAAGGTCGTCGGCTGGGGGCTGCGCCAGGGGGCGCTGCCGTTGCGCGACAGCGTCCTGGTCGTCTCCGGCCGGGCCTCCTTCGAGCTGGTGCAGAAGGCCGCGATGGCCGGGGTCCCCGTGCTCGTCGCGGTCTCGGCGCCCTCCTCGCTGGCGGTCTCGCTGGCCCGGGCGGCGGGCATGACCCTGCTGGGGTTCGTCCGGCCGCCGCGGGCCAACGTCTACGCGGGCGAGCACCGGGTCGTGCCGGAGCGCGAGCGGGAAGCGGGGACCGGGGTGGGGCGGGCCACGACGTCCGTCCTAACCTGATCCCATCAAGAGCTGGGCCCCCGCTGCTTCCGACCGGACCGCGGGACCCTCGATCAAGCGGGAGGACCACCACCGTGGCCAGACGCGACGAAGCGGGCAACGCCCCCGCCGGCAAGGGCCCCATCCTCAACGGCCTGCCCTCGCAGCTGCCCGACATCGACCCGGAGGAGACGGCCGAGTGGCTGGCCTCCCTCGACGGGGTCGTCGACGAACGCGGGCAGAACCGGGCCCGCTACCTGATGCTGCAGCTGCTGCAGCGCGCGCGTGAACGCCAGGTCGGGGTCCCCAGCCTCACGGCGACCGACTACATCAACACCATCGGCCCCGAGAGCGAGCCGTGGTTCCCCGGCGACGAGGAGGTCGAGCGTCGCTACCGCGCCTGGATCCGCTGGAACGCCGCGGTCATGGTGCACCGCGCCCAGCAGCCGGGCATCGGCGTCGGCGGTCACATCTCGACGTACGCCTCGTCGGCCACGCTGTACGAGGTCGGCTTCAACCACTTCTTCCGCGGCAAGGACCACGCCGGCGGCGGTGACCAGGTCTTCATCCAGGGTCACGCCTCCCCCGGCGTCTACGCCCGCGCCTTCCTGGAGGGCCGGCTGAGCACCGAGCAGCTCGACGGGTTCCGCCAGGAGGTCTCCAAGGCGCCGAACGGGTTGTCGTCCTACCCCCACCCCCGGCTCATGCCGGACTTCTGGGAGTTCCCGACCGTCTCGATGGGCCTGGGCCCGGCGAACGCGATCTACCAGGCGCAGTTCAACAAGTACCTGCACAACCGCGGGTTCAAGGACACCTCCCAGCAGCACGTGTGGGCCTTCCTCGGCGACGGCGAGATGGACGAGCCGGAATCGCGCGGTTTCGCCCAGCTCGCGGCCTACGAGGAACTCGACAACCTCACCTTCGTCGTGAACTGCAACCTGCAGCGCCTGGACGGCCCGGTCCGCGGCAACGGCAAGATCGTCCAGGAGCTCGAGGCGTTCTTCCGCGGTGCGGGGTGGAACGTCATCAAGGTCCTGTGGGGCCGGGAGTGGGACACCCTGCTCGCCGCCGACCACCAGGGCGCCCTGGTGAACCTCATGAACGCCACCCCCGACGGGGACTACCAGACGTTCAAGGCCGAGAACGGCGCGTTCGTGCGGGAGAACTTCTTCGGCCGCGACCCGCGCACCAAGAAGCTCGTCGACGACATGTCCGACGAGCAGATCTGGAACCTCAAGCGCGGCGGCCACGACTACCGCAAGGTCTACGCGGCCTACCAGGCGGCGATGAACCACACCGGTCAGCCGACGGTGATCCTGGCCAAGACCATCAAGGGCTACGGCCTGGGCCCGCACTTCGCGGGGCGCAACGCCACGCACCAGATGAAGAAGCTCACGCTCGAGGACCTCAAGCTCCTGCGCGACTCGCTGCGGATCCCGATCTCCGACGAGCAGCTGGAGAAGGACCCCTACCGCCCGCCGTACTACCACCCCGGCGACGGCGACGAGTCGATCCAGTACCTGCGCAAGCGCCGCGCCGACCTCGGCGGGCCGGTCCCGCAGCGCCGCGTCCAGCACGCGCCGTTGCACCTGCCGGCGGACGACGCGTACAAGATCGCGGCCAAGGGGTCGGGCAAGCAGGAGATCGCCACCACCATGGCGTTCGTCCGGCTGCTCAAGGACCTCATGCGGGACAAGGAGTTCGGCGCGCGGGTCGTGCCGATCATCCCCGACGAGGCGCGCACGTTCGGCATGGACTCGTTGTTCCCGACGATCAAGATCTACAACCCGCACGGGCAGCAGTACACCTCCGTGGACCGCGAGCTGATGCTCGCCTACAAGGAGTCCGAGCAGGGGCAGATCCTGCACGTCGGCATCAACGAGGGCGGCTCGATCGCGGCCTTCACCGCGGCCGGGTCGTCGTACGCCACGCACGGCCAGCCGATGGTCCCGATCTACGTCTTCTACTCGATGTTCGGGTTCCAGCGCACCGGCGACAACATCTGGGCCGCGGCCGACACGATGGCCCGCGGGTTCATGATCGGCGCCACCGCCGGCCGGACCACGCTCACCGGTGAGGGACTGCAGCACGGCGACGGGCACTCGCTGGTGCTGGCGGCGACGAACCCGGCGGTCGTGTCCTACGACCCGGCGTACGCCTACGAGATGGGGCACATCGTCAAGGACGGTCTGCGCCGCATGTACGGCGAGGACCCCGAGAACGTCATCTACTACCTGACGGTCTACAACGAGCCGATGGTCCAGCCGGCGCAGCCCGAAGGTGTCGACGTCGAGGGCATCCTGCGCGGCATGCACAGGATCTCGACCGGTGAGGGCGACGGTCCGCGGACCCAGCTGCTCGCCTCGGGCGTCGGGGTGCCGTGGGCGCTGGAGGCCCAGCAGCTGCTCAAGGACGACTTCGGTGTCGTCGCCGACGTGTGGTCGGTGACGAGCTGGAACGAGCTGCGCCGCGACGGCCTGGCCTGCGACGAGCACGCGTTCCTCAACCCCGGCGACGAGTCCCGGGTGCCGTTCGTGACGCAGAAGCTGAAGGACGCCAGCGGCCCGGTCGTGGCCGTCAGCGACTGGATGCGCCAGGTGCCCGACCAGATCGCGCAGTGGGTCCCGGGTGAGTTCGCCTCGCTCGGCGCCGACGGGTTCGGCCTGTCCGACACCCGCGCCGCGGCCCGCCGGTACTTCCACATCGACGGCCCGTCGGTCGCGGTCCGCGCCCTGGAGATGCTCGCCAAGCGCGGTGAGGTCGACTGGCGCGCACCGGGCCAGGCGATCGAGAAGTACCAGCTGCACGACGTGCGCGCCGGCCGCTCCGGCAACGCGGGCGGCGAGAGCTGACCCGTCCGCACGACGTTCCGCAGAGCCCCGCACCGTCCGACGGTGCGGGGCTCCTGCGTTCTCCGGCCGTGGGGGCGTGGTGGGCGCGGCGGCGGTGGCCGCGTCGTCGCACCCGTCGGTCACGCGGCGGCGCCGACGGCCCGGGAGCCCTCGCCCGGTGACCGCGTTCGGCACCGCGGGAAGGCGGTTCACTCCCGAACCGGCGGTTCCGGGACCGGTACGGGCAGGGACGTGACGCGGCGGGCGGCGGACTGACCGTCGGGGCCACGACCGGTTCTCGCGCCCCGGTGACCTCGCGCAGGGTGATCGGGACACCCGACCGGCCCCGGAGGACCCGTGGTCTCTCGCCCGAGCCCCACCCGCCCTGGAGCCGGCGCGCAGCGCCGGAGCCCCACCCGCCCAGCCGTCCCGCACCCCGCACCGCCGGAGCGGTCCGCGCCCACACCCGCGCGTCTGCGGGCGCTGCTGGTGCTGCTGTGCACCCCGCTGTGCCTGGTGATGGCCGGCAACTCCTCGCTGTCGCTGGCGCTGCCGGCGCTGGGCGCGGACCTGCGGGCGGGACAGACGGAGCTGACGTGGGCCGTCGACGCCTACGCGCTGTTCTTCGCCGCGCTGCTGCTGCCCGCGGGCATCGCCGCGGACCGCTTCGGCCGGCCGATGGTGCTGGCCGCCGGCCTGACCGTCTTCGGTGCGGGGAACGTGGGCGCGGCCTTCGCCACCTCCCCCGAGACGCTCATCGCCCTGCGCGCCGTCAGCGGCGTGGGAGCGGCCGCGGTGTTCCCGGTGACGCTGTCGGCGCTGGTGGCCGCCTACCCCCCGCAGCGGCGCGGTTTCGCCGTCGGCGTCTGGTCCGCGGTCAGCGCGGCCGGCGCCGTCGTCGGGCTGCTGGCCGCCGGGCTCCTGCTGGAGGCGTTCTGGTGGGGCAGCGTGCAGCTGCTCTTCGGCGTCCTGGCGGTGCTGCTGGTGCCCGGAGTGCTGGCGCTCGTGCCGCAGCACCGCGACCCCCGGCTCTCCCTGGACGCCCCCGCGGCGGTGCTGGCCGTGCTGGCCCTGGGCGGCGTCGTCTTCGCCGTCCTGGAGGCACCGCTGCACGGCTGGGGCTCGACGTGGGTGCTGGTGCCGCTGGTCGCGGGGCTGGCCGCCGCCGCCGGTTTCGTGCTGCGGGAGCTGACGGCGCGCGAACCGGCGCTGGACGTGCGGTTGTTCGTCAACCGCGGGCTGTCCACGGGCACCCTGCTGGTGGGGGTGCAGTTCGCCACGGCGCTGGGGCTGTTCACCCTGCTGCCGCAGTACCTGCAGATCGTCCCGGGCTACTCCCCCTTGCAGGCCGCGCTGGTGCTCGTGGTCTCCACGGTCGGCACCGGGGCGGGGTCGGCGCTGGGGGCGCGCGGCGCCGGCCGGCGCTGGCCCGCCGTCCTGGGTCTGGTCCTGATGGCCGCGGGCTTCCTGGGGCTGGGGCTGACCGCGACCGATCCGCGGCTGTGGGCGCTGCTGGTCAGCCTGGTCCTGTTCGGCGCGGGGTTCGGGGCCTCGATGGTCCCCGGGACCACGCTGATCCTCGAAGGGCTGCCCGAGGACCGGCGGTCGGTGGCCAGCGCCGTCAACGACATCGCCCGCGAGGTCGGCGGCGTGCTGGGCATCGCCGTGCTGTCCGGGGTCCTGCTCGCGGCCTACCGCACCGAGCTGCACCCGGCGCTGGTCGGGCTCGCCCCGCCGCTGGCCGAGGTGGCGCTGTCCGGCGCCGGACCGGCGCAGGGCACCGCGGCCTCCCTGGGAGCAGCCGGTGAGGCCCTGCGGGTCGCGGTGGCCGACGCCTTCGCGGCCGGTCTGGCCGACGCCTTCCTCGTCGCCTCCGGCGTCCTGGTGGTGGCCGCCGCCTGCCTCGCCGTCCTGGCTCCGGGCCGCCGCGGCTCAGGCGCGCACGTCACGACCTCGCGGCAGCGCACGCCGCGTCCCTCTCGTTCCCCCTCCTCGCGGCCGCGGCACTCCAGCGCGCGGCCGCGGGCCCCAGACCCCGCCGGCTGAGGCACGGCGGGGTGTCCACCCGAGCACCCGACCCCCCAGGAGAGCACCGTGCGAGTCCTCATCAGCAGCCTGCCCGCGTTCGGGCACGTCTACCCCGTGATGCCGATGGCCGAGGCCCTGCGCTCGGCCGGCCACGACGTCGCCCTGGCCACCGGTGGGGCACCCGCCGCCCGGCTGGACGCGGCCGGGTGGACGGTGCACCGGGTGGAGGCCGACATCGGCGCCGCCGTGGGGCAGGTGATGAGGGAACGGCCGGGGCTGGGACGGCTCGAGCCCCCCGACCGCTGGCAGGTGGCGGCGGCCATGTTCGGCGACGTCCTGGCCGCCGCGCTCGACGAGCAGCTGTCCGACGTCCTCGACGACGCCCGGCCCGACCTGGTCGTCTACGAGGAGCTGGCGATGGGCGGTGCGGTGGCCGCGGCCCGCGCGGGGGTGCCGGCCGTCCGGCACGGCGTGGGCCCGTGGTCCCCGCCGCAGATGGAGGCGACCTGCGCGGCGTCGCTGAGCGCCCTGGGACGCAGCGGTGCCGGCGCCGACCGGGTCCCGGAGGGCCCGGAGGTGTTCGGGCAGCTGCACCTGGACGTCTGGCCCGCCGCCCTGGGACGGCAGGGGACGTCGCTGCCGTTGCCCGCGGCGCCGGTGCGGCCCAGCGCCTGGACCGAGGACGACCAGCCGGTGCCGCAGTGGCTGCGGGAACCGCGCACCCGCCCCGTGGTCTACCTGACCCTGGGCACCGTCACGGCCGGCGAGGTGGCGGTGCTGCGGGACGTGCTGGCCGGCCTGGCCGACCTGGACGTCGACGTGCTGGCCGCTGTCGGCGGCGACGTGGATCCCGCCGACCTGGGGCCGCTGGCGCCGGGTGTGCACCTGGAGGAGTTCGTGCCCGCCGCCCGCGTGTTCGACCTGGTGGACGTCGTGGTGCACCACGGCGGCAGCGGGACGCTGCTGGGCGCCTCCGCCGCCGGTCTGCCGCAGCTGGCCCTGCCGCAGCGGGCGCACGACCAGTTCCCCAACAGCGCCGCCCTGCGCCGGCAGGGGTGCGGCCTGGACCTGCTGCCCGAGCACCTGAACCCGGCCGCCGTGCACGACGCCGTCGCGCGGCTGCTGGGCGACGAGCGCCACCGGGGGGCGGCGCGCCGGCTGGCCGACGAGATCGCCGCGCAGCCCGACCCCGCGGCGGTCGTGCCCGACCTGGAGGACCTCGCCGCCTGAGCCTGCTGCCGGCACCCCGGGCGCGCAGGGGGCCGGAACGTGCGCAGGGCCGGAACCCACCGGGGTTCCGGCCCTCTCGCCCGTCGCGTCGTCCGTCACCTCCGGGGCCGGCCTGCCGCGACCCCGCGGCGTGCAGCGCCCCGCGGTCAGGACCGCACGTCGAAGTGGTCCGGCGAGGCCGCCACCTCGGGACGGCTGGTCTCGACCTGGCGGGGGACCTCCACCGTCGGGGCCGCGGCACCGCGACCGGGCCGGCCCCACCGTTCGACGGCCAGGGCACGCAGCACCCGCATCCCGTCGCGGAAGGTGTCGAGGTTGCTGCGGCCGTGCAGGCGCGGGTACTCGAAGCTGGGCACCTCGCAGATGGACAACCGGGCCTTGGCGACGCGGGCGTTGATGAGGGTCTCGATCTCGAAACCGTCACCCCAGCGCCGCTCGTCGGCGATCTCGCCCAGGTGGTCCAGCTGCAGGACGGGCAGGCAGGCGGTCCAGAACGCGTTGTAGCCGTAGCACAGGTCGCTCCAGCGCGTTCCGTACAGCACGTTCGCCAGCTGGTTCAGCGCACGGTTCCCGCGCCGACGCAACCAGGTGATGTCGTCGCTGCCGCCACCGGGCATGAAGCGGCTGCCCTTGGCGAAGTGCGCACCGTTGGTCAGCGCCTCCACGAACTTCGGGATCTCGCGGGGGTCGGCCGAACCGTCGGCGTCGAGCATCACGACGACGTCGCCGGTCACGTGCGCGAAACCGCACGCCAGGGCGTTCCCCTTCCCCCGGCGGTTCTGCATCACGATCCGGACGTCCGGCCGCAGTTCGCGCGCCACGTCCACCGTGCCGTCCTGGCTCCAGCCGTCCACGACGATCACCTCGTGCACCTCGGGCAGGAGGGCGAAGACGTGCGGCAGGTTCTCGGCCTCGTTGAAGGTGGGTACCACCACGCTGATGCGCGGTCCCGGGAGGACGTCGTGATCGATCTGTTCCATGCGTTTCTCCAGACGGGGGGAAGAGTGGAGTCGCTTGCCGTGCAGTTCCTCGAAGGGACGACGCCTTCCGGGACCAGTCTCCACGCCGGGCACCGCCCAGGAACCTGGTCCGCCTGGCAGTCGCCTGCCCGAGGACGTCAGCCGACCACCCCCGCGCGGGCCAGTTCGGCCTGCACCACGGCGGCCAGCCGCGCGACGTGGGGTTCACGCAGGACCGAGTTGTGGTCGCAGTCGATGGTCACGAACTGCCGGCTCCCCGTCAGCACGCTCTCCCACGCCCGCTCGCCGTCGGGGTTGTCCCGCAACAGGACGCAGACGGCGCGGCCCGGGTAGGGCTCGACGTGGTGGCGCCGGGCGAGCAGCTGACCGTGGTCGTAGAACACCTGCAGCTGGTCGTGCCGGGACGGGACGACACCGGCCAGCCGGACCCGCACCCGGCGCGGCACGTGCGCCAGCGGCGGCAGCCCGTCGGGCAGGACGCGACCGGCCAGCGACCGGGCGCGCTCGAGCAACCCACCGTGCGGCCGCTCGATCCCCGCGTCGCGTGGCCGGACCGCCACGCCGTTGCGCTGCGGCGCCGGTCCCTTCGTGCGCGGCAGGTAGGTGTCGACCAGGACGACGGCCGCGACCTCCTCGCGCGCGGCGGTGAGTTCCCGCGCGACCTCCAGGGCGACCAGGCCACCCATGGAGTGCCCGACCAGGACGTAGGGCCCGCGCGGTTGCACCAGGCGCAGGTCGCGCAGGTGCCGGCGGGCCGCGGCCCGCACGCTGCGGTCCGGCAGGCCCCGGGCCTGCAGTCCCCGCGCGTGGAAACCCACGACGCGGCGGTCGCGGACGAGACCGGCCAGCGGCGCGAACGACGTCGCCAGCGCCCCACCCCCGGCGAAGCAGAACAGCGCGGGGGTGGCCGTCGCGGAGTTCAGCGCCACCGCCGTCGCGTGCCGGGGCAACGCCGAACCCGATTCGATCCGCTGCGCGAACTCGCGCAACGTGGGCGCGCTCACCAGGTCGGCGGCCAGCAGCGTGACCGCGAAGTCCCGCTCGACGCGGGTGAGCATCTCCTCCACGGTCAGCGAGTCGGCCCCCAGCTGCTGGAAGTCGTCGTCGGGGCCGACGGGGTCGGAACCGGTCAGTCCCAGCAGTTCGGCCCACATGCGCGCCAGGGCCAGTTCGGTGGCACCGTCGGGCGCGGTGGCGCCTCCGCGCGGCGGGACCGGCGGCAAAGCCGAACGGTCCACCTTGCCGCGGTGGTTGCGTGGCAACCTCGCGACCGGAACCACGTCGGCGGGAACCATGAACTCCGGCAGACGCTCGCGCAGCCTGCGGCGCAACGCCGCCGGTGACTCGACGGGCGCCTCCGGCGCCGGGGCGACGTAGGCCACGAGGCGGTTGGTCCCGCCCGAGGTGACCGCGACGACGGCGGTCTCGGCCACCGACGGCGAGGCCAGGACCGCCGCCTCGACCTCGGTGAGGTGGACGAAGTACCCGCGCACCTTCACGGCACCGTCGACGCGGCCCATGAGGTGCAGGAGTCCCTGGTCGTCGTAGCGGCCCAGATCACCCGTCCGGTAGGTCGTGCGCCCGTCGGCGCCGCGCACGAACCGCTCGGCCGTCCGCTCGGGGTCGTTCCAGTACCCGGCCGACAGCTCGGCCGAGACGACGAACACCTCCCCCGGTTCGCCGGCCGGCGCCGGTGAGGAGTCGGGCCGCAGGACGTGGATCTCCTTGCCGGGCTCGGGGAACCCGGCGGGAACGACCCCGTCGGGCACGGGATCCCCGCAGACGACGGGGAAACCCGCCAGGGCACCGGTCTCGGAGGAACCGGTCCAGTTCCAGAACACCGTGCCCGGCCGCACGTGCCGGGCGAGTTCGGCGACGTCTCGCCCGAAGACGGCCTCCCCCGCCGTGATGACGACCTCCAGCGTCGGCCACCCGCCCTCGGCCGGCAGCGTGGCCGTGAGCGAGCGCAGCAGGTGCGGTGTCGCGTACACGTGCGTGACGCCGTGGACCGTCATCGCCTGGGCCAGGGCGCGCGCACCGTGCTCGCGCGGGTCGTGGGCCCACACGCAGGCACCGTTGAGCACGGCGGCGGCCAGGGTCTGCATGCCGGCCGCGTACGCCGGGGTGAGCACCAGGGCGACCTTCCCGCCCCGTCCGATCCCGAACCGGGTCCCCGAGGTCGCGGCCCCCGCCAGCAGCAGGTCGTGGGTCTGCAGCACTCCCTTGGGGGATCCGGTGGATCCGGAGGTGAACACGGCCACGAGCGGATCGCTGCCGCCGGGCACGGCCGCCGGGCGGGTCGCCCCGTCGGGGTGGACCGTCCCGTTCGCGTTCGCGTGCGAGTTCCCGTTCAGGTGCCCGTTCGAGTTCCCGTCCGAGTTCCCGTTCGAGTTCCCGTTCGAGTTCCCGTTCCAGGGGGCCGGCGGTTCCGCCAGGAACCGCCCGGTCGTCACGACCTCGGGAACCACCTCGCGCAGGGCGCGTGCCTGGTCCGGGCGTGAACCGTCGGTCAGGCAGATCGCGAGGTCGGCCAGCACCGCGATCTCCTGCAGGCGGGCCAGCGGGAGCTGCCCGTCCAGCGGGACGGCGAGGTGACCGGAGCACACCACGCCCAGCAGCGCCGTGAGGCTGTCGATCGAACTGCCCATGAGCACGCCCACGGTGGTCGGCGGCCCCCCGGACGTCCCGGCGCGCGGTCGGCCCACCCGTTCGGTCAGGGCGCGCACGGTGCGGGCCACGCGGTCGGCCGTCTCGCGGTAGCTGAGGGTGTCGGTGGCCGTGGCCAGGGCGGGTTCGTCGCCGCACCGCTGCGCGACCTGGGCGAACCGTTCGGCGAAGGACCGGGGCCAGGGGTGGTCCGGGGGGAACCGGTCCTCGACGACGCCCGTGCGGACGCCCTGCGGGTTGCGGGGCGCCGAGTTCGCGCAGGTCCGGTCCGGGGAGTTCCCGTGGGCGGGGTCGGGGGCGGCGGCCGTGGTGGTGTCGCTGTCCGTGGTGACCATCGCGCCAGCGTGGTGGCACTCGTCCCCACAAGCACGGACGAAACCCACGATGGCCCGGTTCCCGCCGTGCCCAGGCAGCATGCAGCCTCCCGCTGGCAGCATCGCGCCGGTCCGGTCCACGGCCGCCCCGGCGCCGGTGCCCGTCGAGCAGCATGCAGAACCGGACGACCACGTCCGCCGCCGGACGATCCCGCGCAGTTCCCCAGCACTTCCAGGATGCCTCACGAGGAGGATGCCCCGTGACCGGATCAGGCACCACGGCCGTGCGCCGCACCCGCCGTGGACGCAGTCGGGAGGAGGAGCCCGTCTTCGCCCCGCGTCTGGTGCTGGAGGCCACGAGCGACTCGGCCGACCCCGCGCAGGTCACCGCCGCCGTCGTCGCGGCCGTGCGTGCCGCGTCCCCCGACGCGGCCGGCCCCCACGGCCCCGACGACGAGCCCTACGACGGGGCCTACGTGCTGATCCGGGTCGCAGGGGTTCCCCTGGCGGCCGTCACGGTCCGGCTGCCGGTGTCGGCCGAGCAGGTCGCGCTGGCGGTGCGGTCGGCCGGCGTCGGGCGTTCGCACACACCCCGGCCGGTGGTCCGCGCGCAGCGGCTCCCCACGGCGACCGTCGTGGTGCCCTCGATCGTGTCCCGGGTGACGGAGCTGCGCCACTGCCTGGAGAGCCTGGTGGCGCTGGACCACCCGGCCACCGAGGTGATCCTCGTCGACAACCGCCCGCAGCTGCCCGCCGACGACCCGCTCCCGGCGCTGCTGCGCGGCCTGCCGCAGGTGCGCGTGCTGCACGAGCCGCGGCCCGGCACCGCCGCCGCCCGCAACGCGGGGCTGCGGGTGGCGCGCGGCGAGGTCATCGCCTTCACCGACGACGACGTCAGGGTGGACCCCGGGTGGCTGTCGGCCCTGGTGCGCCGCTTCGCCGAGCACCCCGAGGAGGACGCGGTCACCGGCCTGATCATGCCGTCGGAACTGCTCACACCCGCCCAGCAGCAGTACGAGGAGTACTACGGCGGTTTCAGCGGTCCGCGCACCTTCGCGCCGGTCTCGCTGCACCCCGCCCACGGCCGCCGGGACCGGCCCCGGTGGGGACTGGTCGACGTCCGCGCCCCCGGCGGCGAGCGCGTGCGGACCTTCGCCGTGTACGGGATCGGCGCCTACGGGGCGGGGGCGAACATGGCCTTCCGCACCGAGCGCCTGCGCGCCGTCGGCGGTTTCGACCTCCGGCTGGGGCCGGCCACCCCCACGCTCGGGGCCGAGGACCTGGCCGTGTTCGTGCGGCTGCTCACCGGGGGCGGCGTCCTCGGCTACGAACCGACCGCGCTCGTGCACCACACCCACCGGCGCGAGCGGGCCCAGCTCGAGCGGCAGCTGGTGAGCAACGGGACGGGTTTCACGGCGCTGCTCACGTGCCTGGTGCTCGACGACCCGCGGCACCTGCTGGCGCTGGTCCGGCGGACCCCCGTCGCAGGGTGGGCGGTCGCGCACCGCGCCCTCACCCGGTGGTCCGCGCAGTGGTCGCAGGCGCGGCACGCCGTGCCCCCGGCCTACCCCGTCCGTCCCAAGGACCCGCACCTGGTGAGGCTGGAGGTGGGCGGGATGCTCAAGGGGCCGGCCGCCTACCTGCGCAGCCGGCGGGCCCACGCCGCCGGCGGCGTGGGCCAGAGCACGACGACGTTCCGCACGACGCCCACGGGCACGGTGCTGACCTCGACCGGTCGCGAGTCCGCGTGAACCGACCCGGGCCGGCACAGGCCCGGGGCAGGGGCCGGGGCGGCGTTCACACGGCCGCCCTGGCCCGGCGCAGCCGGACCAGGCACCACGGCAGGCAGGCCACGGCGAGGCCGAACCGGACGGCGTCGAAGGCCGTGGTGGCGGGCAGCGCCACCATCGCCAGGACGAGCACGACGACCGCGGCGACCTCGGCCAGGACGCGCGGTGGCGTCCCGGGCCACTCACCGGGCCGGGCGCGGACGGCCGTCCGCTGCGCCAGGGCCTGCACGGAGTAGGCGATCGCGGTGGCCCCGGCCGCGCCGGCGATCCCGGCGACGGGGATCAGCAGCAGGTTCAGCGCGATGTTCAGCGCCGCCGCCAGCGCGGTGCAGACCGCCAGCGGCCGGGTGCGGCGCTCGGTGACCAGGACCCGGCTGCTCGCGGTGGCGGCGGCGACGGGGTAGGCGCTGATCGCGACCAGGACGACGACGCCCAGCAGGTCGCGCGGGGCGAAGGAGGGCGGGGCGGCCACCACGAGCACCACGGGCGCGGCCAGCGTCAGGCCGAGCAGCACCGGGGTCAGCAACCGGTAGACGTGGTCGCGGGTGGTGGCGATCAGCCGCCGGCGGCGGGTGGGGTCGGCGATCTGGGCGAACCGCGGCAGCCAGGAACCCCCGGCCAGGCTGATGAGCTGCAGGGCCAGGAAACCCACGGTGTAGGCGATCTGGTAGCGGCCCAGTTCACCGGCCCCGGCCAGGCGCTGGATGACGACGCGGTCGCCGGCGTTCAGCACGAACACCGACAGCTGCCCCACCATCAGCGGGGCGCCCAGGGCGAGGGCGGGGGCCAGGACGCGCGGGTTGAGCATCCCCCGCCAGCGCGGCCGGGTCAGCCGCCAGCCGACGACGGCGGCGAGCAGGTCGGCGCCCAGCAGTCCCCACGCGTAGGTGGTCGCGCCGCCGCCCCACAGGAGGACGGCGCTCAGGCCCGCGACCTGGCCGCCGATCGCCGCGAGCACGCTGACGACGGTGTAGGCGCGCAGCCGGTCACCGGCCAGCAGCAGCCCCAGGGCGATCATCACGGCGGTGGACGGCACCGTCCACCACACCGTCACCCCGACCAGACCCGGCAGGGCGACCGTGCCGTCGGGGAACCCGAACAGCGGCGACCACCACACGGCGGTGCCCCACAGCAGCAGCGTCACCCCCAGGGTGAGGGCGACGGCGGCCGCCGCCAGCGCCCGGACCTCGCGGTCGTGCCCGTCCTGGGCGCGTTGCAGGACCACGGCCTGGTCGGTGCCGACGAGGGCCAGCACGACGAGGAGCTGGTGCAGCGCGATGGCGGCGGACAGCAGCCCGACCTGCGCCGGGTCGTCCAGCACGTGCGCGAGCACCGGTGAGACCAGCGCCCCGGTCACCAGCTGCGCGGCGGCGACCACGGTGAACAGCAGGCTGCGGCCGAACAGCCCGGAGGCGGCCGGCCTCGCGGCGTGCCTCGCGACGTGCCTCGTGGTGCCGCTGTCGGCGCTGGTGGTGGGGGTGGTGGCGGTCGCAGCGGGTCGGTCTCCCGGTCCGGTCGTCACCTCGCCATCGGACCAGACGTCGCGGGCCCGCAGCAGCCCACCGCGCTGGCAGATCCCCGCCGGGGCCACCGGGACCGCGCCCTCGTTCGGCCGCCGACCGCCGACCCTCAGCGATCGCGGGACGGCCCGGCGGTCGCGGGCACCACCACGCAGGTCGCGAGGAAACCGCCGGCGACCCCCCACCGGCCGCGCACGACCTCCTGGGTGCCCAGCGCGTGCGCGGTGAACACGCCGTCGGCCAGTTCGACGCGGAAACCCGTGAACCCCCGGAAACCCGGCCGCCCGGACCAGGCCTTGACGAGGGACTCCTTGGCGCTGAACAGGATCCGGTCGACGTGGTGACCGGGCAGTTCGACCGCGGCGCGGGTCAGCGCACCGCGTTCCCCCGGCACCAGCAGCACGTCCAGGACCCGTGGGGGCAGTGCGTGGTCGGCCGTGACGTCGATCCCGAGGGCGCGGAAACCGGTGCGGAACGCCGCGGCCGCGGCCCGGTAGCCGGTGCAGTGCGTGATGCTGCCCACGACGCCGTCGGGCCAGGACGGTGCCCGGTGCGGTCCGGGCGGCAACGGCGCCGACGTCGCACCGGGGACGCCGAGCCGGTCCAGCGCCTGCCGGGCGCACCAGCGGCCGGTGCGGTACTCCGCCCGGCGCCCCGGCCCGGCCCGGGCGACCGGCGTCAGGTCCACGTCGGCGCCCGGGACGTGCTCGCCCACGTCCCCGGTGACCTCCACGACCTGCACCGCGGCGGGCAGCAACGCCCGCAGGAACTCCGCCGTCGGCGGAGTTCCCGGTGGGGTTCCCAATTGAGTTCCCGGCCGAGTTCCCGGCCGTTCCGCCAGCAGTGACGGCGGATGCGGTGCCCCGCTGTTCGAGCACCCGCACCCGCCGTCACCGGCCACCCCGTCGTGGCGGCCACCACCCGTCGCCGTCAGGCGAAGACCACGACGAGGTGCTCGAGGACCGCCGACGCCTGCGCCGGCAGCGAACGGAAACCGACGTGGCCGTCCGGGCGCACCACGTGGGCGGCGGTGACGCCCGTGGACGACGGCAGGCCGTAGGCCTCCCGGTAGGTCCCCCGCACGTCGCGGTGCACCCCCAGCCCCAGCGTCGCCGGCACGACGGCGTCCGGGCTGACGACGAGGTGCACGTCCAGTTCACCGCCGGCGGCGACCTGCGCCTGGGACGCCAGGGACTCCAGGGCGGCGAACCCCTCGGCCTCCACCCCGTGACCGGCGTACAGCAGCAGGGCCGACCGCGTCGAGCGCAGCAGGTCGAACACCCGCAGGTCGTGCGCCACGCCGAACCGGCGCAGACCGGTCGCGTCGGGCGCCCGGTGACCGGGCTCGGGACCGCCCAGCGGGCCCACGGAGGCGTCGAGGAACTCGCCGACCAGCGGACTGCCGGCGTAGTTCATCGTCATCTGCATCTCCAGCAGGAACTGCGCCTTGGCGTCGTCCATGTCGATCTCGTCGGTGAACGCCAGGTTCACCGCCCGGTCCACGATCGCCCGCCCGGCCGGCCGCCGTTCGGCCTCGTAGGAGTCGAGCAGTCCCTCGGCGGCCCCGCCGCGCACCGCGAGCGCCAGTTTCCAGCCGAGGTTCCAGGCGTCCTGGATCCCGGTGTTCATGCCCTGCCCACCGGCCGGCGGGTGCAGGTGCGCGGCGTCGCCGGCCACGAAGACGCGGCCGTCGCGGTAGCGGTCGACGATGCCGTGCTTGATCCGGAAGATCGAGGACCAGCGCAGGTTGCTCGCCGTGGTGCCCGCCGGCGCGAGCTCGTCGACGACCTCCTGGATGTCGGCCAGCTCGGGCGGGTCGTACTCCTGCCAGAACCCCGCGGGCACCACCCCCGTGCCGACCGCGTCGACGAAGCGCTGCGGGGCCATGGTCGCCACCCGGTACCGGTGGGCGCCCTTGAGCGGAACGCACACGAGCATGCCGGTGAAGTCGCCGTTGTCCTCGATGCGGACGAACCGCAGCAGGTGCCCGGCGGGCATGTCCCAGTCCAGGTCGACGTCCCCGAGCATGAACAGCTGCGGGAACATCGACAGGCCGCCCTCGAACGTCAGCCCGAGCCCGGCCCGGACGGTGCTGTGCGCGCCGTCGCACCCGACGAGGTACTGCGTGCGCACGACCTCCTCCCCCTCGGCCGTCCCCAGCACGCAGGTCACGGCGTCGGCGTCCTGGGCGAAGGTGAGCAGTTCCACCCCGCGTTCGACCCGGACCCCGTGACGGGCCAGCGCGTCGGCCAGCAGCCGTTCGGTCTCGTACTGCGGCAGGCCCAGGTGCGCGAACGGCACCTCCTCCAGCCCCGACCAGTCGGTCTGGTGGGTCAGGACGCCGTTGACGTGCACCGTCTGCCCGTACAGCCAGGTGCCGGCGTCCATCGCCTCGGTGACGATGCCCTGCCGTTCCCAGATCTCCATGGTGCGGCAGTGGATGCCGATGGCCTTGTCGGCCTGGGCCGAGGGTTCGGCGCGCGCCTCCACCAGCCGCACGCGGATCCCGCGCCGGGCCAGTTCGAGGGCGTGCGTCATGCCGGCCGGGCCGGCCCCGACGACGAGCACCTCGGGGTCGGTGCTGCCCGGCGGGCTCGCGGCGACCGTCGTGGTGACCGGCGCGGTGGAACCCGTGCGGACCGGTTCGGCCACCCGCGGCGCGGGCGGGGAGTCGGGTCGTGCGGCGACGGGTGCCGGCGCGTCCACGGTGGTGGCCGCGGCCGCCGGGGTGGTCGCGTACCCCACCCCCACCGCCGGCCGCCGCCGGATCGGCAGCACGCGGCGGCGCAGGTCGGCCGACAGCCACGGCGCCAGCGGTTCCGCCTCGCCGAGGTCGTTGGGGTCGGCCAGCCAGTTCCCCGCCGGCTCCTCGTCCTCGAACTCGTCGACGAGGTGGAAGCGCCCGGTGTCGGGATCGCGCAGGAGTTCCGAGCGCAGGTGGCCCTTGCGGTCCCGGGCCCGCCCGGCGACGGTCAGGTACGCCCGTTCGAACTCCGCCTCGTCGGCCGCCGCGACGGTGGTCGAGACGTCGACGCGCACGGCACCGGGGACGAACTCCCACGCGAGGGGTTCGTCCGGGCCGGGTTCGGGGCGGGCGCGCAGCTCGTAGACGACCCGTTCGAAGTCGACCGACAGCCACCGCGCCAGCGCCGCCGAGTCGGCCAGGTGGGCCGGGTCCTCGACCCACTGCCGGAACCCCTCGGCGGTCTCCCACTCGGCGAAGATGTGGAACCGTCCGGTCGCGGGGTCCTGCAGGAGTTCCTCACGCAGGTGACCGCCGCGGCCGCCGACCCGGCCGGACACGAGCAGGTAGGCCTTCTCGAACGCCTCCTCCTCGCCCGGTTTGACCGACGTGGAGATGTCCACCCGGACCGCGCCCCGCACGTGCCCGGGGTTCCGGCCCGCTCCCGGAACCTCCGCGAGCACCTCGAACACCTCCCGGCCGGCGTCCTCGCGCAGGTCCCGCAGCGCCTCGGTGAGCGTCTCGCGCGCGGCGCTGCGGCTGAACGCGGCGAGCGACTCCTCGTCCACCCAGTCGCTCACGATCGCGAACCACCTCTCCTCGGTCCGGCTGCGCAGCAGTTCCTGCCGCAGGTTGCCGGGAACCCGGCTGATCCCGGTCGCGGCCCGGCGCCAGGCCGCCTCGAAGTCGGCCTCGCGCCCGGGCAGGGCCCGCATGCGCAGCAGCGTCCGCACCGTGCTCACCGATCGCCTCCCGTGGTCTCCTGAGCGGCCCGCAGCACCATCGCGCTGTTGAACCCGCCCAGTCCGCGGGAGGCCACCAGGACCGTGGTCACGGGCGTCTCGCGCGGGGTGGTCACCAGGTCCAGCCCGTACGCCTCCGGGGAGGGTTCGTCGAGGTTGCCCACCGCGGGCACGACGCCGTCGCGGATCGCCAGCAGTGCCGTGGCCACGGCCAGCGCCGAGCCGCCGACGCTGAGCCGGCCGGACAGGCCCTGCGGCGCCGAGACCGGGACGGGCGCGGCCCGGCCGGCGAAGGCGATCCGCAGCGCCTGCGCCTCGGCGGCGTCGAGTTCGGGCACCCCCGCACCGTCGGCCACGACGAAGTCCACCTCGTCGGGCCCGACGCCCGCGTCACCCATCGCCCGCCGCACGGCCCGGGCGTACTGGCCCGGGTCGCTCAGCGGGTCCGACGGCGAGGCGGCGTCGTGGGTCGCGGCGTACCCGGCGATCTCCCCGTACACCTGCGGTGCACCGCGTTCGGCGGCGCGGTGCGCGTCCTCGACCACCAGCACCGCCCCGCCCTCGCCGGGCACGTACCCGGAGGCGGCGGCGTCGAACGGCTTGTACCCCGCGCGGGGGTCGCGCGCCGGCGACAACCGGCCACCGACCGACTGGCAGGCCAGGGCGTACGGCGACAGGGACGCCTCGGTGCCCCCGGCCACGACGACGGGGGTTCCCCGGCGCACGACACGGCGGGCGTGCCCGAGGCTGTCCAGCCCGCCGGCCGCCTCGGTGACCAGGACGCTGGCCGGGCCCTTGGTGCCGTGCCGGATGGAGGCCTGGCCGGTGCTGGCCGCGTAGAACCAGGCGATCGACTGGTAGGCCGTGACCGCCTGCGGTCCCCGGCCGTACAGCCCGGTCATCTCCCGCTGCCCGAACTCGTTGCCCCCCGAGGACGCCGCCAGGGCGACCGAGGTGTCGTACGGGTCGTGCTCGGCCGGGTCCCACGCCGCGTCGGCCAGGGCCATCGCGGTGGCGGCCAGCGACATCCACGTCCAGCGGTCGGTCTGCACCAGCAGCCGCGGTTCGACGTGGTCCTCGGGGGTGAAACCCCGCACCCGCCCGGCCAGGTGGACGCCGTAGCCGGAGGAGTCGTAGTCCTCCAGGGGTCCCACCCGCAGGTGGCCCGCGCGCACGCTGTGCCAGTGCTCGGCCGCGCCGACCCCCGTGGGCGCCACGACGCCCAGTCCGGTGACGACCGCGCGCCTCACGACCGGCTCCAGCGGGGCGAGGTGAGCGCGACGGCGGACTGGAAGCCGCCGAAACCGCTGCCGACCGAGACGGCGACGTCGATCTGGGCGTCCCGGGCGGTCTTGGGGACGTAGTCGAGGTCGCACTCGGGGTCGGGGTTCTCCAGGTTCGCCGTGGGCGGGACCACGCCGAACTCGATGGCCAGCGCGCAGGCGGCCAGCTCGATGGAGCCGATGGCCCCCAGCGAGTGACCCACCATCGACTTGATCGACGTCATCGGCACCTCGTAGGCGTGCTGCCCCAGGCTGCGCTTGACCGCGGCCGTCTCGTGGCGGTCGTTCTGCTTGGTGCCCGAACCGTGCGCGTTGACGTAGTCGACCGTTCCCGGATCGATGCGGGCCTGGCCGAGCGCGTCGTCGATGGCCCGGCTCATCTCGGTGCCGTCCGGACGCAGCCCCGTCATGTGGAAGGCGTTGCAGCGGTTGGCGAAGCCGGCGACCTCGCAGTAGACATGGGCACCGCGGGCGCGGGCGTGCTCGTACTCCTCCAGCACCAGCACCGCCCCGCCCTCACCCATGACGAAACCGTCGCGGGTCGCGTCGAAGGGACGCGAGGCCGTGCCGGGTTCGTCGTTGCGGGCCGAGGTGGCGCGGATGGCGTCGAAGCACGCCACCGAGATCGGCGAGATCGGGGCGTCGGCCGCGCCGGCCAGGACCACGTCGGCGTCGCCGTCCTGCACCAGCTGGTAGCCGTACCCGACCGCGTCCAGCCCCGAGGTGCAGCCGGTCGACATGACCGAGGCCGGGCCGTGGGCGTGGAAGCGGGCCGCCAGTTCCGAGGCACCGCTGCTGGGGATCAGGACGCGGTCCAGGAAGCGGGTGCCGTAGGCGGCGTCCACCACCCAGTCCTTCCCGGAGTCGCTGACCTGGACGTACTCGTCCTCCAGCCGCATGGTCGCGCCGACGGCGCTGCCCAGGCTGACGGCGAGCCGGTCGTGGTCGACCCCGGTCCCCGACGCCAGGTCCAGCCCGGAGTCGGCCACGGCCTCGTCGGCGGCCACCATCGCGAACCGGGTGAAGCGGTCGGTCCGCGCGATCTCGTGCGTGCTCAGACCCCGCGCGGTGAAGTCGATGTCGACCTCGGCCGCGATGCGGGACCGGAACCGGGAGGCGTCGAAGAAGCTGATCGGTCGGGTGGCGGTGCGCCCGTCCACCAGCAGCTGCCAGAACGACTGGCGGGTCGGCCCGCCCGGGGCCACCACCCCGACACCGGTGACGACGACGCGCCGCTCACCCACGGGGGCGCTCACGGCAGCTGCTCGGTGTCGACGTGCCCCAGCCGCGGCTGCGGGGCCAGCGGGGCCAGGGTGAACACCGCGGTCGCCGGTTCGGCGGAGTCGTTGCTCAGCCGGTGGCGCACCCCGATCGGCACGCAGACGCCCTCCTGGGCGCGCAGCGTGCGCAGCTCCCCGTCCAGCCGGATGCCGAGCTCACCGCTGGTCACCAGCAGGAACTCCTCGGAGTACGGGTGCCAGTGCTCGGTGACGACCTCCCCCGGCTGCAGCGTCACGGTGCCCATGAAACCCGTCGTCGACCCGACGGTGGACGGTGCCAGCACCGTGCGCACGTCCCCGCCGCGACGGCGGTTGGCCGGGACGTCGGCCGCGCTGACGGTGCGGATGTCGGAGGGACGGGGCGCCTGCGCCTGGTGCGCCCGGACGGGGTCCGGGGACCCGACGTCGGGGTGGCCGTCGCGCGGCTGGTCGGTACGGACCTCGGTCGTCACGAGTGGCTCGCCTCCTTCTGGCCCGCGGTCGGGGCCGATCCCTCGGCCGCCCGGGCGGCCGCCTCGACCTTGCCCCGGATGACCTCCATCTGGATCTTCGTGTTGGCGTTGATCCGGTCGGTCATCGTGGGGGTGTCGACGGGGGCCTGCGGGCGCATCCGGAAGTCCTGGACCCAGCGCATCAGGACACCGTCGGGCCGTTCCTCGTAGGACCAGCGGATGTCCATGAACTCGAACGGCCCGGGTTCGGTGCGGTGGGCGACCACCGTCCGGGTGACCGGGTCGGGGGTCCGTTCGGAGACCCACGACCAGACCGTCCCGGAGGCGTCGGGGTGCATCGACAGGCGGAACCGGATCGTGTTCCCGTCCTGCCCGAGGACCTCCGCGGCGGAGTACTCGGTGAACAGGTCCGGCCAGGACGCGACGTCGTTCGTCATGTCCCACACCAGGTCCATCGGAGCGTCGATGACGATCGCGTTGTCGACGTGGCCCGGCTCGGAGGGACCCTGCTGGACGTCAGCACTCACGCCTGCGCCCCGATCGTCGCGTAGTGCCGCACCGAGTGGACGATCGCGCCCAGCGAGTGGTCCTCGGCGTGGGCGTTCTCGTCGACCGGAACCCCGTACGTCTGCTGCAGTTCGGTCTGCAACTGCAGGAACGCCAGCGAGTCCAGTCCCAGGTCGGTGAACATCGCGTCGGGGTCGTCCGTGCGCGCCGACGCCGGCAGCCCGACCTTGGCGACGAGCAGGTCCATCAGGTCCTCGAGCGTGAAGGTGCTGTTCTGGACGGTCACGGTGTGCTCCCTCTTGTTCGTCCTGCGGGTGGTGGAGGCAGGTCGTTCGATTCCCCCGAGCAGTTCCAGGTGCGGATTCCTCCGAGCACCTCCTTCGACCGGTCGCCCCGAGACGTCCTCAGGCGCTGAGCGCAGCGCTGGTCTCGAGGAAACCCGTGTGGTGCGCACCGGCCCGGAACACCGGGTCGGCCAGGACCTGCAGGTGCAGGTCCCTGGTCGTGGCGACCCCCGGCCCGTCGATGCGCAGTTCCGCCAGCGCGGTGCGCATCCGGGCCAGAGCCTGCTCCCGGTCGGCGCCCCACGCGATGAGCTTGGCGACCAGGGAGTCGTAGTGGGGGCTGATCCGGGCCCCCGCGGTGTAGCCGGTGTCCACCCGGATCCCCGGGCCGCCGGGCAGGTCGAACACCTCGAGCAGACCCGGCGCCGGGGCGAAACCCCGGGTGGGGTCCTCGGCGTTCAGCCGGCACTCGATCGCCGCCCCCTCCAGCCGCACGTCGGCCTGGGTGAAACCCAGCGGTTCGCCGGCCGCGACGCGGATCTGCTCGCGCACCAGGTCCAGGCCCGTCACCACCTCGGTGACCGGGTGCTCGACCTGGATGCGGCAGTTCACCTCCATGAAGGAGAACCGGCCCTGCTGGTCGAGGAGGAACTCGAAGGTGCCGACCCCGGTGTAGCCGACGGCCTGCGCCGCGCGGACGGCGGCGGCCCCGATCTCCTCGCGCTGCGCGGGGCTCAGCCCGGCGGCGGGGGCCTCCTCGACGAGCTTCTGGTGGCGACGCTGCACCGAGCAGTCGCGTTCACCCAGGTGGACCCCGGCGCCGTGCTCGTCCAGCAGCACCTGGACCTCGATGTGGCGGGCCCGGTCCAGGTAGCGCTCGACGTAGACGGTGCTGTCGCGGAACACGGTGTGCGCGGTCCGCCGGGTCTCGGCGTACGCCCGGCGGAACTGCGCCGGGTCGCGCACGACCGTGATGCCCCGGCCGCCGCCGCCGGCGGCCGCCTTGATGACCACCGGGTACCCGATGTCGTCGGCGATCGCGGCGCCCTCCTCCGCGGTGGCGACCGGTTCGACGACACCGGGCAGCAGCGGAAGTCCCGCCGCGGCCATCTCCGAGCGGGCGGTGGCCTTGTTGCCCAGCCGGGCCATCACCTCCGGGCGCGGGCCGATGAACGTCAGGCCCACGTCCGCGCAGACCTGCGCGAAGTCGGGGTCCTCCGACAGGAACCCGTAGCCGGGGTGGACGGCGTCGGCGCCGGTCTGCAGCGCCGCCTCCACGACGTTCGGGATGTTGAGGTAGCTGAACCGGGCCGGGGCCGGGCCGACGTTGACGGCCTGGTCGGCCAGCCGGACCACCGGGGAGTCCGCGTCGGACGCCGAGTGGATCGCGACGACCTCGATGCCCAGGCTGCGGCACGCGCGCGCCACCCGCAGGGCGATCTCGCCCCGGTTGGCGATGAGGACCTTGGAGAACACCTCTCACCCCACCCCGGGGGTCGCGGGCGCGACGCGCAGCAGCGGCTGGTCGAACTCCACCGGCTCCCCGTTCCCCGCCAGGACCTCGACCACCGTCCCTGAGACGTCGACGGTGATGTGGTTCATGAGTTTCATCGCCTCGACGATCCCCACCGTCTGCCCGGCCGCGACGGTGTCGCCCACCGCGACGAACGGCGGTTCCCCCGGCGAGGCCGCGGTGTAGAAGGTCCCCACCAGCGGTGCGCGCACCGTGTGCGTTCCCGCCTCCGGGCCCGCCGTCTCCTCGGCCACCGGGGCGCCGGGGACGACGGGCACCGCCGCGGCGGCCACGACGGGCCCGAGCGGTACGACGGTCTCCCGGCTGTGCCAGTCCACCTCCACGCGCGCCGACCCGGACTCGACCACGAGGCGCTGCAGGGGACCCGGCAACGACCGGGACAACGACAGCGCGTGGTCGGCGAGTTCGTGCACGGTGGCGGGGGCGCCCTCGTGGCCGGGGACGGCCGGCGGGACGGCGCCGTTCGTCGCCGGCGCGCCGTTGGGGTGCGCGTTCTGCACGGGTTCGACGTTCACAGCGCTCCCCCCCTCGCCCGGGCCGAACCCGCCGACCGCAGTCGCAGGCTGCGCCGGCGCACCAGTTCCTCGGGATCCAGCGCGCACAGTTCCTCCAGGGCCTCGGTCACCGCGTGCCCCACCAGGGCCGCGGCCTGCAGCGGATCGGTGTGCGCGCCACCGTCGGGTTCGGGGACGATCCGGTCGGCGATGCCCAGGCGGAGCAGGTCCGGTGCCGTCAGTCGCAACGCCCGGGCGGCCTGCGCGGCGGCCTGCGCGTCGCGCCACAGGATCGCGGCGCACCCCTCGGGGCTGATCACGGAGAAGAACGTGTTCTCCAGCATCAGCATCCGGTCTCCCGTGGCCAGGGCCAGCGCCCCACCCGAACCCCCCTCGCCGGTGACGACGCTGACGACCGGGACCCGCAACCGGCTCGAGCGGGCGATGGCCCGCGCGATGGCGATGGACTGACCACGTTCCTCGGCCGCCACCCCGGGGTAGGCGCCGGGGGTGTCGACGAAGGTGACGACGGGCAGCCCGCACCGTTCGGCGTGCTCGAGCAGTCGCAGGGCCTTGCGGAAACCCTCCGGGTGCGGCATGCCGAAGTTCCGGGCGACCAGTTCACGGGTGTCGTGCCCCTTCTGGTGCCCGATGACGACGACGCTGCGCTCCCCGATCCGCGCCACCCCCGCCACGACCGCCCGGTCGTCGCCGTGGGCGCGGTCGCCGTGCAGTTCCACGAAGTCGTCGAAGGCCAGTTCGAGGTAGTCCAGCGTGGTGGGCCGGTCGGGGTGCCGGGCCGCGCGGACCACGTCCCAGGGGTCGGGGGTCGCGGTCCCGCCGGGCACGGGTTCCCCGGAGACGGGGATCGGACCGGAGAACTCCGCGGTGGCTGCGGTGGTGCTCGTGCGCTGGGCCGGCAGCCGGCCCGGACCCGCTCCGGCGGGCGCATCGGCCGGGCGGTGCAACCGCAGGAGGCGGGCCAGCAACGGGCGCAGGCCGTCGCGCGGTTCCACGCGGTCCACCAGCCCGTGCGCCAGGAGTTGCCCGGCGAGCTGGAAGTCGGCCGGCAACGGTTGCGGAACGGTCTGCTGGATGACCCGCCGGCCCGCGAAACCGACCGCCGCACCGGTTTCCGCGATCAGGACCTGCCCCAGCGAGGCGAAGGAGGCGGTGACCCCGCCGAACGTGGGATCGGTCAGCAGGACCACCGACAGCAGACCCGCCTCGTCGAGGAGGGCCATCGCCTGGCTCGTCCGGGCCATCTGCACCAGCGACAGCGCACCCTCCTGCATGCGGGCACCGCCGGAGGCGGTGACCACCACCAGGGGCAGCCGACGGCGCACGGCCTCCTCCGCGGCCGTCACGACGGCCTCGCCCGTGGCACTGCCCATGCTGCCGCCCAGGAAGCGGAAGTCCATCACCACCAGGACCAGGGGTTCGCCCTCGATGCGGGCGGTGCCCAGGACCGTGGCCTCCTGCTCCCCGGTGGCGCGGCGTGCCCGCTCGAGCCGTTCGCTGTAGGCCACGGTGTCCGTGAAACCCAGCGGGTCGTGCGGGGAGGGTTCGGGGGTCAGTTCGGCGAAGCTGTCCGGGTCGGTCAACTGGGTGATCCGGGCTCGCGCCGACAACCGCTGGTGGTGCCCGCACTCGTGGCACACCTCCAGTTCGCGCACGAGCCGGGGCAGGTACAGCGGCCGGCCGCAGCCGGTGCACTTGACCCACCCGGTGGCGGCGGTGGGCGGGGTCGTCGTCGTGGTCATCGTCGTTCTCCTTCACGCTGCTGACCGGAGCCCTGCTCTGGACCGCGGTCGTGCCCACGGTCTCCGCGGACGTCGTTCACCGTTCGGGACGCCAGGTGTAGAAGCGGCGGGCGGAGGCGTCGGCGGGCGAGCGCCACGTCGACAGGTAGGGCGAGATGTAGGGCTGGAGTTCGCGGCTGATCTGCGCGAACCCGGGTTCCCGGGCCGCGTTCCCCATGGCCTGCTCGGCGCTGCGGTCGAACTCCACGAGGTGCACGTACAGGTCACCCAGGCTGTAGAGGCTGCGTTCGGTGACCCCGAGCGCGTGGGGCAGGTCCGTGGCGTCCGACTCGGCGAAGATGCGGGCCACCTCCGGCTCGGCGCCGGGCGCGATCTTCGCCACGATCAGGTTGCGGCTGACCGCACGGTCGAGCGGTCCGGTCGTCCCGGGCAGGTGTTGCGGTGCCGACGTCATGGAGGCTCCTCGTGAGGACGTGACCGTCCTCCGGCACGCGCAGGCGCCGGGGCGGGCGGTGTTCGGGCCGGCCGCGACCGCGGTCCCGGAACTGGCGAGGAAGAGCGGGGACCGGGCGGGGCCTGGACGGGTGACGGGTGCGTGGCACCGTCGGGCGGAACTCCGTGACCGAGAGCACCGTGCGGTTCCGGTCGGTCCACGGCCGAGCAGGACCGAGCCTGTCCTCAGCCCGCTCCGGGGTCAACGCCGCGGGCGGGCTTCCGGCACCGCGTGTCATGACCGTGCCAGGCGGTGGTGCCGGAACTGCCAGCGACGCGGCGGTGGGCTGGGCAGCACCCGGCATCCGGATGCGCCACCGCCCCGCCCAGTTCCCCGCCCAGTTCCCCGCCCGGTCCTCCGCCCACGCCCGTGCTCACGCCCCGCCCGCTCCGGTCTCCCCGGCCCGCGGTCCCGGTTCCTGCTCCCAGTGCTCGTCCAGCAGTCCCCAGCCCACCGCGCGCAGCAGCGCCTCGGTGCGGCTGCGCGCGCCGAGCCGGCGGTAGAGCTTGGCCAGCAGCCGGTACATCTCCCGCTCGGAGTAGGACGCCGACCGGGCCAGCGCCGCCACGGTGCCGCCCTGCCCCAGCACCCGCAGCCACTCGCGCTCCTGGGCGGTGAACTCCGGCCCTCCACCGGTCTCCTCGGGCGGTTCGGCCAGTGCCGACAGCACGTGCTCGGGGACGAGGACCCGGCCGGCCGCGGCCGACAGCACCACCTCGACGGCGACCTCGAGTTCGGCGTCGGGGTCCAGCACGCCGAGGGCACCGGACCGCACGGCGGTGGCGAAGCTGTTGCGCCCGGCACCCGGTGTGAGGTGCACGAGGGCGACCCGGCCCGGGGCCGGGAGCGCCTGCAGCGACGACCGGACCCTGCCGGCGACCGCCTCGGGCACGATGACCACCGTCGGGCCGGGCTGCTCCTTCTCGAGCAGCGGCAGCAGTTCGGCGGTGTCGGTGCGCACGACGCGGTCGGCGCCGGCGGCCTGCAGCGCGTGGGTCAGGCCGTGGCCGTAGACCTCCGGCACACCGGCCAGGACGACCAGCGGTGTGGTGGATGCCGGGGCCGCGCCGGGGCCGGTCACGAGAGGCCCCGCTCGGATGCGACCGGTCGGGAGGGTGGGCGGCCGATGTGCACTGTGCACCTGCTTCCTTGGCGTGCTTCTCCGCGCGCGGGCGCGCGCCTGGGCGGGCCGCTCGGCTGGAGGCTGGGTGGCTCCAGCGTGGCGGACGGCGACGTTCGGCCGCAGGACCTTTCGGGACAGATCACTGCCGGGTGCTGGCAGACAGGTGGTGACCAGCTGCGAGGTGCCTTGCCCGCACCCCCGGCCGCCGGGGAGCCTCCACCCCGCCACCGGGCAGCCGCCCGGGCGCCGCGATCCCACCGCCGGAGGCCACTCCCGTGACGCAGCCCGTGACCCAGCCCGTGCCCCAGCCCGTGACCCAGCCCGGTGCGACGGGGCCGGAACCAGCCCTGGATCCGGGCACCAGCGTGCTGCTGGCTCCGGGACAGGGGGCGCAGCGCCCGGGACAGCTCACGCCCTGGCTGGACCTGCCCGGCGCCTCCCGTCGCCTGGAGCAGTGGTCGCAGGCCGCCGGCCTCGACCTCGTCGCGGCGGGGACGCAGTGGCCGGCCGAGCGGATCCTGCCGACGGAGGTCGCCCAGCCGCTGCTGGTCGCGACGTCCCTGCTGGTGGGGCGCGAACTGCTGCACCGCACCGGCGGCAACACGCCGGGCTTCCTGGCCGGGCACAGCGTCGGGGAGTGGACCGCCGCCGCCCTGGCCGGGGTGCTCGACGACGTGACGACCCTGCGGCTGGTCGCGGCCCGCGGACGGGCGATGGCGGCCTGCTGCGGTGACGACGGCGCCGGTGGCCGCTCGGGCATGGCGGTCGTGCTGGGCGGCGATCCGGCGGAGGTGCAGGCCGCGGTCGCGCGCGCCGGTCTGCTGCCGGCCAACCACAACGGCGCCGGGCAGCTCGTGGTCGGTGGACCGGTCGAGGCCCTCGACGCGCTCGTGCAGGACCCCCCGCGGGGATCGGCCGTCCGCCGGCTGCCCGTGGCGGGCGCGTTCCACACCCCGGCCATGGCCGGTGCGGTCGACGCCCTGCGGGCGGCCACCGCAGGTGTCGTCCCGGCGGACCCGAGGCGGCCGTTGCTGTCCAACGCCGACGGCGCCGTCGTCTCCAGCGGGACGGAGGTGCTGCGCCGGCTGGTGCTCCAGGTCGCCGCGCCGGTGCGCTGGGACCTGTGCACGGCGACCCTGGGCCGGGCCGGGACGGGGACGTTCGTCGAGCTTCCGCCGGCCGGGGCGCTCAGCGGCATGGCTCGCCGGGCGCACCCGGGTGCCCGGTTGCTCGGACTGCGCGAGCCCGGCGACCTGGGGACCGCCGCCGAGCTGCTGGGACGCTGAGGACCCGGCCGGGCGGGACGAGGTGGTCCCCGAGCCGGTGCTCATCGCCGCCCCCGTCCGGCCCGGCTCCTCAGACCGCGAGCAACCCGGCGCGCTGGGCGACCAGCAGGGCCTCGGTGCGGTTGGCCGCACCCAGCCGCTGGTAGGCACGGTTGAGCAGCCGGTACATCTCGCGTTCGGAGTAGGAGCTGCGCAGGGCCAGCTCGGCCACGGACACCCCGCGGGCCAGCTGCCGCAGCCAGTTGCGCTCCTCGGCCGGGACGTCCGGGGTGCGGACACCCGCCAGCGGCATCACGAGGGCTCGCGCCACCGGCGCCGACAGGACGGTGCCCCCGCGGGCGGCGGCCGACAGCACCGCGATCAGCTCGGCCAGCGGCGCGCCGGAGTGGGTCACCGCGCGGGCCCCGGCCCGCAGGGCCGCCATGTGCTGGGCGGGACTGGGGTCCTCCAGCAGCACGGCCGGCACGACCCGCGCCTCGCCGATGCGCCGGGGGAACGGCGAGGCGGAGCGCATCGTCTCCAGGGAGGTCAGGACGACGAAGGTGCCGGTCTCCTCGGCGAGCCGGGTCGGCAGGTCCGCGAGGTCGCGCAGCCGTTCTCCGCGCATGCCGTGCTGCTGCACGGCGGCGCTGATCCCGTGCGCGGCGACCGGTCGCACGTCGCACAGCAGCACGGTCACCCCGGTGGACGGGGCGGGGGCGGAGGCGCGGGCGTGGGGAACCACGGTCGCGGACACGCGCGGGGTCGGTGGGGTGACGAGGTCGGGGACGACGGCGGTACCGCTGCGCCGGCCGGCCTGGACGTGGGGGTTCCACCCACCCGCTGTCAGGACCGACGAGGAAGGAGATCGATGGACAGAGGACATGTCGCGCACCACCCAGCAGCGTTCCGGCATGGACACGAGGGGGCGGGCTTGCAGTGTTGCGACGTTTCCTCCAACCACCGCATCGCTGCGGCGCCCCCACCCGGCTGGAGAACGTGACGCTCACCTTGAAGTAGCTGTGAGTGCCGTGTCAACCACTCGAACAACCTTGCAGGCATTCCGTTCCGCAATTGGCCCATAAGAGCCCGCGATCATCGACGCGTTGTTCTGCACGCATTTGCGGAGCGTGACATGTGCTCTCTCTCAACCGGATCCGCGCCGAGTTTCGGGAACCCCCCACCGCCGGGTGCGCGTCGAGCCGGCGCCGGCCCGCAAACTTCCACACACAGCAACCAAATGATTACAGTCACCGATTGATCACTCACTGCAATTGCATTGACGCGCCGATCGAGCGGGCAGGACCGGCGCGACGCCGCGCCGACCCTCGGCCGGCTCACCCCCGACGACCGTCGGCCGTACGCTCGCCACCGTGTCCGCCGACAACCCCGCACCGTCCGCGGACGAGGCCGCCCTCCCCGCCGTCCCCCCGGCCGACCCCACCGGCGAGGAGGACACCGGGGTGCAGGGCGAGGTCGCGCTCGCGGCCGGTCCCGCGGTCTCCCGGGAGACGGTCAAGCGCCTGGAGGCGGCCGCCGGCACGTTCTCCTCGGCCATCACCGCGCGGATGGACACCGGACTGCCCTGGTACTCCTCCCTGCCGCCCGACGAGCGGTCGTGGGTGGGCCTGGTGGCGCAGGCCGGGTTCACCGACTTCGTCCGCTGGCTGACCGACCCCGCCCACGACGTGCGCGCCGCGACCGGCGTCTTCGGCACCGCCCCCCGCGAGCTCATGCGCTCGGTCACCCTGCAGCAGACCGTGGAACTCGTGCGCACGGCCATCACGGTCGTGGAGGAGGGCCTGGACGCCGTCGTCGGGGACGGGGAGGACGGCGGCCCCGACGAGCAGCTGCGCGCCCGGCTGGCGCTGCTGCGCTACTCCCGCGAGGTCGCCTTCGCCGCGGCCGCCGTCTACGCCCGCGCCGCCGAGGCCCGCGGCGCCTGGGACGCCCGCCTCGAGGCCCTGGTCGTCGACGCGGTCCTGCGCGGTGACGGCGAGGACACCATCGCCTCCCGCGCCGCCGCGCTGGGCTGGGCGCTGGACGCCGCGACGACCGTCGTCATCGGCCCCTCCAGCGAGCAGCCGACGGTGGGAGCGGTGGCACGCGTGCGGTCCCTGGCCCAGGAGGCCGGCGGCGAGGCGCTCGTCGGCGTCCAGGGCGACCGGCTGGTCGTCGTCCTGTCCGGCGTCCTCGACCCCGTCGCGACCGCCGAGCGCCTGGCCCGCAGCGAGTTCGGCCCAGGTCCGGTCGTCGTGGGACCGACCGTGGACAGCCTGCCGGTCGCGGCCCGCTCGGCGCGCGCAGCGCTGGCCGGGGTCGTCGCCGCCCGCGCCTGGCCCGAGGCGCCGCGCCCGGTCCTGGCCGACGACCTGCTGCCCGAGCGCGCGCTGAGCGGGGACGCCACGGCCCGCCGCGCGCTCGTCGACCGCGCCTACGTCCCGCTCCTCGAGGCCGGCGGGGCGCTGCTGGAGACCCTGACGGCCTACCTCGCGCACGGCGGGTCGCTCGAGGCGTGCGCACGCTCGCTGTACGTCCACGCCAACACCGTCCGCTACCGGCTGCGCCGGGTCGCCGAGGTGTGCGCGTGGACGCCCACCGCGCCGCGGGAGCGCTTCGTGCTGCAGACGGCACTCGCCCTGGGCCGGTTGTCGCAGGTGGGAGGCGGTTCCCGCAGTGACGGACCGAGCACGGGTCGCTGAACCGGTTCTACGCACAGTCCAGCTATCGTCACGGTCAGCGACCGGGGCCGGACGAGGCCGCTTGGAGGATCCCTACAAGACTCGCGCGTGAACTCGGTTCGCGTCGTGACCGCCCCGGCGGGCACCGGAGAGGCAGGCTGAACCGGTGCTCGTCTTCGTCTTCCCCGGCCAGGGTTCGCAGGCCCCCGGCTTCCTCGCACCCTGGCTCGAACTGCCGGGCGTCGCGGACCGGTTGCGGTGGGCCTCGGCCGTCGTCGGCGACGACCTCGTGGCGCACGGCACCGTCTCCGACGCCGGCACCCTGCGCGACACCGCCGTCGCCCAGCCGCTCATCGTCGCCGCCGGACTCCTGGGCCTGCGCGAGCTGTTCGCCTCCCCCGCCGAGCTCGCCGGCGTCGCGTCCGTGGTCGCCGGTCACTCCGTCGGTGAGCTCACCGCCGCCGCCGCCGCGGGCGCGCTGACCCCCGAGCAGGCCCTCGTGCTGGTCCGCGAACGCGGCCGCGGGATGGCTGCGGCCGCCGCCGTGCGGCCCACCGGGATGAGCGCCGTCCTGGGCGGCGACCCCGACGAGGTCACCGCCCGCCTGGGCGAGCTCGGCCTGACCCCCGCCAACGCCAACGGCGGCGGGCAGACCGTCGCCGCCGGCACCCTGGAGGCGCTGGAGGCGTTGAAGGAGAACCCGCCGGCCAAGGCCCGGGTCATCCCGCTGCAGGTCGCCGGCGCCTTCCACACCGAGCACATGGCCCCGGCCGTCGGCGCGCTCGAGCAGCTCGCCGCCGGCATCGACGCGGGCACCGCACGCGTGCCGATCGCCGCGAACGCCGACGGTGAGCTCGTCACCGACGGCGCGCAGTTCCTGGCGCGGCTCGTCGCCCAGGTCAGCCGGCCCGTCCGCTGGGACCTGGTCACCGAGACGTTCGCCCGTCTCGGCGTCACGGGCCTGATCGAGGTGCCGCCGGCCGGCACCCTGGCCAACCTGGCCAAGCGGGCGCTGAAGGGCGTGGAGGTCCTCGCCCTGAAGACGCCGGACGACCTGGACAAGGCCCGCGCCATGATCGCCGAGCACGGCGGCGCGGCGCACACCGCCGACCCCGACCTCGCGACGGAGGCCTCCCTGTGACCACGCTCAAGAGCGCCCCGATCCGCGAGGCCCGCATCCTCGGCGTCGGCGCCCACCGCCCGCCGCGCGTCATCGACAACGAGGAGGTGTGCACCTGGATCGACTCCTCCGACGAGTGGATCCAGCAGCGCACCGGCATCAGGACCCGCCGCTGGGCCGCGCCCGACGTCTCGGTCGTCGACATGAGCGAGGACGCCGGCGCCAAGGCGCTGGCCGCGGCCGGCCTGACCGGCTCCGACGTCGACGCGGTGATCCTGGCGACCGTCTCCTACCCGTTCCAGACGCCCGCGGCGGCGGCCGTCGTGGCCCACCGCCTCGGCGCGACCCCCGCGGCGGCGTTCGACGTCTCCGCCGGCTGCGCCGGGTTCTGCCACGGCGTCGCCCTGGCCGGGGACCTGGTCCGCGCCGGGACGGCCCGCAACGTGCTCGTCGTGGGCGCGGAGAAGCTGTCCGACTTCACCGACCAGCACGACCGCTCCACGGCGTTCCTGTTCGCCGACGGCGCCGGCGCCGTCGTGGTCGGCGCCTCCGACGAACCGGGCATCGGCCCCACCGTCTGGGGTTCGGACGGCGGCCAGTCCGAGCTCATCAAGTCGAAGTTCTCCTGGCTGGAACTGCGCCAGGACTCCACCGTGAACTCCGGGGGGAACCCCTCGGGGAACCCCGACGCGCTGGCCACCGAGGCCGCGAGGTGGCCCTTCCTCGAGCAGCAGGGCCAGTCGGTGTTCCGCTGGGCGGTGTGGCAGATGGCCCCCGTCGCCCAGGCCGCCATGGACGCCGCCGGCGTGACCGCCGAGGACATCGACGTGTTCGTCGCCCACCAGGCCAACGCGCGGATCATCGACGCGATGGTCAAGCAGCTGAAGCTGCCCGAGAGCGTCCACGTCGCCCGCGACATCGTCGACATGGGCAACACGTCCGCGGCCTCGGTGCCGCTGGCGATGGAACGCGCGATGGCCGACGGGGACGCCCCCTCGGGCGGCCTCGCACTGCTGATCGGTTACGGCGCAGGACTTTCCTACGCCGCCCAGGTCGTCCGGCTCCCGTAGCCGGATGTTCACTCCCGACCGCGCACCCGCGGTCGGGTCGTTCCGGCGTCCCCGCGGGCGCCGACCAGATGGAGGAGCAACGCATGGCCAGTGAGCAGGAGATCCTCAGCGGTCTCGCCGAGATCGTGAACGAGGAGACGGGCCTGCCCACCGACAGCGTCCAGTCGGACAAGTCCTTCACCGACGACCTCGACATCGACTCGCTGTCGATGATGACGATCGTCGTGAACGCGGAGGAGAAGTTCGGCGTCCGCATCCCCGACGAGGACGTCAAGAACCTGCGCACCGTGGGCGACGCCGTCGCCTACATCTCGCAGGCGCAGGGCTGATCAGCACGACCGGCCGGCCCGCGTCCGCGGGCCGGCCACCCGCACCGACACCGTTCGCCGTCAGAGCTTCAGGAGGAGCTGACCGACCATGACCACGACCCCGTCGACCTCGTCGAGTTCGTCGCGCCGCGTCGTCGTCACCGGGCTGGGCGCCACGACACCGCTCGGCGGCGACGTCCGCACCAGCTGGGAGGCCGCGCTCGCCGGCCGTTCCGGTGCCCGCCCGATCAGCGACCCGTGGATCGAGGAGTTCGAGCTCCCCGTGACCTTCGCCGCCCAGGCCGCCGTGCGCGCCGACAGCGTGCTCGAGCGTCGCGAGATCAAGCGCCTGGACCCGTCCCAGCAGTTCGCGGTCATCGCGGCCCGCGAGGCCTGGGCCGACGCCGGCTCCCCCGAGGTGGACCCGCTGCGGCTGGGATCGGTCGTCGCGACCGGCATCGGCGGCATCTGGACGCTGCTGACGGCCTACGACACCCTCAAGGCCAAGGGCGCCCGCCGCGTCCTGCCGCTGACGGTGCCGATGCTCATGGCCAACGGCCCGACGGCCGCGATCAGCATCGAGTTCACCGCCCGCGCCGGCGCGCACACCCCCGTCAGCGCGTGCGCCTCGGGCGCCGAGGCCATCGCCTACGGCGTGGACATGATCCGCACCGGCCGCGCCGACATCGTCATCTGCGGTGGCACCGAAGCGGCGATCCACCCGCTGCCCATCGCCTCGTTCACCTCGATGCACGCCATGTCCCGGCGCAACGAGGACCCCGAGCGCGCCTCCCGCCCCTTCGACACCGGCCGCGACGGCTTCGTCCTGGGTGAGGGCGCCGGGATCCTGGTCCTGGAGTCCGAGGAGCACGCCACCGCCCGCGGTGCGCGCATCCACGCCGAGGTCCTGGGCACCGGACTGTCGGCCGACGCCTACCACGTCGCCGCTCCCGAACCGGAGGGCGCCGGGGTCAGCCGGGCGATCCTGGACGGCCTGGCGCAGGCGGGTGTGAGCCCGGCCGACATCGTCCACGTCAACGCGCACGCGACCTCGACCCCGGTCGGGGACGTCGCCGAGGACAAGGGCCTGCGGCTGGCCCTGGGTGACGCCGTCGACGGCATCGCGGTGTCGGCGACCAAGTCGATGACCGGGCACCTGCTCGGCGCAGCCGGCGCGGTGGAGAGCATCTTCACGATCCTCGCCCTGCGCGACCGGATGGCCCCGCCGACCATCAACGTCGACGACCTCGACCCCGAGGTCAGCCTCGACGTGGTCCGCAAGGACCCGCGTCCGCTGCCGGCGCAGGGCCGCCTCATCGGCCTGAACAACGCCTTCGGCTTCGGCGGCCACAACGTCAGCGCGGTCTTCGCCGCGTACTGACCTGCGGGATCCACCCCGCGCTCGAGGTCCGGCGCTGCGCGCCGGCTCCGTCAGCCCCTGCGGTCGAGGACTCGACGACGCTTCGAGTCCTCGACCGCAGGGGCTGACCCCTCGATCGCCGGGGTCAGCCGACCTGGTTCAGCCAGCGCACGGGGGTGTCGTCGCCGGCGTGGCGGAAGGCCTCGAGCTCGCAGTCCCAGGCCTCGCCGACGGCCAGCGCGAGGGCGCGCCGCGCGGCGCCCGCCTCACCGTTGGCCAGCAGCGCCATCGCTGCGTGGACGCGGTCCTCGGGGACCTGGACGTTGCCGTGGACGTCGGTGACGGCGTGGAAGATCCCCAGCGTGGGGGTGTGGCTCCAGCGGCCGCCGTCGCAGCCCGGGGACGGTTCCTCGGTCACCTCGAAGCGCAGGTGCGCCCAGCCGCGCAGTGCGGAGGCCAGCAGGGCACCGCTGCCCTGCGGCGCCTGCCAGGAGACCTCGGCCCGCAGGCAGCCCTGAGCGACCGGCTGGCTCGTCCAGTCGAAGGACGTGCGCACACCGAGGACACCGCCGGCTGCCCACTCGATGTGCGGGACGAGCGCTCGCGGTGCGGAGTGCACGAAGAGCACGCCGCGGGTCGTCGCACCGGACATGCCGTTGTCTCCTTCTGCGTCGGTGTGAGGAACGTCTTCCCCTACGACCTCACGTCACACAGAAGCGACTGGCTGTGGCGTTTCAACTACTAGGCGTGTTGCTTCGTACCCGGTCATCATGCCTCACCGATCACCGTGCGGACCACCGCCCCCACACTTCCTCCACGAGCCGCGGACGACTCAGGCCGGCACCCGTCCGTGCCGATGGACACCCCGACCGCCCCGTACCCGCCCGCTCCGAGGAGATCCGCGTGGACGACCAGCTCGACCGGCCCGCGCCCCGCGCCGCCGCAGGTGAGATCTCCGAGGTCATCCGCCCGGCCGCGATCGTCCCGGAGGAGGCGGCCCGCGACGTCCTCGTGGAGCTGGCCCTGCGGGACGTGCAGAACGGCGGGGTCTGGCAGGCCGGCCCCTCGCTGTGGAGCCGCTACGACCGCCCGTGGAACGGCCCGGAGAACGCCGCCGGCGCCGAGCTCATCGGCCGCATCCACGTCGCCTACGGCACCCCGACCAAGTACGAGATCACCATCTACCGCGTGACGGTCACGCTCTTCGGCAGCCAGCTCGGCTGGAGCGTGGAGTCGTTGTGCGACGAGGCGCTCGGCCACGGCGGCCTGCGCCTGCAGGACTGCCCGCGCGCCACCCTGGCCGCTCCGCCGCCGCCCTTCCGCGGCTGACACCCGCTCCGAGGGCGCCGGTCCCCCGCGCCGTCGGGGCCCCCGGAGCCGATTCGTCGGGGTCGGAGCCCGGTGACACCATCGTCGGGTGCCAGATCCCGCACAGCCCTCCCGCCGCCACCACCGCCCCGCCATGCCCGGCGACGACGCGATCGTCGCCATCGCCGGCGGGGTCGACCCCTCGGCCGTCCAGGAGGCGGCGCACGCCGCGGCCAGCGCCCTGGTCCACGGCGCCCGCAGCGCCCGGGACGCCGAGGTGACCCGGCGCGTCGTCCGCCTCGCGCAGGACGAAGGGCTGGAGGTCATCGCCGAGCTGTGGGCCGACGCGCCCGCCGACTCCCTGGCCGGCGCCCTGTGGCGGCTGTACGTCCTGCGCACCTGGGTGCTGCGCCAGCCCGTGGCGGTCTCCCGCCAGTACGCCGAGGGCCGTCGGCACGCACCCGTGCTCGAGGTCGTCGCCGGGGTCGCCGACCCCCCCGGCCCCGAGGAGGTCGTCGCCGTCGTCGACGCCGTGCTGACCGGCGTGGCCGAGGGGGACTTCGCGGTGACGCTGGAGCGGGCGGCCGCCTTCTGCCGCATCCTGGCCGTCGGCCGCGCCCACCACGCCGACGCCCTCGTGCCCCCCACCGAGGAGGACGCCGCGACCACGCTGACCCGGTCGGCCGCCCGGCTGCTGCGCACGGCCGAACAGCTCGAGCACGTCGCCACGCGCTGGCGAGCCGGCGAACTCGGCTGATCCGGGACACGGCGAGGGTTGGCACCCGAAGCCGTCTCGTTACAATGGGAGGGCGTCGGGCCGCGGTAGCCCCGGGTCCCAAGTGAAGCCGCTACGAGCGGCGATGCGCCGTGAGGCGCTTCCCGGTCCGGCGCACCTTCCTCCCCCCGCCCGCCGGAGTGCACCCCCGTTGGCCACGGCCCGGGTGGCACGGGCAGGATCCTCCCCATGTCGCTCGACGCCGTGCCCACCGCGCTGACCACCGTGCTGCCCACCGCCGCGGACGTCGAGGCCGCGGCCCAGCGGCTGTCCCCGGTGGTGACCCGCACGCCGCTGAGCACCAACGCCCGCTGGTCGGCGATCACCGAGGCGCACGTGCGGGTCAAGCGCGAGGACCTGCAGGTCGTGCGCTCCTACAAGCTGCGCGGGGCCTACAACCTCGTCGCCCAGCTCACCGGCGAGCAGCGCGAGCGGGGCGTCGTGACCGCCAGCGCCGGCAACCACGCGCAGGGACTGGCCTACGCGTGCGCGGCCCTGCGGGTGCGCGGACGCATCTACGTGCCGCGCACGACACCGCGCCAGAAGCGGGACCGCATCGCGGCCCTCGGCCAGGAGTTCGTCGAGACCATCGTGCTCGGCGACACCTACGACGACTCGGCCGCGGCAGCGGCCACCGACGCCGAACGCACCGGCGCGACGATGGTCCCGGCCTTCGACGACGTCCGGACGCTGACGGGTCAGGGGACGGTCGCCGTGGAGGTCTTCGCCCAGCTCGCCGACCTCGGGGAGGCCCCGCCGGACGTCCTGGTGGTCCCCGTCGGCGGCGGTGGGCTGCTGGCCGGTGTGCTGACCTGGGTGCGTGAACGGCACCCGCACGTGCGCGTGGTCGGCGTCGAACCCGAGGGGGCGCAGTCCATGGCGGCGGCCCTGAAGTCCGGTGGGCCGGTCAAGCTGGACGACCTCGACACGTTCGTCGACGGCGCCTCGGTGCGCCGCGTCGGCGACGTGACGCACGCCGTCGTCGCCGGGCACGACGTCGAACTCGTCGCCGTGCCCGAGGGGGCGATCTGCGTCGAGATGCTCGCGATGTACCAGACCGACGGCATCATCGCCGAACCCGCCGGTGCCCTGGCCACGGCCGCGCTGGCCGGTGCGGTGCAGGTCGAGCGCGGGCAGAGCGTCGTGGCCGTCGTCTCCGGCGGCAACAACGACGTCAGCCGCTACGCCGAGATCATCGAGCGCGCCCTGGTCCACGAGGGGCGCAAGCACTACTTCCTGGTCGACTTCCCGCAGGAACCCGGTGCCCTGCGGCGGTTCCTCGACGAGGTGCTCGGCCCGGACGACGACATCACGCTGTTCGAGTACGTCAAGCGCAGCAACCGCGAGTTCGGGCCGGCGCTGGTGGGCATCGAGATCCCCGGCCCGGAGGACCTGCCCGGACTGCTGGCGCGGATGGCCGCCGCTCCCCCCACGTTCGAGCGGATCTCGGCGGCCGAACCGCTCTACCGCTACCTGCTCTGAGCCCCCCGGCGGCTGCCCGCCGGGCGAGGGCGTCGCCCGGGAAGCCGCCGGCCGCCCACGGCGTTGCCCCACCGTGGTCCTCGAGCTGTTCACCTCCGCCTTCTGCGCCCCCTGCCGCGCGGCCCGCGCCGTCGTCGCCGAGGCGGGCCGGCTGGTGCCGCAGGCCCGCGTCGAGGAGGTCGACGTCGCCGACCAGACCGAACGGGCGGCGGCGGCCGGCGTGCTGAGCACCCCCACCGTCGTGGTGCGCACCGCCGCCGGCGCCGAGGTCTTCCGCGCCACGGGGGCGCCGACCCTGCCGCAGGTGCTGGCGGCCATGGGCCGGGCCCTGTGAGCGACCGGGGGTCACCCGATCAGCGGCTGTCGTCACACCGCCCGCAGCCCGAACTCCTGGAGGACACCAGCTGACGTCCGTGTCGCACGGCACCGAGAGGTACTCCAGAACCATGGCTGCACGCTTCAACCCGGCCCCCGGCTGGCCGGCCGCCCCCGACGGGTGGCTGCCGCCCGCCGGCTGGCGCCCCGACCCGTCCTGGCCGGCTGCACCGGCGGGCTGGCCGATCGTCGTGCACGCCACGACGCCCGTGCCGCCCCGGAGGATCCACACGCCCCGCGGACGGGTCCTGCAGCTGCTGCGCGCTCGAGCCGCCCACTAGCGAGAGCGCACCGCCGGGGACGCTCCGGCGTCCCCGCGCGTTGGACCGGTAACCGACCCCCTCACCTGCCCCAGGAGCCGACCGTGCCCTTCCGCTTCCGCCGCACCAGACGCCTCGGCCGCGGGTTCGACGCGCACCTGAGCGAACGCGGGGCGAGCGTGTCCAAGCGCTTCGGCCGGCTGACCGTCTCCAGCAACGGCCGGGTCCACGTGCGGTTGTTCAAGGGGTTCTCGTGGGGGAAGAAGCTCTGGTGAGCCCGGGCCGGTTCAGCCCACCGGTTCCAGCTCCCGCACCAGCGCCGACTCCCCCGCGGCCCACGCGGCCATGAGGCGTCCCCCCAGCCGCTCGTCCAGGTGGGTGGCGGCCTGCATGCCGAACACCACGTCGGCGGCCATCGCGGGGTCCTGCTCCACCAGCGGCGCGATGATGCCGTGCCGCACGACCTGCTCGTGGACGGCGTCGGCCTCCACGTGCTCGGCGTAGAACCCGATCGTCGCCGGCCCCAGGCCCAGTCGCTGGGCGGCCGCGACCAGTCGCGCCGAACCGGGTGAGGACGTGAGTTCCACGACGGCGAACTGCCCGACGAGCGCGCCCCGCAGGGAGCGGTGCAGGCCGGCCATGGACATGAAGTTCACCTCGGCCAGGACCTCCGCGGGAGCGTGGTCGAGGTAGGCACCGTACTCGTCGCTGAGCCCGAGTTCGAGCATCATGTCGCCGAACAACCTGGCGTGCATGGCTTCCCCACGGCCGGCGCCGTACTCGTCGTGCTCGACCGAGACGAGCGCCGCCTTGGCCGCTCCCTCCAGCCGCGGGATCACCCACGCCTGCGGATCGGCCTCCTTGAGGTGGTAGGCCGAACGCATCGCGATGTACTCGCGGAACTGCCAGAGCTCACCACGGCGCCGCAGGTGGTGCGACAGGCCCGCCTCCCCCGGAACCTCGGTGATCAGCGACGTCACCTCGGCGGCGACGTCGTCGCCACCGGGGACGGCCGCCCGCAACGCCGGGAGGAACACCGACTCCAGCTCCCGCCGGAAGGCGAGCAGTTCCGGCGCCCACTCGAGGTCGTCCCCGACACCGGCGAAACCCCGGTAGTGCAGCTCGTAGCAGACGTACAGGGCCAGCTGCAGGTCGGCGCCGAAGGGGTCGGCGCCGGCGACCTCCCGCGCCAGGGGCAGGTCCGCGCCCGGCTCGCGCAGGTACCGCAGCACCGCGGCGCTGAGGGGACCGCGGGCCTGCGGCAGGACGGGCGCCGCACGGCGCACGGGGCTGGTGACGGAGGTGGTCACGACGTCTCCTCGGACTTCTTCGGTCGGCGGGTGCGGTGACTGGTGTCGCAGATGGGGTAGCGGGCGCTGCGCCCGCACACGCACACGGCGGTCACGGGACGCTGCGAGCTGACGCGCCGGCCGTCGGGCAGGTCGATGTCGACCGGGCCCTCCACCAGCAGGGGCCCGTCGGTGACGACGACACGGTGCGGCCGGTCAGGCGACATCCTCGAAGCCTCCCTCGCGCGCGTCCTGCAGGTCCGATCCCCGCACGTCGATCGTGCGCGACGGCGCGACGGCCTCGACCACCACGAGCTCCTCGTGCGTCTGCCCGGGCTCCAGCAGCCCCCGGGAGCGCAGCATCTCCGCGCGCCCCCGCATGACCGGGCCGAACGGCTCGTCGGCCCGGGCCACGACCTCCGCCTCGAAACCCTGCCGGCGCAGGCCGTCCAGCGTCTGCTCCTCCCCCGCCAGGGCGGAGTGGACCATGAGCAGCCGCCCGCCGGGAGCCAGGACGGCGGGGACGCCTTCGAGGATGCGGTCGATGACCGCGCGGCCGTCACGTCCACCGTCCCAGGAGCGGCCGGGCCGGTGCCGCGGCAGGACCTCCGTCTCGGCCGGGACGTACGGCGGGTTGGCGAGCACGACGTCGAAGGTCCGGCCCCGCACCGGGGCGAACAGGTCGCCGCGCAGCACCTGCAGCGGTGCCCGGTGCAGCATCCCGTTGAGCCGGGCGGACAGGACCGCGCGCAGCGACAGGTCGACGGCCGTGACCGTGCGGGCGCCCGCCCGCACCGCCGCCAGGGCCAGCGCCCCTCCTCCGGTGCCCACGTCCAGCACGCGGTGGCCGACGACGGTTCCCCGGCGGGTCAACGTCTCGGCCAGCAGGGACGTGTCTCCCTGCGCCCGGTACGTCCCGGGCAGTCTCAGCATCACTCCTCGATCCTGCTCGGTGATCGAGGATCGCGCACGATGACACGACGACCTCCGGCGGACCGGGCCGCGGGGTGGGGCGGGTGGGGCTCGAACCCACGACCGAGGAATTATGAGTTCCCTGCTCTGACCGGCTGAGCTACCGCCCCGGGCGCGGGCCGGCACCGGCCCACCCCGGGAGCGTACCGAGTTGCCCGGGCGCCCGGGTCACGGCTCCAGCAGCGTGAACCGGAAGAACGCGAAACCCTCGACCGGCAGCTGCGTCACCCTCGAGAAGCCCGCCTCGTGGGCGTAGCCGGCCAGGGTCGCCGGGCGCATGACGGTGCCGGTGGCGGCCGAGCCCTCGTGCGTCATCGAGTCGGGCAGGCAGCACAGGATGCTGAAGCCGTGCATCAGCCGCTCGAGGAGGTCACCGGGCGGTGCGGGCACGTCGCCGACGGCCTCGTCGACGACGAGCACGGCCCCTCCCGGCGCCAGGGCCCGGCGCGCCGACTCCAGCACCGCCACCGGGTACGGCAGGTCGTGCACGCACTCGAACGCGGTCACGAGGTCGAACGTGCCCGCGTCCGGCAACGCGGCGGCGTCGGCCAGCCGGACCTCGACCCGGTCGGCCAGCCCGGCCTGCTCGACGTTGCGCCCGCCCAGCGCCACCGACGGCTCGTCGACGTCGATCCCCACCACGTGCGCCGACGGCCACCCCTCGGCCATGGCGATGGTCGACCAGGCGGCGCCGCAGCCGATGTCGGCGATCCGCGGCGTCCCGGCGAGCCGGTCGGCCAGTTCCGGGACCGACGCCATCGCCCCGGCCAGCTCCCGCTCGAACCAGGGCCGGTTCATGTCCGCCTGCGCCTGCAGGACGTCCGGGCCGAACTGCTCCCAGCTGACCCCGCCGCCGTGGCGGTAGGCGTGCAGCAGCGCCGGCACCTGGGCGGCGAACCCCACGACCTGCCGGCACATCGCGGCCGTGTACAGCAGGCTGTGCTCGTCGACCACCACCTCGGCGACCCCGGGGGCCGACCGGTACCGGCCCTCCCCCTCCTCCGTGAGCAGCCCCGTGGCCACCTGCTGCCGGCACCACTCCAGGGCGTACCGGGGCTGCGTCCCGGTCGCGGCGGCCAGTTCCTCGGCGCTGCGGGGGGCCGCGGCCAGGGACCGGTACCACCCCAGCCGGTCCCCGAGGTGGACCGAGAGCACGTCCATCATCTCCACGCAGGCGTTGCCCAGCCGCTCGGCGAGGGCGGCGGCAGGGTCCGCGCCGGCCGGCGTCGTCGCCGGCTCTGCCAGTGTGTCCATGCCCCCGCAGGATCCTCCACCCCCGGACCGCTGTCACCCCTCCCGCCTCACGGCAGCAGCAACGTGAACCCCAGCCGGGCGCACCCCTGGACCGGCAGCGGCTCGACGACGGAGAAACCCGCCTCCCCCGCGTACGTGGCCAGCGTCGCGGGGCGCATCACCGTGCCGGTGGCCGCCGAGCCCCCGGCCGTCATGGCGTCGGGCAGGCTCCCCAGCAGGCTCAGACCGTGCAGCATCCGTTCGGCGGGATCGCCCACCGGGCCGGGGACGTCGCCCACCGCCTCCTCGACGACCAGCACCGCCCCGCCCGGGGCCAGCGCCTCCCGCGCAGCCCGCAGGACCGCCACCGGGTGGGGCGTCTCGTGCACCGAATCGAACGCGGTGACCAGGTCGAAGCCGCCCACCGCACCCGGTGCGGCCGTACCGGCGAGGTCGGCGAGGCCGGAACGACGGATCTCGACGCGGCCGCGCAGCCCCGCGGCGTGGACGTTGTCGCGGGCCAGCACGACCGACAGTTCGTCCCCCTCGAACCCGACCACCTCGGCCGCCGGCCAGCCACGCGCCATCGCGATGCTGGACCACGCCGCCCTGCAGCCGATGTCCGCGATCCGGCCGGCGGAGGCGAACCGCGCGGCCAGCCGCGGTTCGGAGTTCACCGCGTCCACGAGCGCGCTCTCGAACCAGGGCCGGCGCGCCGCGGCCCGCGCCTCGCGCACGTCGGCGCCGAACTCCGCCCACCTCAGGCCCCCACCGGTCCGGTAGGCCTCGACGAGTCGCGGGACCTGCACGGCGAGCCCGGCCAGCATCCGCGCCAGCGGTGCGCTGTAGCGCAGGTGGTGCTCGTCGAGCAGGACCTCGGCGACCCCGGGAGCCAGCGCGTAGCGGCCGTCGGGACGTGACTGCAGGAAACCCGTCACGGCCTGCTGGCGACACCACTCCAGGACGTAGCGCGGCTGGCTGCCGGTGGCGTGGGCGAGCTGGGCGGGAGTGGCCGCGGCGCCGGCGAGCGCGCGGTAGAGACCCAGCCGGTCCCCCAGGTGGACCGACAGGACGTCCACCATCCCCAGTGCCGCCTCGGCCAGCCGCTCGGCCACCGCGACCACGGGATCGACCGGCGCCGCTGCGGCGGCGAGCGGTCCGGCGGCCACGGGTTCGACCGGGACGGTCCACGCGGGACCGGCCCACTCCGAGTCCCCCCACTCCAGGTCGAGGTCGGCCGGCTGGGCCAGTGCGTCCATGCCGCAGCACGATCCTCCCGAAGAGGCCACCTGTCACGAAATCCTGCAGGTGTCCGCCAGCGACCCCCGGGTGCTGCCGGGTCGGCCGGCTCGTCCCGCACGCCGGGCTCCCCGGGACGCGCGAAGGGGGCGCACCGACCGGTGCGCCCCCTTCGCGGAAGCTCCCGCAGTTGGACTCGAACCAACAACCTGCCGGTTAACAGCCGGCTGCTCTGCCAATTGAGCTATGCGGGACTACTTGACGTCCGCAGGAGGTGAACCCCCCGTGACGACGCGTCCAACGTTACCAGCCCTGCGGGCCAGTCCGTGACGCCCCCGCGCGTGGCGACGCCGTGGTGCCGCCGGGGTGCCGCCGGGGCAGCACCGGGGCAGCACCGGGGCCCTCACCCCAGTCCCTGCGCCCGTTCCTGCCAGGTCCGCCGGGCCGCCTCCAGCCGGAACAGCTCCGCCGAGGCCGCCTGGTACTCCTCGGCCTGACCGGCCGGGTCCAGTCGTTGCAGCGCCCGCCGCGCCTCGGCCACCGCGCGGGTGGCCGACTGCCCGGCCAGCGCCGCCACCAGCGACCGCCCCCAGCGCTCCAGCTCCTCCTCGCTGGTGACGGGCAGGTCGGTGGCGGCCAGCTCGTCGACGAGCGCCGCGACCGGGCCGTCGGCGTACTCCAGCACCGAGGCCAGCCACGCCGGTCCCTGCGGTGCCTCCACCGGCCCCCCGGCGGCCACGACGGCGTCGTGGACGGCGCGGTGCCCGGGCGCGCCGAACGCGTCCTGCTCGAGGGCGTCGAAGACCTCGGCGACCGCCCACGGCGCCTGCAGCACGCAGGACAGCACCTGCCGCTCCAGCTGGGCCACGGGGTCGTTCAGGTCCACCGCCGGCCGGGGGGCCGGCTGCTGCGGCGGCCTGCCCTGGTGCTGCGGGGGGTTCCCGGACGCGCGCCGCACCCGGTCCAGGACGAACCGCTCGTCGAGGAACCCCGTCCAGCGGTCCAGGTTGATCGCGTAGCGCTGCTGCAGGCCGCGGTCGCGGATCGCGCCGACGATCGGCGCGGCCGCGTCCAGCGCCGCGAGGCGGCCGTTCTCGGAGTTCAGGTCGAAGCGTTCGATGGTGGAGCGGATGGCGAACTCGAACAGCGGCACCCGGCCGTCGACCAGTTGCGCCACAGCGGTCTCCCCGGCCGACAACCGCAGGTCGCAGGGGTCCTGGCCGTTCGGGGCGACGGCCACGTAGGTCTGCGCGCTGAACCTCTGGTCCAGCTCGTAGGCCTTCATCGCGGCCTTCTGCCCGGCCGCGTCGCCGTCGAAGGTGAAGACGACCTCGGCCGAGCCGTCGGGCTCGCCCAGCATCCGCTGGACGATCCGGGCGTGCTCCTCGCCGAACGCCGTCCCGCAGGTGGCGACGGCGGTGCCGACCCCGGACAGGTGGCAGGCCATGACGTCGGTGTAGCCCTCGACCACCACGACGCGCTTGGTGCGCGAGATCTCCCGCTTGGCCAGGTCCAGGCCGTACAGCGCCTGCGACTTCTTGTAGACCGGGGTCTCCGGGGAGTTCAGGTACTTGGCCTCGATGCGGTCGTCGTCGAACAGCCGGCGCGCCCCGAAGGCCACCGTGTGCCCCGACACGTCCCGGATCGGCCACACCAACCGGCCGCGGAACCGGTCGTACAGCCCCCGCTGGCTCTGCCCGGCCAGGCCCGAGGTGACCAGTTCTTCCTCACCGAACCCTTTGGCGCGCAACTGACGCAGCAGCGCATCGCCCGTGTTGGGCGCGAAACCCACCCCGAACCGGGCGGCGTCCTCACGGCTGAACCCGCGCGCGGCCAGGAAACCGCGCGCCGTCTCGGCCGGGCCGGGGGCCTCCAGCTGGCGGCTGTAGAACTCCTCGGCGACCTTGTGCATCTCCAGCAGTCGCTGCCGCTGGCCGGCGTTGCCCGCCGGCCGCTGGGCGGCGCGGCCGCCGTCGTCGACGTAGCGCAGCTGGACGCCGGCGCGCTGGGCCAGGCGCTCCACGGCGTCGGCGAACCCGAGGCCGTCGATCTTCATGACGAACTCGATGGCGTCGCCGGACTCCCCGCAGCCGAAGCAGCGCCAGCGTCCGGTCGCGGGGCGGACCGTGAAGCTGGGGGTGCGCTCGTCGTGGAAGGGGCACAGGCCCTTGAAGGAGCCGACCCCGCCGGAGCGCAGCGCGACCTGCTCGCCGACGACCTCGTCGAGCCGGACCCGCTCCTTGACCGCGATCAGATCGTCTGGATGGATGCGTCCGGCCACGGGTGGAGTGTAGGCGGCGACCGCGGGCGCCCCGGGTGGCAGGATCGCCCCTGTGAGCAGTGCAGAGAGCAGCCCGAACGACCGCAGCTGGGGCTTCCGCACCCGCGCCGTGCACGCGGGCGCGGTCCCGGAGCCGACGACGGGCGCGCGGGCCGTCCCGATCTTCCAGACGACCAGCTTCGTCTTCGAGGACGCCGCCGACGCCGCCAACCTCTTCGCGCTGCAGAAGTACGGCAACATCTACTCGCGCATCTCCAACCCGACGGTGGCGGCCTTCGAGGAGCGGATGGCCTCCCTCGAGGGCGGCCTGGGCGCCTTGGCCTGCGCCAGCGGGCAGTCGGCGGAGTTCCTGACCTTCGCCGCCCTGGCCGGCGCCGGCGACCACGTCGTGGCCTCCAACAACCTCTACGGCGGGACGGTCACCCAGCTCGACGTGACGCTGCGCCGCTTCGGCGTCGACACCGTGTTCGTCGACCCCGAGCCCGAGACGGTGCGCGCCGCGATCACCGACAAGACCCGCTTCGTCTTCACCGAGCTGGTCGCCAACCCCTCCACCGTCATCGCCGACGTCCGCGCCCTGGCCGACGTCGCCCACGAGGCCGGCATCCCGCTGGTCGTCGACGCCACCACGGCCACGCCGTACCTGTGCCGCCCCATCGAGCACGGCGCCGACATCGTCATCCACTCGGCCACGAAGTTCCTCGGCGGCCACGGCACCACGCTGGGTGGTGTGGTGATCGACGCCGGCACCTTCCCGTGGGACAACGGCAGGTTCCCGGCGATGACCGAGCCGGTCGCCTCCTACGGCGGCCTGAGCTGGTGGGGCAACTTCGCCGAGTACGGCTTCCTGACCAAGCTGCGCAGCGAGCAGCTGCGCGACATCGGCGCGACCCTGTCGCCGCACTCGGCGTTCCTGCTGCTCATGGGTGTGGAGACGCTGCCGCAGCGGATGCGTGAGCACGTCGCCAACGCCCAGCGCGTCGCGGCCTGGCTGGAGGCCGACGAGCGGGTGTCCTGGGTCCGCTACTCCGGGCTGCCCTCGCACCCGCACCACGGGCGCGCCCGGCAGTACCTGCCCGAGGGGCCGGGCGCGGTGTTCTCGTTCGGTGTCGTCGGCGGCCGCGCGGCCGGGGAAAGGTTCATCGAGAGCTGCCAGCTGTGCTCGCACCTGGCCAACATCGGCGATGCGCGCACCCTCGTGCTGCACCCGGCCTCCACGACCCACCAGCAGCTGTCGCCGGAGCAGCTGCAGGCCGCCGGCGTCCCGGAGGACCTCATCCGCATCAGCGTGGGCCTGGAGGACGTCGAGGACGTGCTGTGGGACCTGGACCAGGCGCTGGCCACCGCCGTGAAGGGGAACTGATGACCGACCAGAACATCTCCGACGTCGGAACCGTCGCCGCACCGGAGAACCTGTCCCCGGAGAACGCCCGGGCCGCACACCGCGCGACCGGTTCGAAGGACGCCCCGGCCACGTCGGGGGGGGGGGGGGGGGGGGGGGGGGGGGCCCCCCCCCCCCCCCCCCCCCCCGCGCCCGACAGCGGGCCGGGGTGAGGGCGTCGCGGACCGAGGTCCACGACTCCAGGACGGCGCGCACGTCGTCGCGCCGCTCGTCGGCCAGCGCCTGGGCGTAGGCG
>NZ_JBJLSI010000026.1:0-75922 GCF_050871945.1 Kineococcus deserti | reverse complement strand
CGGCGTCCAGGACGACGGCCGCCTCGTGCGAGCGCTTGGGGATGAGGTTCAGCGCGTCGGCGACGGTGTCGTGCTCGTGCAGCACCACCGGCGTCTCGAACACCGGGTGCCGGCCCTTGACCCACGCGACGACCTCGGCGACGACGTCGAGCGGCAGGTCCTGCGGCAGCACCGCCATCCCGCCGCGGCGGGCGATCGTCTCGGCCATCCGCCGGCCCGAGACGGCCGTCATGTTCGCGACCACCACCGGGATCGTCGTGCCGGTGCCGTCCCCGGTGGACAGGTCCACGTCGAGCCGGGACGTGACGGCCGACCGCGAGGGGGCCAGGAACACGTCGTTGTAGGTGAGGTCGTGCCGGGGCTGCTGGCCGTCGAGGAAGCGCACGGCACCAGGGTAGGTGCGGGGAGAGCGTGTGCAGGGCTCGTGCACACAGCGGGCGTCCGGGTCGGGCACGGGTTCGCGCGGGCGCGGCCGTCCTACGCTGGCCGGCATGAGCATGGGAACCACCTCGGCGGCCCCGGGCGGCCCGGGCCAGCAGCAGCAGCCGCGCACGGCCGTCGTGGTCGAGGACGAGCCGACCATCGCCGACGCCGTCGCCCGCCGGCTGCGCGCCGAGGGGTACACGGTCGAGACCGCCGGCGACGGTCCCGGCGGGGTCGAGCTGTGCGAGCGGGTCACCCCCGACGTCGTGGTGCTCGACGTGATGCTCCCGGGGTTCGACGGCCTGGAGGTGTGCCGCCGGGTCCAGGCCGCCCGGCCGGTGCCGGTGCTGATGCTCACCGCGCGCGACGACGAGACCGACAAGCTCGTCGGCCTGGGGGTCGGGGCCGACGACTACATGACCAAGCCGTTCTCGATGCGTGAGCTCGTGGCCCGGGTCAACGGCCTGGTCCGCCGCGTCGAGCGCGCCCGCACCCTGGTCGGCTCCCCCGCCCCGGCGAGCGAGGCGATGCGGTTCGCCGTCTCCGACGGCGAGCTGGAGATCGACCGCGCCCAGCGCCGGGTCCGCCGCGCCGGAGAGGAGGTCCACCTGACCCCCACCGAGTTCGACCTGCTGGTGTGCCTGGCCGAGTCGCCGCGCACCGTGCTGACGCGCGAGAAGCTGCTCGAGGAGGTCTGGGACTGGGTGGACGCCTCGGGCACCCGGACCGTCGACAGCCACGTGAAGGCGTTGCGCCGCAAGCTGGGTGCCGACCTGGTCCGCACCGTGCACGGTGTCGGGTACGCCTTCGAGCCCACCGGCGGCCAGGAGGCACCGTGACGTCGCAGCAGCCGGAGCCCGCCGGGACCGGCCTGACGGGTCCGATCCCCATCACCGGCGCCGCCCACGACGCCCGCGCCGGTGCGGCGAAGGCCACGCGCCGGCCCTGGCCGGACGTGCGGCCGCTGGACCCGGTGCACTCCATCAAGACCAAGCTGGCCCTGCTGGTCGCGGCCTCGGTGACCGTGGCCGCGCTGCTGGTCTGGCAGGGGCTGTACCACCACATCGGCCCGCGGTACACGCTGCCGATCTCGATCGTCGTCACCCTCGTCTTCACCCAGGTGCTGGCCCGCGGCATGACCTCTCCCCTGCGCGAGATGACGGTGGCCGCGCGCGCGATGGCCACCGGTGACTACTCCCGTCGCGTCCGGTCGACCTCCAACGACGAGGTCGGCGAGCTGGCCGACGCCTTCAACCGGATGGCCGAGGACCTCGAGGCCGTGGACCGCGAGCGGCGCGAGCTGGTCGCCAACGTCAGCCACGAGCTGCGCACGCCGGTCTCGGCGCTGCACGCGGTCATGGAGAACCTCGTCGACGGGGTCACCGAGCCCGACCACGAGACCCTGAACACCGCGCTGGCGCAGACCGAGCGGCTGGGCCGGCTGGTCGAGCAGCTGCTGGACCTGTCCCGCCTGGACGCCGGCGCGGTGTCGCTGGACCGGGAGTACCTGCAGCTGGAGCCGTTCCTGCAGCAGGCCACCCGCGCGATGTCGATGACGGGTCGCGACGTGCACTTCGTGCTGGACGTGGACCCGCCGGAGCTGGACGTGCTGGTGGACTCGGCGCGGTTGCACCAGGTCGTCGCGAACCTGCTGGACAACGCCTCCCGGCACTCCCCGCCGGGCGGGAAGGTGTTCGTCTCGGCGCACGCGGTGGGTCAGGTCGTGCGGATCAGCGTGCAGGACCAGGGCCCGGGGATCGCCGACGCCGACCGCGAACGCGTCTTCGAGCGCTTCCAGCGCGGCAGCGCCCGCACCGACGGCGGCACGGGGCTGGGCCTGGCCATCGCCCGGTGGGCCGTGCAGTTGCACGGTGGGACGATCCGGGTGGCGCCGACTCCCGAGGAGGGGGGCTGCCGCATCGACGTCCACCTGCCTAGAGTGACTGGTGAGGCACCGGCTGTGACGAAATCGGTACCGCCGGGTTCCTCGCGGTCCTAGGGCGGCGGGCGACCGCATACCACACCGGGATAGGGTGGCGGTGCGCCCGCAGTCGGATCGACAACACGAGGAAGAAGGCGACACCGCCGTGCCTCCACAGCCCTCGCACCACGAGGACAAGATCGCAGCCACCTTCGGCCCCAACGAATGGCTCGTCGACGAGCTGTACGAGCAGTACAAGGCCGACAAGAACTCCGTCGACAAGGCGTGGTGGGACTTCTTCGAGGACTACTCCCCCGCCGAGAACCCGGCCGGCACCACGACCCAGGCCGCACCGTCGGGCGCGAACGGTGCGGGTCCGCAGGTCGAGGAGGCCGGGCGGAACGGTGCGGCGCACGAGGTCCCGAAGACGGCCACCCAGCCCGAGCAGCCGGCTCCCGGGCCGGCCCCGGCTCCGGTGACGAAGCAGGACGGGCAGCAGACGCCCCCGGCCGTGAAGGCCCCCCGGCCCGCGGACGAGCCGGCGAAGGTCGCGCCGCCGGCGAAGGCGGCGCCCGGGGCCGGGACGAAGGCCGGGACGAAGGCCGAGCCCGCGTCCGACACCGTCACCCCGCTGCGCGGTCCCGCCGCCCGCGTGGTGACGAACATGGAGGAGTCGCTGGAGGTCCCGACCGCGACGAGCGTGCGCGCGGTCCCGGCCAAGCTCCTGGTCGACAACCGGATCGTCATCAACAACCACCTCAAGCGCGCCCGCGGCGGCAAGGTCTCCTTCACCCACCTCATCGGGTTCGCGATCGTCGAGGCGCTGGCGGCGATGCCGTCGATGAACGCGGCGTACACGACCGACGCCAAGGGCAAACCCGCCGTGCTGCAGCCGGCGCACGTGAACCTGGGCATCGCCATCGACCTGCCCAAGCCCGACGGCACCCGCCAGCTCATGGTGCCGTCGGTCAAGGAGTGCGAGAACAAGAACTTCGGCGAGTTCTGGACCGCCTACGAGGACGTCGTGCGCCGGGCCCGTGGCGGGAAGCTGACGGCCGACGACTTCGCCGGCACCACGATCAGCCTGACCAACCCGGGCACGATCGGGACGGTCCACTCGGTGCCGCGGCTGGTCAAGGGCCAGGGCGCGATCATCGGCGTCGGGGCGATGGAGTACCCGGCCGAGTACCAGGGCGCCAGCGAGGAGACGCTGACCCGGCTGGCGGTCAGCAAGACGATCACGCTGACCTCCACCTACGACCACCGCATCATCCAGGGCGCCGGCTCGGGTGAGTTCCTACGGATCGTGCACTCCAAGCTGCTGGGCGAGGACGGGTTCTACGACCGCGTCTTCCAGGCGCTGCACATCCCGTACCAGCCGATCCGCTGGACCCCGGACATCTCGATCAGCCACGACGACCAGCTGAACAAGACCGCCCGGCTGGTCGAGCTGGTCCACGCCTTCCGGGTCCGGGGTCACCTCATGGCCGACACCGACCCGCTGGAGTACCGCCAGCGCATCCACCCGGACCTGGAGATCGAGACCCACGGCCTGACGTTGTGGGACCTCGACCGGGAGTTCCCCACCGGGGGTTTCGGCGGCAAGGCGCACATGAAGCTGCGCGACATCCTCGGCGTCCTGCGCGACTCGTACTGCCGCACCGTCGGCATCGAGTACATGCACATCCAGGAACCGGACCAGCGCAAGTGGATCCAGGACCGGGTGGAACGCCCGTACGCCAAGCCGACCGCGGCCGAGCAGCTGCGCATCCTGCGCCGGCTCAACGCCGCCGAGGCCTTCGAGACGTTCCTGCAGACCAAGTACGTGGGGCAGAAGCGGTTCTCCCTGGAGGGCGGCGAGTCCGTCATCGCCCTGCTGGACGCGCTGCTCTCGCGCGCGGCCACGGCCGGGCTGGACGAGGTCTGCCTGGGCATGGCCCACCGCGGCCGGCTCAACGTCCTGACGAACATCGCGGGCAAGAGCTACTCGCAGGTGTTCCGCGAGTTCGAGGGCATGCAGGACCCGCGCACGGTCCAGGGTTCGGGTGACGTGAAGTACCACCTGGGCACCGAGGGCACCTTCACCGGTGAGGACGGCGAGCAGACGAAGGTCTACGTCGCCGCCAACCCCTCGCACCTGGAGGCCGTGAACCCGGTCCTGGAGGGGGTGGCCCGCGCCAAGCAGGACCGCATCAACCTGGCCGGGGCCTCGTTCCCGGTGCTGCCGGTCCTCATCCACGGCGACGCGGCGTTCGCCGGTCAGGGCGTGGTGGCCGAGACGCTGAACCTGTCGCAACTGCGCGGGTACCGCACCGGCGGCACGGTGCACGTGGTCATCAACAACCAGGTCGGGTTCACCACGGCCCCGGCCTCCTCGCGCTCGTCGGTGTACTGCACCGACGTCGGCCGGATGATCCAGGCGCCGATCTTCCACGTCAACGGCGACGACCCCGAGGCCTGCGTCCGGGTGGCGCAGCTGGCGTTCGAGTTCCGTCAGGAGTTCGACAAGGACGTCGTCATCGACATGGTCTGCTACCGCCGCCGCGGTCACAACGAGGGCGACGACCCCTCGATGACGCAGCCGCTGATGTACAACCTCATCGAGAAGAAGCGCAGCGTCCGCAAGAGCTACACCGAGCAGCTCATCGGCCGCGGCGACATCTCCGTGGAGGAGGCCGAGGAGGCGCTGCGCGACTACTCCGCCCAGCTCGAGCGGGCGTTCGCGGAGACCAAGGAGACCAAGGACGGGCCGGTCGACGGCGACTCGCGCGGCGGGCTGGAGAAGCCCTCGGCGCAGGAGGCCGACGAGCAGGCCCCGGCGCAGGCGCGCGAGACGGCCGTGGACGCCGCGGTGCTCAAGCACATCGGGCAGGTGCAGGCCAACCCGCCGGAGGGTTTCACCGTGCACCCCAAGCTGCGGCAGCTGCTCGACAAGCGCGAGCAGATGTCCGTCGAGGGCGGGATCGACTGGGGCTGGGGCGAGCTGCTCGCCTTCGGCTCACTGCTCATGGAGGGCACCCCGATCCGCCTGGCCGGTCAGGACTCCCGGCGCGGCACGTTCGTCTCGCGGCACGCGGTCCTGACCGACCGCAAGACCGGCGCCGAGTGGACCCCGCTGCTGTACCTGGGCCGCGAGGGCGCCGAGCAGGCGAAGTTCTGGATCTACGACTCGCTGCTGTCCGAGTACGCCGCCATGGGTTTCGAGTACGGCTACTCGGTGGAGCGTCCGGACGCGCTGGTGCTGTGGGAGGCGCAGTTCGGCGACTTCTTCAACGGTGCGCAGACCGTCATCGACGAGTTCATCGCGGCCGGTCAGCAGAAGTGGGGCCAGCCGTCCTCGGTCGTGCTGCTGCTGCCGCACGGCTACGAGGGCCAGGGCCCCGACCACTCCTCGGGCCGCATCGAGCGGTTCCTGCAGCTGTGCGCCGAGGACAACATGACGGTCGCGGTCCCCTCGACCCCGGCCAGCTACTTCCACCTGCTGCGCCGCCAGGCCTACGCCCGGCCGCGCAAGCCGCTCATCGTCTTCACCCCGAAGTCGATGCTGCGCCTGAAGGCCGCCCAGTCCGACGTCGAGGACTTCACGAAGGGCACCTTCCAGGAGGTCGTCGCCGACCAGGGCGGCCTGGACGCCACGCAGGTCGACCGGGTGCTGCTGTGCTCGGGCAAGGTCTACTGGGACCTGGCCGCCGAGCGGGCCTCCCGCGGGGACACCCGCACGGCCATCGTCCGGCTCGAGCAGCTCGCACCGCTGCCCGTCGAGCAGGTCCTGCAGGTCCTGGGGCAGTACCCGGACGCGGAGTACGTGTGGGTGCAGGAGGAGCCGGCCAACCAGGGCGGCTGGTGGCACGTGGCGATGGGCCTGTTCCCCTCGCTGGCCGCCAAGCTGCGGCTGGTCTCGCGTCCGGCGTCGGCCTCGCCCGCGGCCGGTTCGGCCAAGCGGCACCAGGCCGAGCAGCGGCAGATCGTCGAGGAGGCCTTCGCGCGCTGACGCCCGCGTCGTCCACCGGCCGAGCCCGCCACCCCCTCGGGGTGGCGGGCTCCGCCGTGCCGCCGTTCGTGGCCTGGCCCGCGGCTCCCGCCCCCGTGAGCGACTATCCTCGCCCCGGACATCCCGCCCCCCTTCGACCGAGCCTTCCCCGATCTCAAGGAGCACCACCCGCGTGAGCGAGGACCAGCAGTGAACGGCCGCTACGACGTGCGGGTGTGCCTCATCGGCGACGAGTTCGTCACCGGGGTCGGCGACCCCCGCGCGCTGGGGTGGGTGGGTCGCGTGTCGGCCCGCACCCCCCGCGAGGACCGCGACATCACCTTCTTCCCCCTCGGCGTCCCGGGCGAGACGACGACCGACCTGAACGTCCGCTGGCGCGAGGAGACCTCCCGCCGGTTCGCCGGCGGCGACGAGCACCGCCTCGTCGTGGGCCTGGGGCACGCCGACATCGACGCCGGCACCACGCTGGCGCGCAGCCGCCTCAACCTCGCCAACGTCCTCGACGAGTGCGAGGCCCGGGGGCTGCCGACGCTCGTCGTCGGTCCCACGCCCGTCTCGGACTCCGAGCGCAACGAGCGCATCGGCGACCTCGCCGACGCCTTCGCCGACGTGTGCGCCCGCCGCCGCATCACCTACGTCGACACCTTCTCCCCGCTGCTGGAGCACGAGGACTGGTACGCCGACCTGGCCGCCTCCGACGGCGTCCACCCCGGTCAGGCCGGGTACGGGCTGCTGGCGTGGCTGGTGCTGCACAGCGGCTGGTACGACTGGCTGGGCGTCCCCCAGCCCTGAGGCGGCCCTGATGCGCACGCCTCCGCAGGAGCCGCAGTTCGGGCCGTGGCGGCCCAGCCCGGTCGCCGCGGTGCTCGACGCGCTCCTGGCGGGGGCCGCTCGCCCGGCCGTCGTGGCCGTCGACGGCCGCAGCGCGTCGGGCAAGTCGACGCTGGCCGGGGTGCTGCACGGGGAAGCGCGCGGCCGGGGGCTGGAGGCGGTCGTCGCGCACACCGACGACGTCGCCTGGCACCACTCCTTCTTCGACTGGGCCGAGCTGCTGCGCGACGGTGTCCTGGCGCCCCTGCGCCGCGGTGAGGCGGTCCGCTGCACGCCCCCGGGCTGGGCACCGCACGGGCGCGAGGGCTCGATCGACGTGCCCGCCGGCGTCGACGTCGTGCTCGTGGAGGGCGTGGGGGCGGGACGGCGGGAACTGACCGACCACCTCGACACCGTCGTCTGGGTCGCCTCCGACCTCCAGGTGGCCCGGGCCCGCGGCATCGACCGCGACGTCGCCTCCGGTGTCAACGGCGACCACGAGCAGGCGAACGCCTTCTGGGACGAGTGGGAGGCCGCCGAGCTGCCGTTCCTGGCCGGGCAGAGGCCCTGGGAGCGGGCGCGGCTCGTCGTGGCCGGCACGCCCACGATCGACCTGGCGCCGGGCGAGGTCGCCGTGGCTCACGGCGCCCTCCCGTAGCGCTCCGGGGTGCGACGGGCGCCGGTGGGGACCGTGGTCCAACATTGCCCGGTGCCCGCTGCCCTGCTCGGTCCGGTCCTGCGCCACGTCGACACCTCCAGCGCCACGGTGTGGGTGGAGGTGGACGTCCCGGGCGTCGTGCACGTGGACGTGCAGCTGCCCGGCGCCTCCTGCGTGCGGGGGTCGGAGCCGACGCTGACGCTGCACGGGCACCACTTCGCGCTCGTGGTCGTCGAGGGGCTGCCGAGCGGGCAGGCGTTGCCGTACACGGTGTCCCTGGAGGGCCGGCAGATCTGGCCGCCCGTGTGGGACTGGCCGGCCAGCGAGATCCGCACCGCGGCGCCCGGCGCACCGGTGCGGCTGGCGTTCGGCTCCTGCCGCCGCGCCGGCGACGACGGCGAGGAGTCCACGCGGCTGGTCGGGGTCGACGCGCTGTCCGCGCTGGCGCGCCGGCTGCTGCAGGGCGGTGACCGGCCCGACGTCCTGCTCCTCGCGGGCGACCAGGTCTACGCCGACGACCCCAACCCCGGCATCGTCGAGCGGCTGCGCGAACGCAACGCCGGCCGCCCCGAGGGGGCTCCGGACGTCCGCGACGAGATCGGCGACTTCGAGGAGTACACCTGGCTCTACCACGAGACGTGGGGGCCGGACCCGGTGCGCTGGCTGCTGTCGACCGTGCCCACCTGCATGCTGTTGGACGACCACGACCTGCGCGACGACTGGAACACCTCCGACGTGTGGCGCACGCAGGTCGGCAAGCGGCCGTGGTGGCGCGACCGGGTGACGGGCGCGTTCGCGAGCTACTGGATCTACCAGCACCTGGGCAACCTGTCCCCCGCCGACCTGGCCGGCGACCGCCTGCTGCGGGTGCTGCGCGAGACCGGGGACGACGCCGAACGGGACGCGGTCCTCGACGAGTTCGCCCGCACGGCCGACACCCACCCCGGCACGGCCCGCTGGAGCTTCAGCCGCGACCTCGGCACGACGCGGCTGGTCGCGATCGACTCGCGCTGCTCGCGCCGGCTCACCCCCGGCGCCCGGTACATCACCGACGCCGCCGAGTGGGACTGGGTGCGCGGGCAGGCGCTGGCGCCGGGGGCGCGGCACCTGCTGCTGGCCACGACGCTGCCGCCGTTCCTGCTGCACGGCATCCACCACGCCGAGACCTTCGACGAGGCCGTGGCCGACGGCCGGTTCGGGCGCCGGGCCGCCGGCTGGGCCGAGAGGCTGCGGCAGGCCGCGGACCTGGAGCACTGGGCGGCGTTCCACCGCTCCTTCCGCCAGCTCGTCGAGCTGCTCGGTGAGCTGGGACGGCGCCCGGACGCGCCGGCGAGCGTGCTGCTGCTGTCAGGGGACGTGCACTGCAGCTACACCGCGCAGGTGCGGCTGCCCGGGGTCGACCCGGCCCGCACGGCCGTGCACCAGCTGGTGATGTCGCCGTTCCGCAACCCTCTGGACCGCGGCATGCAGCTGGCCAACCGGCTCCTGGACCGCCGTCCGGTGCGGGCCGTCCTGCGCGGGCTGGCGTTGCTGGCGGGGGTCCGCGAACCCGACGTCACGTGGCAGGTCGAGCACGGCCCGTGGTTCGAGAACGGGGTCATGACCGTGGTGCTCGACCCGGACGGGGCGGCCACCGTCGAGGTGGACCACGCCGGACGGTGCCAGGGCGCTCCCCGGTTGCGACGCACCGTGACCGTTTCGTTGACAGGTCGTCGCGGGTCGGTGTGACAACTGCGTTACGAAGGTCTGTCAGGTCTGCCTGAGCGCTTCACCTGCTGCTCACCTGGTCCACACTGTGCAGGCTCGTCGTTCGCCTCCGGAGGTTCCCGTGCCTGCTCGTCCCACCGCCCGCCGCTCCCTGCTCCTGACCCTGGGTGCCCTGACCACCGTCGGGCTGGCCGCCGCCGGCTGCGGGTCGGACTCGTTGTCCGGAGGTGGGTCCAGCAGTTCGACCACGACCTCGTCGGCCCCGGCCGTCAGCGCCGACGCCGCCCTGACCGCGATGCTGCCCCAGTCCGTGCAGGACTCCGGCACGCTGCGCGTGGGCACCAACGCCGAGTACGCCCCCAACGAGTTCCTCGAGGGGAACACGATCAAGGGCATGGACATCGACGTCATGAACGCCGTCGGCGCCAAGCTGGGCGTGACGGTGGAGTACTCCAACGCCAGCTTCGACTCCCTCATCACCGGGGTCTCGGGCAACCGCTACGACGCGGCGATCTCCTCGTTCACCATCAACGAGGCCCGCAAGCAGCAGGTGAACATGGTGCAGTACTACAACGCCGGCACCCAGTGGGCGACGAAGGCGGGCAACCCCGAGGGCGTCGACCCGGCCGACGCCTGCGGCAAGACCGTCTCGGTGCAGACCGGCACCACCCAGTCCGACGACGACCTGCCCGCCAAGCAGGAGGCGTGCACCGCCGCCGGCAAGCCGGCCATCCAGGTGCTGTCCTTCGACTCCCAGCAGGACGCCACCAACGCCCTCGTCCAGGGGCGGGTCCAGGCCATGCTGGCCGACTCCCCCATCGCCGCCTACGCCGTCCAGCAGACCGAGGGCCTGGAACTGGTCGGTGAGATCTACGACGCCGCCCCGTACGGCATCGTCGTGGCCAAGGAGCAGACCGGCACCGCCGACGCCATCTCCCAGGCGCTGCAGGAGATCGCCGACGACGGCTCCTACGCCGCGGCGCTGGCCAACTGGGGCGCCGAGGACGGGGCCGTGACCGAGTTCCCGGTCAACCCGTGACGCTCAGCGACACTCCCGACGGGGACCGGCCGGGAACGATCGACGCGGTCGAGGTCAAGCACCCCTGGCGCTGGGTCGCGATCGCCGTCATCGCCGTGCTGGTGCTCATGCTCGGGCACCTGCTGTTCACCAACCCCGCCTTCGACTGGGGCTTCACCTTCGAGGCGATGAACCAGAGCATCGTCATCAAGGGCTTCCTGCTGGGGACCCTGCTGACGACGGTGCTGGCCATGGTCATCGGTGTCCTCGGCGGGGTCCTGCTGGCGGTGCTGCGACTGTCGGGGAACCCCGTGCTGGCGGCGGTCTCGTGGGCGTACACGTGGTTCTTCCGGGCCATCCCGCGCTACGTGCTGCTGACGTTCACCGGCGGGCTGGGGGCGCTGTTCGCGACGGGGTTCTCCCTCGGGGTCCCGTTCGACTTCCTGCTGCACGACTGGTTCGGCACCCCTGAGCTGCGGTTGTTCACCGTGCCGCAGCAGACGATCTACGACGTCCTGGGCGGGGTCGTCGCCGGCGGGCTCATCGGCGGCATCCTCGGGCTGGGGCTGTCCGAGGCCGCGTACATGGCCGAGATCGCCCGCGCCGGTCTGCTGAGCGTGGACCGCGGCCAGCACGAGGCCGCCGAGGCGCTGGGCATGTCGCGCGGGCTGGCGATGCGCCGGGTCGTGCTGCCGCAGGCGATGCGCGTCATCGTGCCGCCGACGGGCAACGAGGTCATCGCCATGCTCAAGGACACCTCGCTGCTGGTGGCGATCCCGGTGAACCTGGAGCTGTTCTTCCAGCTCGGCCAGATCGGCCAGCGGACCTACCAGGTCGTCGCGACGAACATGGCCGCGATGCTGTACTACCTGATCGCGACCTCGATCCTCATGGTCGGGCAGTACTTCCTGGAGAAGCGGTTCGGCCGCGGGTTCGGGACGGGCCCGTCCAAGCGCGTCGCCGCGGCGGGCGTGTCGCTGGGCCCGGGAGGTGCGAAGTGATCCCGTTGGTCCAGGCGCGCAACGTGCACAAGAGCTTCGGGCACGTGGAGGTCCTCAAGGGCATCGACCTGGACGTGCACGCCGGTCAGGTCGTCTGCCTGCTCGGCCCGTCGGGGTCGGGCAAGACGACGTTCCTGCGCTGCCTCAACTCCCTGGAGCGCATCGACGGCGGCCGCATCCGGATCGACGGCGAACTCGTCGGGCTGGCCGAACGCGGCGGCCGGTTGCACCGGCTGACCGACAAGCAGATCGCCCGGCAGCGCCGGGACATCGGCATGGTGTTCCAGCGGTTCAACCTCTTCCCGCACATGACCGCGCTGGAGAACGTCGTCGAGGCGCCGGTCAGGGTCCGCGGGGAGTCCGGGGCGGACGCGCAGCGGCGGGCGCTGGAACTGCTGGAGCGGGTCGGGCTGGCCGACCGGGCGGGCAACTACCCGGCGCAGCTGTCCGGTGGGCAGCAGCAGCGCGTCGCCATCGCCCGGGCGCTGGCCATGCAGCCCAAGCTCATGCTGTTCGACGAGCCGACCTCGGCGCTGGACCCCGAGCTGGTCGGGGAGGTCCTGGCCGTCATGCGGGAACTGGCCGCCGACGGGACGACCATGGTCGTCGTGACGCACGAGGTGGGTTTCGCCCGCGACGTGGCCGACCAGGTGGTGTTCATGGACGCCGGGGTCGTCGTGGAGAGCGGCACCCCCGCCGAGGTGATCGGCAGCCCGCGCGAGGAACGGACCCGCACGTTCCTGGCCCGGATGCTGCAGGACCAGGCGGAGTAGCGGGCCCGCGCGACCTCCTGGCCCGGCCGGTGCGGGTCAGGGGGCCGTGGGCGCCACGGTGATCTCCTGGCTCAGGGCGCGCGAGACGCACGGCATGACGTGGTCCGCGCGCTCCTGCCCGGTCAGGACGAGGTCGCGGTGGTCGGCCTCCCCGGCGAGCAGGCGCAACCGGCAGGTGCCGCAGGTCCCCGACTCGCACGATCCGTCCACGTCCACGCCGCCGCTGCGCAGCGAGTTCAGCAGGCTCTTGTCGGCGGGGACCTCGATGCGCTGCCCGGTGGGCGCCCAGACGGCGGTGAACGGCGTCCGGCGGCCGCCGAGCGCGTCGACGCCGGCGAAGTCCTCGACGTGGACGCGGCTGGGCCGCCAGTGCGCCGTCAGCGCGAGGACCTCCTCGATCAGCGCGGTGGGGCCGCAGCAGTAGATCCGGGTGTCGTCGTCGGGGTGCTCCAGGTGGGGCCACAGGTCCAGCCGGCCGGAGGTGGCGCTGTGGTGCAGCAGCGTCCCGTCCTCGCTGAACTCGTCGAGGAAGGCGGTCTCCTCGGCGCTGCGGGTCAGGTAGAGCAGCTCGATCTGCGCTCCCCCGCGGGCCCGCAGTTCCCCGACCATCGCGCGGATCGGGGTGATGCCGATGCCGCCGGCGATGAACAGGTACCGCTTGGCGCGCTTGAGCGCGAAGTTGTTCGCCGGCCAGGTGACCTCCAGGACGTCGCCCGGGTGGACGTCGTCGTGCATGCTGACCGATCCGCCGCGACCGCCCGGGTCGCGGCGCACGCAGATCACGTACTGCTGCGGCGCGCGACCGCCGGGATCGACGAGGCTGTAGCTGCGCCGCTGCCCCGAGGGGGTGGTGACGGTGACGTGCGCGCCGCCCCGGTAGCCGGGCAGGGCCGCGCCGTCGGGATCGCGCAGGACGAACCGCGCGACCGCGGCGGTGAGGTCGTCGCGTTCGGCGACGACCAGGTGCAGACGCTCAGGCAACGGGAGCCCCCACGCGCACGTCGCCGTCGGTCAGGACCTGGACGTAGAAACCCATGTACTCGTGTCCGTAGGTCCGTGAGAGCAGTTGCGGGACGGGCAGGTCGCGTCGCCCGACGCCGGGGCGGACCTCGGTCGCGGCGCACCGCCGCGTCAGCTCCGTCCCGCGGACGCGGACGTCGCCGAGGGTGAACTCCTGCCCGACGAGGTCGAACTCGGACCACGGTTCGAGACCGTCGACGTGGACGTTGCCGCGGAAGCGCAGGGGGTCGACCTCCTCGCCGATGCGCTGCGCGAAGTCGCGGACCGAGGCGAGGTTGACCACGGAGACGTACTCCATCTGCTCGTCGGAGCCGTGCGCGGTGTCGGTGAAGCGCCGGCCCTCGTCGCGGGCGACGACGGGTTCGCTGCCCGGTGGCAGGTCCAGGACGCGGGCGTAGAAGGCGCGCAGGCCGGCCAGGCCCTCCTCCGTCGTCAGGTCGGCCGTCAGGACGCGGTGACCGCGGACGTCGACGGTGCAGGTGGACGTGGCGGTGTCGAGGTGGGTGGTCAGGCCGGCGAGCCGTTCCTCGGCGACGAGGACGTAGTACTCGCGCTTGGAGATGCCGTGCTGCATCCCCGGGACGTACTTCCCGTCCGGGCGGGCCAGGGCGATGGTGCGGTCGAAGGGGACGCCGCGCCCGGCGGTCAGGCGAACGCGGTCGAGCGGCTGGGGGGTCATGCCCTTGACGGGGTAGACGAAGAGGCCGTCGACGTGGGCGTTCACGCGGTGAGCCTACCGGTTGACGCTGATCTGACAGCACTGTTGTATCAGCGCTGTGACGTTCACCCCCTCCACCTCCTCCGGCCCGGGACCCGTGCTGCACCTGATCGCGGCCATGGACGAGGAGATCGCCCGGCTCTACGCCGAGCGCGGTCTCGGTCACGTCCGCCCGCGGTTCGTCCTGCCGCTGCTGCGGCTGCACCACGACGGCCCGGTGACGGTCGGGGCCCTGGCCGCGTCGACCGGGGTGACGCACTCGGCGATGAGCCAGACCGTGAGCGCCATGCGCTCGGCCGGACTCGTCGACAGCGCCCCCGGCCCCGACGCGCGGACGCGGACCGTCGACCTCACCGACGCCGCGCGCGACCTCGTGGGCTTCCTGGACGCGGAGTGGCGGGCCACCGAGGCGGCCTGGGACGAGGTGCAGGCCGGGCTGTCGACGCCGCTGCAGCAGGTGGTGGAGGAGATGACGGCGGCGCTGCAGCGCGAGTCGTTCCGGGACCGGATCGCCCGGCACCTGTGACGGACCTGCGGCCGCTGCGGCAGCGGGGCTTCCGCAGGGTGTGGCTGTCGGCGACGGCCACCGGGCTGAGCGGCCAGCTGGCCGCGACGGCCCTGCTGGTCCAGGTGCAGGTGGACAGCGGCAGCGTGCTGCTCACCGGACTCGCCGGTGCCCTCGCCGCGGTGGCGACGGTGGCGGGCAACCTCGTCGGCGGCGCGCTCGCCGACCGGTGCGAGCGGCGGCGGGTGGTCCTGGCCTGCACCGTCGCCGCCGCCGGCTGCGCGGCGGCCCTGGCGCTCGTGGCGGGGTCCGCTCCGCTGCCGGTGCTGCTGACGCTGGTCGCGGCGCAGACCCTGGCCGGGGCGTGCGGGGCGCCGGCGCGGCGGACGTTCCTGCGCCGGGTGCTGCCGGCCGCGGACGTGCCGGCCGGCGTCGCGCTGCTGCACCTGTCGTTCCAGGTCGGGCTGCTGGCCGGGCCGGCCGTGGGGGCGCTGCTGCTGTCGGCGACCGGGCCGTCGGTGGCGTACGGGGTGGACGCGGCGGCCGCGCTGGTGGCGGTCGCGCTGCTGCGCGGGCTCCCGGCGCACCGGTCCCCGCCCCGCCCTCCTCCCCGCTGGCCGGTGCCGTGCAGGTGTGGCGGCGGCCGGTGCTGCGCGGGGTGCTGCTGAGCGACCTGGCGGCGACGGTGCTGGCGATGCCGGTGAGCGCGTTCCCGGCGCTCGCGGTGGAACGGTTCGGGACTCCCGCGGCGACGGGGTGGTTCCTGTCGGCACTGGCCGCGGGCGGGATCGCCGCCGGGGTCCTCAGCGGGCGGGTGACGCGGTCGGGCGACCTGGGGCGCCGGGTCGTGCTCGGCGGCTGCGGCTGGGGCGTGGCGCTGACGGGTTTCGGGCTGTCGGACGGCGTGCTCTCGATCGGCTTCCTGGTGCTCGCCGGCGCCGCGGACACGGTGTCGGTCATCGCCCGCGGCGCCCTGGTCCAGCAGTTCACGCCCGAGGAGTTCCTCGGGCGGGTCAGCGCGCTCGAGAACGTCGTCGGGGTGGCGGGGCCGGGTTGCGGGAACCTGCGGACGGGGGCGGTCGCGGAACTCACGTCGCCGGGGGCCTCGGTGGCGCTGGGCGGGGTGTGCGCGGTGGCGGCGATCGCTGCGCTGTGGTGGCGATCGCCGCGCTGTCGCACCCACCGGTGTCACCACGTGGAGTGAGCCACGGGTGTCCCCGTTCCCTCGCCGCCACGACGTCCTCGGGACACCCGCACCTCCCTGCACGGCCGACCCGCTCCGCGCGAGGACCCCTCGGCCTCGCCTCGGAGCCTCACCGTCGGGACGACTCCCGGAGCGGCGCGTCGGGCTGGGCCGCCGCGCGCCTCAGACGCGGAAGGCGCCCACGGCCTCGCGCAGCCGCCCGGAGGTCTCGCGCAGCGCACCCACGGACGTGCGCACCTGCTCCAGGCTGGAGCGGTCCACGGCGCTGGCGCCCGCCACGGCCGTGAGCACCCCGGCGATCTCCTGGGTACCCCCCGCCGCGCCGGCCACCGTGCGGACCAGCTCACCGGTGGTCGCGGTCTGCTCCTCCACCGCAGCGGCGATGGTGGCCTGGTGGTCGTCGATGCGGGCGATGATCTCGGCGATGCGGCCGATGGTGGCCGCCGCGTCACCACTGCCGCGCTCGATGGCCGCCACCTTGCCGGTGATGTCCTCGGTGGCCTGCGCGGTCTGCTGCGCCAGCTCCTTGACCTCCCCGGCCACCACCGCGAAACCCTTGCCCATCTCCCCGGCGCGGGCCGCCTCGATCGTGGCGTTCAGCGCCAGCAGGTTCGTCTGCTCGGCGATCGCGGTGATGGTGCCCACGACGCTGGCGATCGCGCGGGTGGCCTGGCCCAGCTCGGCGACGGTGACGCGGGTGCTCTCGGCCGCCTCGACGGCTTCCCGGGCCACCGACGCCGACTGCGCCATGCCCGAGGAGATCTCGTTGATGGCCGAGCCCAGCTCCTCCGCGCCCGTGGCGATGGTGGCCACGTCGGCGGAGACGACCTCGGCCGAACGGGCGGCGCGGTCGGTGTCGCCGGTGGTCCGCTCGTTGGCGGCGGACAGTTCCTGCGCACGCCCGGCCAGTTCCTCGGCCATCCCGGCGACCTCGCGGGCGATGTCGCCGACGTCGGCGACGGTGCGGCGGGTGGCGGAGACCGCGGCGTCCAGCGCCTGCGCCATGCCGCGGAACTCGTCGCCGCCGTCGACGACGGGGACGACGGTCAGGTCGCCCTCGGCGACGCGGTGCAGGTCGGCGACGCTGCGGCGCAGCGGGCCGACGATGCTGCGGGTCAGGGTCACCAGCAGCAGCACGACCAGCACGGCCGCGACGGTCAGCGTGGCCACGACCAGGTCGCGGCTGTGCCCGGCGGCGGCATCGGCCTGGGTGGCGGCCGCCTCGGCGCGGGCTTCCACCGATGCGGACAGTTCCTGCGTGGCGGCCAGCATGTCCGCGTAGGCGGCGAAGCCGACCTCCAGGACCTCGGCCTCGGCGGCCGCGACGTCCCCGGCGCGGTACAGGGCCACAGCCCGGTCGTCGGAGGCGAAGTAGTCGTCCCACAGCGAGGCGACCTGTCCGGCGAGCTCACGCTCCCCGTCGGTCATGAGCTCGGTGGGTGCGGCCTCCAGGGACTCGCGCAGAGCCGCCGCGGAGGCCAGGAACCCGGCGCGGTTGTCGGAGGAGTCCTCCACGGCCGCGGGCAGTCCGAGACGGCGCGCGTCCCAGGCGTAGGCGGCCTGCCAGCCGCTGACGTCGGCGTCGTAGAAGCGCTGCTCGTCGACGAAGCGCAGCAGCTGGGTCATCTGCCGCTGCTCGGCCAGGGAGCGCGACTGCCCGGCGATGCTGACCAGCGCCGTGGCACCGGTGGCCACGAGCAGGGCGAGCACGATGCCGAAGCCGAGAGCGAGGCGGGTGCCCACCCGGGCGCGGCGCAGCAGGGACGACATGGCGGACGACCTTTCGCAGGACCCACGGGAGACGGATCAGGGCTCCCATCGGCGGGTCCGGCGACGGTCTGAGCCCGAGCTGGCCCTTCCCGGGGGACGCCGGAGGGGTGCCCTGGTAGGAAGCCGTCCGTGGACTCCCGCGCGCAGGAGCAGCGTCGCTGCTGGGACCAGCAGGCCGACACCTTCGACGAGGCGGCCGACCACGGCCTGCGCGACCCGGCGGTGCGCCGGGCGTGGAGCGACCTGCTCCTGCCGCTGCTGCCACCGGCTCCCGCCCGCGTCGCCGACCTCGGCTGCGGCACCGGCACCCTGTCGCTGCTGCTGGCCACGGCCGGGTACGCCGTGCACGGCGTCGACCTGTCGCCGCGCATGGTCGAGGTCGCCCGCGCCGAGGTCGCAGCCGCCGGGCTCACCGCGGCCTTCGACGTGGCCGACGCGGCCGCTCCCCCGGTCGCCGGACGTTCGGTCGACGTCGTGCTGGCCCGGCACGTGCTGTGGACCTTCGAGGACCCCGACGCGGTGCTGGCGACCTGGGCGGGACTGCTCTCGCACCGGGAGGCCTGCTGCTGCTCGTCGAAGGGTCCTGGGAGACCGGCGCGGGGATCGGTGCCCGGGACTGCGAGCACCTGGTCCGCCGGCACCGGGCCGAGGCGCGGGTGCGGACCCTGGACGACCCGGCGCTGTGGGGCAGGGAGATCCGCGACGAGCGGTACCTGCTCCTCAGCCGCTCCTGACCCCGAACCGCGCCACGCAGTGCCACACCCGTTTGAGCACCTGCTCGTCGAGCTCCCCCGTCCAGGTGGCCGCCCCGATCACGGCGGCATCGACGAGAGGTCCCAGCGAGGCACCCACCCGGGCGGTCGCCGCGCCGCGGAACGCGGCGACGTCCGGTCGTGCGAAGTCGCCGCGGGACAGGACGAACCCGTGGTGCCACTCGACGGGTGCGGGGAACCGGCGCGCGAGCTCCTCGACGGGGGAACCGCGGTGGCAGGGGTCCAGGACGAGCGCCTCGACGTCGCGGGCGAGCACGACGCCGCCGTGCACGTGCGCCTCGACGTAGTCGTCGAGCACGTCGCGACCGCCGGCGTCCGCGAGCGCCGTCAGGTCGCAGCGTTCGGCCACCCCGAGGTCGACGGGGTGGTCGGCCGAGTCGGGGAAGCAGAACGTCGTACGGGCCAGCACCTGCGGCCGCAGCCGCAGGTGCGCCGAACCGAAGCGCACCGACCCACCGGCCGCCCGGTGCCGGTGGTCCAGGGACCCGTAGACGGGGCGCTCGCCGGCGGGCGCGTCGTCGTAGGCGGCGCCGAACAGCCGGCTCTCCCAGTTCCACCGGTCGCCGCCGGGGTGCGCGGTCAGTCCACCGTTGCTGGTCCCGGTCGCGAACTGCGACAGGTACGTCCCGTCGTCCAGCAGCCGCCGCAGCGTGCTGCGGTCCGTTCCGTCGCGCACCCGGCGGTCGGGGTGGAAGTGGACGGTGACGCGCAGTCCGGCGGGCAGCGGTCGGCCGCGGGCACGGGCCCGCACGTGGGCCAGGGCGCGGTCGGCGGGGCTCACCACCGCCGGATCATGACACCGGAGCGTTGGCCGAGGCAGCGCGCCTCCCCTAGATTCCGACGCATGACGCTCGTTCCGTACACCGCAGGTGAGAAGCCGAGCCTGGTGGCCAGCCTGCAGCGACAGCGCGAGGCCGTCCTGTGGAAGCTGCAGGACCTGGACGACGAGCAGCTGCGCCGCCGCGTCGTCGGGTCGGAGATCACGCTGCTGGGCACCGTGAAGCACCTGGCGTCCACCGAGTACGGGTGGTTCTGCTCCACGTTCGGGCGCCCGAGCGACGAGATCGCCTCCGACGTCCTGGACGAGGACCCGCAGGCGGACTGGCGGATCCACCCGTGGGAGACGACCGAGGGCGTGCTGGCGTACTACGAACGTGCCCGCGCGGCGGCGGACGAGGCGATCCGCGAGGTGAAGATCACCGAGCGTGGCACGGCGTGGCACGGGGCGACGGTGACGATGCGGTGGGTGCTCATCCACATGATCGAGGAGACGGCGCGGCACGCCGGCCACATCGACCTCGTGCGCGAGCTCATCGACGGCCGCACCGGCGATCACCCGGAGGTCCGTACAGCCGCCGGATGATCTTGTCAAGAACTTCTGCTCCCCGGTCACTGAAGTTGCGGCACGCGGTGGCCGATGACACGCCGTGGCCATCTCCCTGCGTCCCCGCACGCTCCGCTCGCAGCTGCTGCTGCCCGGGGTCGGTGCCGTCGTCGTCACGGCCGGACTGCTGAGCGCGCTGTCGGCGTTCCAGGTGAGCGACCTGTCGCAGGACACCGCCTCCGACGTCCGTGCGATGTCCGAGCAGTCCCTGCACGACGCCGGCGCGCAGGTCCAGACGACCGTCTCCACCCAGGCCGCCGCGGTCCAGAGCTGGCTCGACACCGACCTGCGGGTCACCACCGCCCGGCTCTCGCAGTTCGGCGCCCCCGCCCTGGACGCCGGTGAGACCGCGACCTGGACGGCCACCAACCAGACCACCAAGGACGTCACGACCGTCACGCTGCCGCGGCTGGAGTTCGGCGGCACGTGGCTGGGCCAGCAGGCCGACCCGGACGTCGTGGTCCCCGGCATCGACGAGTCCGCCCGGCTGACCGGGGCGACCGTCACGGTCTTCCAGAAGATGAACGACGCCGGCGACATGCTGCGCGTGGCGACGACCGTCGTCGGGGCGAACGGCTCGCGCGCCATCGGCACCTACATCCCCGCCACGGCAGCCGACGGCACGCCCAACGCCGTGGTGGAGTCGCTGCTGGCCGGTGAGACGTACCACGGCACCGCGACCGTCGTGGACAAGCCGTACGTCACCGTCTACGAGCCGCTCACGGCCGGCGACGAGATCGTCGGGGCCGTCTTCGTCGGCCTGCCGCAGGCCGACGTCACCGACACCCTGCGCTCGGCGCTGGCGTCCTCCTCGGTCGGCAGCACGGGCTACTACGCGGTGTTCTCCGACGCCGCCGCCAGCAGGGGGACGGGGGTCGTGGCCCCCCGGGGCGGCACCGACGGCGAGTCCATGATCGAGGCGACCGACACCGACGGTCAGCCGTACGTGGCCGACCTCATCGCCGCGGCCGGGGAGCTGCCGGCCGGTGAGTTCACCACCCGCCAGGTGCGCCTGGACTCCGGCAGCTACACCGTCGGCATCTCGCGCTACCCGGCCTACAACTGGGTCATCACCAGCTGGCTGCCCGAGGCCGACACCACGGCCGTCACCGACCGGATCGCCGCCGGGGGCACCAGCCTGGTCCGCAACACCGTGCTGCTCGGCGTCGGCGTGGCGGTGCTGATGGCCGCCGTCATCGCCCTCCTGGCGCGCAGCCTGGTGCGCCGCATCGGCCGGCTCACCGACGTCCTGCGCCGCGTCGCGGCCCGTGACCTGTCCGCGCAGGTCCTGGCCGAGGGTGAGCAGTTCGGCGACGACGAGCTGGGCACGATGGGCCGCGCCCTGGACGAGGCCACCTCCGCCGTGCGCGACGCCGTCTCGGCGATGAGCGCCGGGGCCGCCCGCGTCACCGAGGCCGCCGAGCGGCTCGACGGGGCCAGCGACCGCCTGGCCGGGGCCGCCGACTCCACCGCCTCCGAGATCGCCACCGTCACCGGCGACGCCACCGGCGTCTCGGGCGGCGTGCACGAGGTCTCCGCCGCCGTGGAGCAGTTGCGCGCCGCGGCCGACGAGGTGTCGGCCACCACGAGCAACGTCACCGTCGTCGCGAGCGACGCCGTGCAGCTGGCGCAGGCCGCGACCGGCACCGTCGAGAGGCTGGGCGCCAGCTCGCAGCAGATCGCCGACGTGCTGCGCACCATCACCGCGATCGCGGCGCAGACGAACCTGCTGGCCCTCAACGCGACCATCGAGGCCGCCCGCGCCGGTGAGGCCGGCGCCGGGTTCGCCGTCGTGGCCGAGGAGGTCAAGGAGCTGGCCCGGCAGACCGCCCAGGCCACCGAGGAGATCGCCCCGACCCTGACCGCGGTGCAGTCCGAGGCCTCCACCGTCCGCGCGGACATCGCCCGCATCTCCGAGACCATCGCGCACATCGACGAACTGCAGGCGACCATCGCCGCGGCCGTCGCCGAGCAGCTGGCGACCACGACCGCGATCAGCGGCACGCTGCACGTCGCGGCCAACCAGTCGAGCGGCATCGCCACCGCCCTGGAGGGCACCGCCGGCGCCGTCCAGGGCACCAACGACGAGGTCCGCGCCGTGCGCGCCTCGGTCGAGGACCTGGCCGGGGTGGCCGGTTCGCTGGACGCCGAGGTGCGTCAGTTCACGCTGCGCTGATCGCGCCGGCGCTGCAGTTCCAGGGTGATCGCGTAGCCGTAGACGGTCAGCGCGGTGAACAGCCACAGCCACAGGCACACCGCGACCGCCCCGCCGACCTGGGTGTACCCGCCGAAGGGGGCACCCAGGTCGACCGGGATCGCCAGGAACAGCACGAAACCCTGCAGGAAACCCGACACGAACGCCCCCGTCGCGTACCCGCCCCAGATCGCCGCCCACCAGCCGGGCCGGTTCGGGCCGAGGACGCGGTACACGTAGACCAGCACCGGTGAGACGACGAGCCAGTCCACGTTGAGCGCGATGTAGACCGCCAGCGCCGAGCTGCCGAACGAGCCGGACCCGAACAACCGCACGAGGTAGGGCGCCACCTCCAGGACCGCCAGGAACCCCGCCGGGGCCAGCAGCAGCAGCGGCAGCGCCTGCAGCCGGACCTTCCAGGCCCCCACCCGGCCCTGCACCGCCGGTGGAGCCGGTTCGGGGTGCCGGACGCTGACCCGGGCCAGCCCCCGTCGCAGCCCCTCGCCGTAGACGGTCGCCGGGACGAGCGCGATGAGCACCGCGCTCCAGCCGACGTCGACGGCCGTCGCGGCGAGGTCGCGCACGACGTCGCCGGCGTTCTGCGCCGAGGGCAGCGCCCGGCCGACGGCGTCGGCCAGGGCGAGCACCTCGCCCGGGCCGACGACGAGCGCGATCAACCGCACCACGACCACCAGCGAGGGAACCAGCGCGATCGCGGCGTAGAACGTCACACCGGCCGAGACGAGGAACAGGTCGTGGCCCTGCAACCGCAGGTGGACGTCGCGGAACAGGCCGCGCAGGAACCTCATGCGCCCCGATCACGCACCCTGGGGCACGAGGCGCACGGGTTCGGGGGCGCGCGCGCCGCGGTAGGCGCGGCGGTAGGCGGTCGGGGTTGTGCCCACGAGGCGCAGGAAGTGCTGGCGCAGCATCGCCGTGGAGCCGAACCCGCAGCGACGGGCGACCTCCTCCACGCTCTGGTCGCCGTCCTCCAGCAGCAGCCGGGCCGCGGCGATGCGCCGCTCCAGCAGCCAGCGGTGCGGGGTGACGCCCGTCTCGGCCCGGAACCGGCGCGCGAAGGTGCGCGCGGACATGGCGGCCGTGCGCGCCCAGGCCGCGACGTCGATGTCGGTGTGCAGGTTGCCGGCGGCCCACTCCAGCGCCCGCCCCAGCGACTCGTCCGCGCACGGGCGCACGGGCGCCTCGACGTACTGCGCCTGACCGCCGTCACGGTGCGGGGGGACGACCATCCGGCGGGCGATGGCGGTGGCCACGGCCGTGCCGTGGTGCTCGCGGACCAGGTGCAGGGCCAGGTCGATGCCGGCCGAGGTGCCGGCGCTGGAGGCGACCGGGCCGTCCTGGACGTAGAGCACGTCGGGCACGACCTCGACGAGCGGGTACCGGCGGGCCAGTTCGGCGGCGTAGCGGTAGTGCGTGGTGGCGCGGCGGCCGTCGAGCAGCCCGGCCTCGGCCAGGGTGAAGGCGCCGCTGCAGAAGCTCGCGACCGTGGCGCCACGCTCGACGGCGCGGTGCAGGTGCCCGGCCAGGCGGTCGCTGCGCGATCCCAGGCTCAGCTCGGTGGGCGTCACGATGACCAGGTCGGCCTCGTCGAGACGGTCGAGGCGTTCGTCGGTGCTCAGGGTGAAGCCGTGCCGGGAACGCACCGGTCCCCCGTGCTCGGTGCACACCGCGAAGCGGAACGGCGGGACCCCGTCGTCGGTGCGGTCGATGCCGAACACCTCGCACGCCACCGAGAACTCGAAGGCCGAGAACCCCTCCTCCACGACGACGGCGACGTCGTGGAGGCCCTGCACCTGCTCCATGCCCGGCAGTGTGCCAGCGATCGGCGGGGTTGGCAGGATGTGAGCGAACCTCGGCAGAGCTGCCACTCGTTCCGGGGCCGGCCCGCGCGCACGCTGGGGCCGTGTCCACCGACCTGACAGCCCTGCTGCTGCTCCTGCTGCTCGTGGTGCTGGCCCTGACCGCACCCCGCTTCGGCGCCGACTCGCGGGCCTCGCGCGAGTGGTCCGACGACGGCCCGGTGCCCTACCCGGGCCGGCGCTGAGGCCGCGACCGCGACCGCGACCGCTCAGGCGACCAGGCCCAGGCGGCGCAGCTCGACGGCGAGGTCGTGCGGGCTGGAGGCGGCGTTCTGCGCGTCCTCCAGCGTCACGATCCCGTCCCGGACCAGCGTCACGAGGTGCTGGTCGAACGTCTGCATCTGGTAGTACTGCCCCTCGCGGATCAGGTCCGTGATGAGGTTCGTCTTGTCCGGGTCGGCGATCGCGTCGGCGATGCGGCCCGTGTTCACGCAGACCTCCATGACCACGCACCGGCCGGCGCCGTCGGCGCGCGGGACCAGCCGCTGGCAGACGATGCCGCGCAGCGACCCGGCCAGGGCCAGGCGCACCTGCTTCTGCTCGTGCGGGGGGAAGAAGTCGATGATGCGCGAGATCGTCTCGGCCGCGTCGATGGTGTGCAGCGTCGACATGACGAAGTGACCGGTCTCGGCGGCCGACAGCGCCGCCTTGACCGTCTCCTGGTCGCGCATCTCGCCGACGAGGATGACGTCGGGGTCCTGGCGCATCGCCGCCCGCAGCGCCGTGGTGAAGTCGGCCGTGTCCAGGCGCACCTCGCGCTGGCTGATCATCGACCGGTTGTCGGTGTGCAGGACCTCGATGGGGTCCTCGATCGTCACGATGTGGGACTCGCGCACGGTGTTGATGTGGTCGATCATCCCGGCCAGCGTGGTCGTCTTGCCCGAGCCGGTGGGGCCGGTGACCAGCAGCAGACCGCGGTGCTCCAGCGCCAGCTGCTCGATGACCGGCGGGACGCCGAGCCCGGCCAGCGGGACGGCCTGCGCGGCGACGCGGCGCAGCACCAGCCCGACCGACCCGCGCTGGCGGAAGGCGTTGACGCGGAAGCGGCCCGCGCCGCCCGGCAGGCTGTAGGCGAAGTCGGCCTCGTGGGTGCGGGCGAACTCCTCGATGAGGTCGGCGCGCAGGATCTGCTCCAGCATCCGCTCGGTGACCTCGGCCGTCAGGGGCGGGGCCTGCAGCGAGCGCAGCCGGCCGTCGATCCGGATCCGCGGCGGGGACCCCGCCTTGCAGTGCAGGTCGGAGCCGCGCAGGTCCACCAGCGCCCGCAGGTACGGGGTGATGAGCGGCTCGACGGGCGCCGCGGTGTGGCCGCCCGCCGGCGGCACCGGCGCCGTTCCTTCGCTGCCCTGGGTGATCGTCACCCCTGCGGCATCGGGCGCGGCGGGGGTGACCTTGAGCACCCCTCACCCCGTGGGACGATGGAGGCCGAGACCGGTCGACCAGAAGGAGGAGTGCCATGAGCAAGCGAGGCCGCAAGCGCCGCTCGCGCAAGGGCAACGGCGCCAACCACGGCAAGCGCCCCAACGCCTGAGCCAGCGCTCGAGACGACGAAGGCCCCGGATCCCTGAGGGATCCGGGGCCTCGTGCGTTCCCGCGCTCAGCGCGCGGTGACGCTCACCTCGGTGATCGAGACGAGGATGCGCGCCCGCAGCGTCTGGGGCGCCTCCTCGCAGGGGCAGCCCTCCCGGATGACGCGCTTGAGCTTCTCGTCCTCGGCCAGCTGCGCCAGGCAGCTCGCGCACTCCTCCAGGTGGGCCTGCAGCTTGGTGCAGTCGAGGTCGGCCATCTCGCCGTCGAGGTACTCGAACGCCCGCTCGAGCACCTCCCGACAGCGCGAGAGTTCCCCGGAAGCCCGACCCGACACCTCGTCCGACGTGCTCACGACGCTCCCTCCTTCTCGGCGGTGGCACCCGAGACACCCCGGTCGACGGCGTAGTCGCGCAGCAGTTCGCGCAGCTGGCGACGACCGCGGTGCAACCGGGACATCACCGTCCCGATCGGCGTGCCCATGATCTCGGCGATCTCCTTGTAGGCGAACCCCTCGACGTCGGCCAGGTACACCGCGAGCCGGAAGTCCTCCGGGACCTGCTGCAGCGCACGCTTGACGTCGGAGTCCGGCAGGTGGTCCAGCGCCTCGGTCTCGGCCGAGCGCAGGCCCCGGGAGGAGTGCGACTCCGCGCGGGCCAGCTGCCAGTCCTCGATCTCGTCGGAGTGCGACTGCTGCGGTTCGCGCTGCTTCTTGCGGTACGTGTTGATGTACGTGTTCGTCAGGATCCGGTACAGCCAGGCCTTGAGGTTCGTGCCGGGCGTGAACTGGTGGAACGCGCCGTAGGCCTTGGCGAAGGCGTCCTGCACCAGGTCCTCGGCGTCGGCCGGGTTCCGGGTCATGCGCAGTGCAGCGGAGTACAACTGGTCCAGGAAGGGCAGCGCGTCGCGTTCGAAGCGCGCCGCGCGTTCGTCGGCGGTCTCCTCGGACGGGACCCGCTCGGTCTGTTCGGTCATCGCGTTCGAGCCTAGGCCCTGCACGGCGACGGCGCTCCCGGCGCGGGGGCTGCGCACGTCCCGACGCCCCGGCGGGCCGGCGGTCCCACGCGAGGAGGCACGGGACTCGAGCCGGCGCGAGGACTCGCGGGCGGGTTCGAGTGGTGGTGCGAACGGCATGTCCTGCTGAACACGGACGGTGCGCCCACCATTCCGCTGCGAGGGATCCTCAGGCACCGAGCAGCTCTCCCGTGCGCAGGTCCACCACGCCCTGCAGCTCGGCCGGCGGCACCGGGTCCAGCAGGTCGTCGTCGCTGTTGCGCACGTCGCCGACCCTGTGCGAGACCGGGTGCGCCGCGAGCGTGCCGCCGGCGAACAGGTCGCGCGGGACCGCCTCGACCAGCGCCTGCACGTCGTCGGCCTCGTCGAGCGTGGGGTCCAGCCAGGCGTCGCGCAGGTCGCGCGGGACCACCAGCGGCATCCGCTCGTGCAGCCGGTCCAGCCCCTGCTCGGCCGCCGTCGTCACCACGGCGAAGGAGACCAGCCAGCGCGAGGGGTCCTCGGCCGGCTTGGAGGGGTCCTTCCAGAACTCGTAGACGCCGGCCAGCGACAGCACCGAGGAGTCGGCGTTCGCCACCGCGAAGGGCTGCTTGAGCGGTCTGCCGTCCGCGGTCGTGGCGGTGCCGCCGGCCTGCCACTCGTACCAGGCGTCCACGGGCACCAGGCAGCGCCGGGCGAGCGCGGCCCGGGCGAACGCGGGCTTGGACAGCAGCGACTCCACACGGGCGTTGACCATCCGCGCACCGCCGGAGGCGTCCCCGGCCCAGCTCGGCACCAGTCCCCACCTCAGCGCCCGCAGCGAACGGGTGGGCGGGGCGTCGGGTTCGCCCTTGCGGAAGCGCTCCAGGACCACCGGGGGTGTCGTCGTCGGGGCCACGTTGGTGGACAGCGTCACCTGCGCCCCCTCGGACAGGGTGTTGTCGTCGACCTCGAACTCGGTGACGAGGTCGTCCAGGTCCCGACGCAGGGCGTAGCGGCCGCACATGGGCCACACCCTGCCAGCCCGCTGCGACACGGGCCCCCGTTCGCGGCGGTCCGGCGAGTGCGGTAGGCAGTCCCCATGACTGTGGTGCGACGACTCGCCCGCCCGATGCTCGCGGCGATCTTCATCAAGAACGGCATCGACCAGGTACGGCACGCCGGGGACCTCGCACCCTCGGCCGAACCGCTGGTGCACCGCGTGGCGGGGCCGCTGCGCCTGCCCGACGACCCGGTCCTGCTGGTCCGTCTCAACGGTGCCGCGATGGCCGGCGCGGGTGTGCTGTTCGCGCTGGGCAAGGCGCCGCGCCTGTCCGCCGTGGTCCTGGCCGCCACCGCCACGCCCAGCGCGTACGTCAACCACCCGTTCTGGTCCGAGAAGGACCCCTCGGTGCGCTCGGAGGTCCTGGAGGACTTCCTCACCGACCTGGGCCTGCTCGGCGGGGCGCTGCTGGCCGCCGTCGACACCGCCGGCAAGCCCGGCGCCCTGTGGCGCGGCAAGCGCGCCGGCAGGGACGCGCAGCGGCTGGCCAGGCTCGCCGCCCGCGAGGCCGTGCACGCCGCCGAGGTCGGCAAGAAGGACGTGCAGCTCGCGGCGGCCAAGCTGGGCTGAGGGGGTCCGCCCACAGGCGTGACCCCGCTGGTCGCGTCGTGGCGTGGGGGGCTGCGAGGATGCCTCACGTGAGCCCGAGCGAAGCGCACCTCGACCCCCACGCCGAACCCCCGTCCAGACCCTCGAGCCCGTCCGCGGCCGCCGTGGCCGACGAGCTGTGGCCGGCCCCCAAGGCCGCCGGCCCGCTCGACGCGGTCGTGCACGTGCCGGGCTCGAAGTCGCTGACGAACCGCTACCTCGTGGTGGCCGCGCTCGCCGGACGTCCCTCGCTGCTGCGCAACCCCCTCGTCTCGCGCGACACCGTGCTCATGGCCGACGCGCTGCGCCACCTCGGCACCGACGTCGCCGACGGCGGGCACGAGGCCGAGGGCGTCGGCCCGGCGGACTGGGTGGTCCGCCCCGGGCCGGTCACCGGCGGCTCCCGCATCGACTGCGGCCTGGCCGGCACGGTGATGCGCTTCCTGCCGCCGGTCGCCGCCCTGGCCGACTCCCCCGTCGAGTTCGACGGCGACGACCGGGCCCGCGAACGCCCCATGGGGGCCGTCGTCGAGGCCGTCCGCCAGCTCGGCGCGACCGTCGACGACGGTGGTCGCGGAGCGCTGCCGTTCAGCGTGACCGGTCCCGCCGGCGGCCTGGTCGGCGGCACCGTGCGCATCGACGCCTCGGCCTCCAGCCAGTTCGTCTCCGCCCTGCTGCTGGTCGGGGCGCGCACGCGCGAGGGGCTCGAGGTCGTCCACGACGGCCCGCCCATCCCGAGCCTGCCGCACATCCGGATGACGGTGGAGGTGCTGCGCGACGCCGGCGTGCTGGTCGACGACAGCACCCCGGGCCGCTGGTTCGTCGAACCCGGCGAGATCAACCCCCTCGACGTCCAGGTCGAACCGGACCTGTCCAACGCCGGCCCCTTCCTGGCCGCCGCGGCCGCCGCCGGTGGCCGCGTGCGCGTCCCGGGCTGGCCGCAGTCGACGACCCAGGCCGGTGACCTGCTGCGCGACGTGCTCGACTCCATGGGCGCCGAGGTGAGCCTGGACCGCGACGGGCTGCTCGTCGAGGGCACCGGGGAGCTGTACGGCGTCGACCTGGACCTGCACGAGGCCGGCGAGCTGACGCCCGTCATCACGGCCCTGGCGGCGCTGGCCAGCTCCCCCACCCGGTTGCGCGGCATCGCCCACCTGCGCGGGCACGAGACCGACCGGCTCAAGGCCCTCGTCACCGAGGTCAACGCCCTCGGCGGGCGGGCCGAGGAGACCCTCGACGGTCTGCTCGTCCACCCCGAGCCCCTGCACGGCGGGGTGTTCCGCAGCTACGCCGACCACCGGATGGCGACCGCCGGCGCGGTCCTGGGCCTGGTGGTCGAGGGTGTCCTGGTGGAGGACATCGCCACCACCCGCAAGACGCTGCCCGACTTCCCCGGGATGTGGGCGGCCATGCTGGCGGGGGTCCGGGCCTGAGCCCGGGCCAGCGCGGGCCGGCCCGCCGGTACGACGAGGACGACGTCCGGATCCGCCCGAACCGGCGCGGCTCGCGGCCGCGCACCAAGGACCGCCCGGCGCACGCCGACGCCGTCGACGGCTTCGTCGTCGCCGTCGACCGCGGGCGCTCGCAGGTCCTGGTCGGCGAGGGGACCGAGCGCAGCCGTGTCGTCACCGCCATGCGGGCCCGTGAGCTGGGCCGGCAGGGCGTCGTCGTCGGCGACCGGGTGGGTCTGGTCGGCGACGTCTCGGGCGCCACGGACACGCTGGCCCGCATCGTGCGGATCGACGAGCGGCGCACGGCGCTGCGCCGTTCCGCCGACGACACCGACCCCATCGAGCGCGTCGTCGTGGCCAACGCCGACCAGCTCGTCGTCGTCACGGCCGTGGCCGATCCCGAGCCGCGGTCCCGGATGGTCGACCGCTGCCTGGTGGCCGCCTACGTCTCGGGCATGCAACCGCTGCTGTGCCTGACCAAGGGCGACCTGCGACCGGCCGCGGAGGTGCTCGACACCTGGGCGCCGCTCGGCCTGGACGCGGTCGTCACCTCGCGGGGAGCCGAGGGCCTGCTGGGGCTGCCGGAGGTCCGCGAGCGCCTGCAGGGCCGGATCAGCGTGCTCATCGGGCACTCCGGGGTCGGCAAGTCGACGCTGGTGAACGCGCTCGTCCCCGACGCGGGCCGCGCGACCGGGCACGTCAACGCGGTCACCGGCCGGGGGCGGCACACGTCCACGTCGATGGCCGCGCTGGCGCTGCCCGGCGGCGGCTGGGTCATCGACACGCCGGGGGTGCGCTCGTTCGGGCTGGCCCACGTCGATCCCGAGTCGGTGCTGCGCGCGTTCCCGGACCTGCTGCCCGGCGAGGCCGGGTGCCCCCGCGGGTGCACGCACGACGAACCGGACTGCGCCCTGGACGCCTGGGTCGCCGACGGCCACGCCGGGGCGGCCGGCCCGGCGCGGCTGGTCTCGTTCCGGCGGCTGCTGGTGGCCCGGCGCACCACCCGTGAGGACCAGGTCGCGGACGACCGTCGCGGCCGGCAGTCGCCGGAGCCGGACGGGGGTCCGGAGCCTCGCTGACGGGACGCCGGACGAACACGGGCGGTTCCGCACCGATGCCCTAGGGTGATCACCGGTCCCGTCGGCGACGAGGAAACGGCGGCTCATGGGGGATGCGAGCTCGACCTGGCCCGCAGGGCCGGGTTCCGTCGTACCCGCCCCCCGGGACCTGCTCGCCGCGGACGTGCCCGCCGGTCTGGTGCCCGGCCCCGCGGCGCCCACCTCCTGCCCACCACCGGTCGGGGACCAGCCCTGGACGGTCCTGCGCGAGCTGGGCCGGGGCGCCGGATCGGTCGTCCACCTGGCCTGCCGCGGCGGCCGGGAGTACGCCCTCAAGCGGCAGCGGCCCGGACTGCCCGCGGACCGGCGGACCGACCGGACCCTGCGCCGCGAGGCCGCGCTGCTGGCCAGCGTGCACCACCCCGGTCTGACCCGCGTGCACGCCGTGACCCCGGTCGAGGGCCGGCTCGCGATCGTCATGGACGCCCACGACGGGACGTCGCTGGCCGATCTGCTGCACTCCCCCGAGTCCCCCTCGCCCGGGCCCCTGTCGCTGACGACGACGCTGCGGCTGGTCGTCGACGTCTGCGACGCGCTGCACGCCCTGCACCGCAACGGTCTGGTGCACCGCGACGTCAAACCCTCGAACGTGCTGGTGACCCGCTCCGGTCGCGCGGTCCTCGTCGACCTCGGGGTCGCCCACCTGCAGACCGGCGCGGCCGACGCGGCCCCCGACGCCCCCGACGCCCCCGACGCCTCCGACGCCTCCGACGACGAGGTCGGCGCCCTGCTGTACCGCTCCCCCGAGCAGGCCGGCGTCGTGCGCTCCCCCGTCGACCACCGCTCGGACCTGTACGCCGTGGGTGCGGTCCTGCTGCAGTGCCTGACCGGTCACCTGCCGGTCTCGGGCACCAGTGCGGCCGAGGTCCGGCGCCGGCTGGCCCGGCTGCCGGCCCTGGACGTCGACGCGCTGGGTCCGCACGTCCCCCGGGCCCTGGGTTCGCTGCTGCGGCGGCTGCTGGCGCTCGACCCCGAGGACCGTCCCGCCAGCGCGCTGGCCGTGGCCGACGAGCTCAGCCGCATCGCGGCCGACGACCCCGCGGCCTCGGCCCCCGACATCGCGCTGGGCCGGCGGGCCTGGACCAGCCCCGCCGACGGCGGACTGCTCGAGCGCGGTCCGCAGGCCGCCGCGCTCGACGCCGCGTGGGACAACGCCCGTGCCGGGTCCGGCGGGGTCGTCCTGGTCCGGGGGGCCGCCGGGTCGGGACGCTCGGCGCTGGTGGAGCGGTTGCGGCGGCGGGCCGCCGCGCGGGGTGCGGCCACCGTCGTGCTCGACAGCACCGCCTCCCCCGGCGCCCCGCTGAGCGAGCTGCGCCGGGCGATGTCGGCCGGCGGTCTGCGCGCGAGCGCCGACCCGACGCCCACCGGAACCGGTCCCCGCCCCCAGACGCTGGCCGAGGAACTCCTCCAGCACGCCGCCCGCACCGGCCCGCTGCTGGTCGTCCTGGACGACACCGAGCACGCCGACGCCTCGACGCTGGCGGTCCTGCACCGGGTCGCCGGCGAGTGCGCGGACCTGCCGCTGCTGCTGGTCCTGGTCGGCCGGCCCGCCACGTCGGACGGGTCGTCGGACGGGTCGTCGGAGGAGACGGCCGGTGGGCCGGACGCACGTCTGGAGGACCGTGCCCTCGTGGTCGACGTGCCACCGCTGAGCGACGCCGCGGCCCGCGCCGTGGTGCGCCGCCGGCTGCCCGGCGCGGTCGTCACCGACTCGGTCGCCACCGCCCTGGTCTCGCGCGCGGCGGGCAACCCCGGCGCGCTGCTGGCGCTGCTGACCACCCTGCTCGACGACGGCGGACTGGTGCCGGACTGGGGCCACTGGCAGCTCGAACCCGCTGCGCTGGAAGCGGTACCGGTCGCACCGCGACTGCTCGCCGCGCTGCTGCGCCGGGTCGGGGAACTCCCGCCGGGCCAGCGCCACGTGCTGCGCCTGGCGGCAGCCTGCGGTCGGGCCGTCGACGACGACCTGGTGCTGCGGGCCGCCGCACCGCAGCTGGACGCCGCCGAGGTGCGCGCCGGGCTGGCCGCGGGGATGGCCGCCCGGCTGCTGCGCCCGCTGCCCCGCGGCCGGCACGAGTTCTGGCACCAGCAACTGGTCGAGGCGATCCTCGAGGGCGTCGACGAGCTCGAGCGACGCGCGCTGCACGCACGGCTGGCCCGGGTGCTGCGCGCGGACACCCGCGGCGGGGTCGACGCCGCCGACCGCGACGCGCTGTTCGCCTGCGCCCACCAGCACCTGCGGGCCGGAGACGCCGTCGCCCCCTCCGACGTCGTCGACGCCTGCGCGCTCGCCGGCGTCGAGGCGGCGCGCCGGCACGCCTTCGAGGCGGCGGTGGACCTGCTGCGCCGGGCCGTGCACACGGCCGACGCCGCCGGCCTGGTCCCCGACCCCCGGCTGCGGCGGTTGCTGGCCGCCTGCCTGGCCCGCACCGGCCGGCACGACCAGGCCCACCGGCACCTGGAGCACCTCGCCGCGCACGCCACCGACCCCGTCGACCGCGCCGTCGTGCTGGGTGAGCGGGCGACGCTGCTGCGGCACGAACGCGCCGCCGACGGCCCCCGGCGCGCCGCCGACGCCGCCGCGCAGGGACTGGCCGCGCTGGGGGCCGGCCGTCCCGCCGGCGGCCGGGGCTGGTTGCTGTTCGCGCTGGCCGCGGCCCTGCTGACGCTGCGCACGGCGCTGGCCCCGGGGACCCGGCCCGTCAGCCGGCACCGCCTGGACTCCCCGCGCGAGCTGAGCCGCGCCACCCTGGAGGGGGCGCACGCCGTGCTGCTGCGCGAGGCCGCGGCCGCCGACCTCCAGCTCGGGCACCCCGGCCGGGCCGTCCCGACGGCGCTGGCGGCCTTCGCCCACGCCCTGCGCGCCCGCCGCCCGGACCTGGCCCGCGACGGGGCGGCGACGGTGCGCGCGGCGCTGGACCAGCGCCTGACGGGCCGCCCGACCCTGCTGCCGGTGCGGCTGCCGGGCACCTCCAGCCTCGTCGGCCGGCCCCTGACCGCCCCCACCCACGAGCGGGGGGACCGAAGAGGTGCGGAGCCGACGATCCTGGCCGGACGACGGCTGGCCGCGGGGCTGCGCCGGTTGCAGGCAGGCGGGACCTGGCGCGCCGTGGCCGAGGTGCTGGAGGAGGACGGGCAGTGGCTGGACCTGCCCGCCTACGTCGCCGGGACGCAGGCCGTCGCCGTGGAGCGGATCGCGGCCGGTGACCTGGCCACCGCCGCGGCCTGGCACGCCCGGGCGCTGCGCCGGGTGCCCGACGGCACCGCCGTGCCCGCGGCGCTGGACCTGGTCCGCGGGGCGCTGCTCAGCGCCCGGGGCCGTCCCGGCGAGGCCGGTGAGCTGCTGGACGCCCTGCGCCGCGAGGAGTCCGACGACACCTCACCGCTGCACCGGTGGCAGCTGCAGCTCGCCACGGTCGACTGGCTCGTCGAGCAGGTCGACCTGTCCGACAGGTTCGACGCCGCCTGCCGGCAGACCGCGGACCTGGCCCGGCGCTGCCCGCCGCGGGGCACCCCCGAACCCGGCTGGACGGCGATCCTGCTCGTGCGCGGCCGGCTGGCCCAGCTGCGCGCGGCGGCCGACGCCGGGGACACCGCCCGGGTCGGCGAGCGCGAACGGGACCTGCGGGAGGCGTTGCGGGGACTGCACCGGGCGGGCCGGCCCGCCAGCGCCCTGCAGGCGGCGCTGGGCGACGTGGTGCGCGCCGCGGCCCTGCTCCGCCTCGGCTCCCGGCGCCGCGGCCGCCGGCTGCTGGACCGGGCGCAGGCCCGCGCCGCGCACCTGGACGCCCCCCTCGTCCAGCACGAGGTGCTGCTGCTGCGCGCCGAGCTGCTGGAGGAGTCCGCCGCGCACGCCGACGCCGAGCGGGAACGCTGGCTGGCCACGACCCTGGCCGAGCGGTACGGCTGGGTGGACCGTGCCCAGCGCGGCCGTGCCGACCTGGCCCCCACCCAGCCCTCGCCCGGCGGGCGCAGCCCCTGGGGCGCGGCGTCGGGCCGGCGGCGCCGGTTGCTGTCGGCGATGCGCGACGTCGGGCACGCGGCGCAGGTGCTGGACCCGCAGGACGTGGTGCGGCTGGCCCTGGACCAGGCCTGCGAGGTGCTGGGCGCCGACCGGGCCCTGCTGGCGGTGCTGGACGCCGACGACGAGCTGGTCGTCTTCGCCGGACGCACCCGGGCCGGCACCGACCTGCCCGCCGGCGCCGTCGTGGACCCCGTCGCGGCGCGCGCGGCGACGACGGGCCGTCCCGTCGTGCGCGGCGCGCTGCAGCCGTCCCCGGCCGACCCCGGGGGGGCCCGCAGCGTCGTGGCCGTCCCGCTGCTGGTGCGCGGCCGGCGCACCGGTGTGCTGTCGGCCGCCAGCACGGTGGCCCAGGGCGCCTTCGGCCGCGGCGACGTCGAGCTCCTGCAGCTCATCGCCGGTCAGGTGGCCGCGTCCCTGGAGACCGCGCGCGCCGCGCGGCTGGAGATCGAGGTGCACGGCGCCCAGCGCGAACGCGACCTCGCCGAGGCCGTCCGCCGGTTCACCGAGGAGGTCTCCGGCAGCCTGGAGCTGCCCACCGTGCGGCGCCGGGTGCTGCGGTCGGCGCTGACCGAACTCGGCGGCCGGCGCGGCGCCCTGGTGCCGGTGACGGTCCCCGGCTCCGTCGACGCCGACCCCCCGGCCCTGGTGACGGCCACCGAGGGGCAGGGCGTGCGCGAGGTCGCCTGGGGCCCGGACTGGCGGGCCGAACCCGACTGCGCCCCCCTGCTGGAACGGGCGCACGCCACCTGGGGCGACGATCCCCTGCCGGCCCGGCTGGCCGGTCTGCTCGACCTGGCCGGGAACGCCCCCGCGGGCGCGGACGAGCAGGTGCGGTGGCTCGTGGTCCCGCTGAAGGACCGCACCGGGCTGGTCGTCGAGACGCTGGTCCTGACCGGGGGCGCCGACGGGCCGGCCGCCCGGGCCCACGTCGCCGAGGCGCTGGCCGGCCCGGCCGCGATCGGGCTGGAGAACGCCCGGTTGTTCGCCCGCGTCGAGCACCTGGCCCGCACCGACTCCCTGACCGGGGTCGCGACCCGCGGGCACCTGCTGCGACTGGGTGAGCAGCGCGTGCGGCGGGCGGCGCGCGGGCGGGCGATCGCGGTGGTCATGATCGACGTCGACCACTTCAAGTCCGTCAACGACACCTACGGGCACGCCGCCGGCGACGAGGTGCTCACGGCCGTGGCGCGCCGGCTGCAGCACGAGACGCGGGAGACCGACGTGCTGGGCCGCTACGGCGGGGAGGAGTTCGCGCTCGTCGTCACCAGTCCCGGTCCGCTGGAGGGCCACGGCCCGCTGGATCCCGCCGAGGTGGCCGAACGGCTGCGCCTGGGGGTGCGCCGCAGTCCCGTCGAGGTCCGCGGGCAGCGGTTGCAGGTCACCGTCAGCGTCGGCGTCGCGGTGCTGCGCGAGGGCGAGCAGCTGTCCGACGTCCTGGCCCGCGCCGACACCGCGCTGTACCGGGCGAAGGCGGCCGGTCGCGACCGCGTCGTCGTCGCGCCCTGACTCCCGCGGAAACAACAGTCTCCGTCGCCCAGAACGCTCCTGGGCGACGGAGACTGTTGTTTCCGCGGGGTCGGCGGCGACGTCAGAGCAACGTGCTCCAGTAGGACCAGAACTTGGTGGCGACCATGGCCAGCACGGCGACGTAGCTCAGCACGACGAGCAGGCCGCGGTAGTCGACGACCGTGCGGGCCGCGCCGCGCAGCGCGTGCGGGACGGGCAGCAGACCGCGGTCCAGGCCGTCGGCCAGGTGCACCCAGAACGTCGGGACCACCACCGCCCACACGACCATGCAGTACGGGCACAGCGCGTGGATGGAGTACAGGCTCTGGCCGATGAGCCAGCCGACGAAGACCGTCCCCAGGGTGATCCCGAGCAGGTAGCCGCGTTCGACCCAGCGCGGCAGCACCGTGCGGGACAGCACCAGCACGCCCAGGAACGTGGAGAGGGCGAAGGCCGCGATGCCGATCAGCGGGTTGGGGAAGCCGAAGAGCGCGGCCTGGTCGGTCTGCATGACGCTGCCGCAGGACAGGACCGGGTTGAAGCTGCAGCTGGGGACGTAGTCGGGGTTCTCGGCCAGCTCGAAGCGCTCGATCGTCAGCGTGAACGCCGCCACGAAGCCGAGCAGCCCGCCGAGGGTCAGCAGCAGCCCGCGGGCGCGCTGGGAGACGGGCATCGCCGACAGGTGTCCCGCCGGGATCCGGTCGACGTCCTCGTCGGCGCGCTCGACGTGGTCGGTGCCGGCCATCCGCTGTCCCCCTCGCTGGTGCCCTGCTGGTGCCCTGCTGGTCCGAGAGCCTGTCCTACCCCACCCCCAGCATCCTCGGCACACCTGGACGTCCCCTGAACGGGTCGGCGGTCCGGGGTCCACGGCCCGGCGGGTGCGGAACGGTAGGTTCGCCAGCGTGTCCGTCCCCACGCAGTCCCCCGCCACCCCGCGCCCGCGCTACGACGACGACCTGCGGCTGGCGCACGTCATCGCCGACCAGGTCGACGGGGTGACGATGGACCGCTTCAAGGCGATGGACCTGCGGGTGGAGACCAAACCCGACCTGACCCCCGTCAGCGACGCCGACCGCACGGCCGAGGAGCTCATCCGGGCCCAGCTCAAGCGCACCCGCCCGCGCGACGCCGTGCTGGGCGAGGAGTTCGGGCTGGTGGGGCACGGGGCCCGGCAGTGGGTGGTCGACCCGATCGACGGGACGAAGAACTTCGTGCGCGGGGTGCCGGTGTGGGCCACCCTCATCGCGCTGCTCGACGACGGTGAGCCGGTCGTCGGCGTCGTCTCCGCGCCCGCGCTGGGCAAGCGGTGGTGGGCCGCGGCCGGGTCGGGGGCGTGGACCGGGCGCAGCCTGAGCTCGGCGACGCGGATGTCGGTCAGCTCGGTCGGCGCGCTGGCCGACGCGTCCTTCGCCTACTCCTCCCTGGAGGGCTGGGAGGCGACCGGGTCGCTGGACGGTTTCCTGGGCCTGACCCGCTCGGTGTGGCGCACCCGCGGCTTCGGTGACTTCTGGTCGTACATGCTGCTGGCCGAGGGTGCGGTCGACATCGCCGCCGAACCCGAGCTGGCGCTGCACGACATGGCCGCGCTGGTCCCGATCGTCACCGAGGCCGGCGGCCGGTTCACCTCCCGCGCCGGCGCGGAGGGCCCGCACGGCGGCAACGCCGTCGTCACCAACGGCCTGCTGCACGGGGCTGCGCTGGAGTTCCTGGGTGCGCCTGCGTCCTGAGCCGCCGCGGGAGGTCGTGACCGACCCGCGGGAGCGCCGGCTCCTGGTCTGGGAGGTCGTGGCGGTCTTCGCCGTCTCGCTGGGGATGAGCGGGGTCCGGGCGCTGGTGCGCTTCATCGGGATCCTCACCGCCCCGGAGGCCGTCAACGCCCAGACCTCGACGGTCCTGGGCAGCTACGCCCCCGACCGGCCCTGGCTGGACCTGTCGCTGCAGCTGGTCTCGATCGCCGCCGGGCTGGCCCCGGTCCTGCTCGTCGGCTACCTCCTGGCCCGCGGCGGGCAGTCGCTGCGGACGCTGGGGTTCGACGGCCGCCGGCCCGGGCGCGACGTCGCCGTGGGGCTGGGCCTGGCGGCGTTCATCGGCGGCTGCGGGCTGGTGCTGTACGTGGGGGCCGTGGCCGCGGGCGTCAACACCAACGTCGCGGCCTCGACGCTGCCGGACGTGTGGTGGGCGGTCCCGGTGCAGGTCCTGGCCGCGGCCGAGAACGGGATCCTGGAGGAGGTGCTGGTCGCCGGGTACCTGCTGCACCGGCTCGCGCAGCTGGGCGTGCGGTGGCTGCCCGCCCTGGTGGTCAGCGCGCTGCTGCGCGGTTCGTACCACCTGTACCAGGGGCTCGGCGGGTTCGTCGGCAACGTCGCGATGGGGTTCGTCTTCGGCTGGGTGTACCAGCGGTGGGGCCGCACGATGCCGCTGGTGATCGCGCACACGGCCATCGACGTCGTGGCCTTCGTGGGGTACGCGGCGCTGGTGGGGAAGGTGAGCTGGCTGCCGGGGTGAGTCCGGTGGAGGTGCTGTGAGGCCACCCGCACGGGCTGGCCGGACTGCGGCACGGCTCCTACGGTGGTCAGGTCCGCAGGACGTCGATGTCCGTTCTCGACCGCACCCTGAGGAGCTCCACCCCTGTGAACATCAGCACCTCCGTCTGGCTCACCATCGGTGTCGCGCTGGCCGCCGCCGCCGCTGCCGCCCTCATCGGCGAGGCCATCGCGCTGGGCGTCCGCCGCCTGGGCCGCAAGCACGAGATCCTCGCCACCCTCGCCCAGCGGGGCCGGCGACCGCTGGCCGGGATGCTGGCCACCCTGGCGGCCGTGGTCTCCCTGGGCATCTACACCCAGACCGCCGACTGGCAGGCCCCGACCTTCTTCGTCTTGAAGATGCTCTCCGTCGTGTTCGGCGCCTGGCTGGCCGTGGTCGCCGCGAACGTGGTGCAGGACGTCCTGATGCTGCGCTACCGCATCGACGTCGCCGACAACCGGCGCCAGCGGCAACGCCGTACCCAGGTCTCCCTGATCAAGCGCGTCGTCGTCGCGCTCATCGTCGTCGTGGCCGCGGCCTCGATGCTGCTGACGATCCCCGGCGCCCGCGGGATCGGCACGAGCGTGCTGGCCTCGGCCGGTCTGCTGTCCGTCGTCGCGGGTCTGGCCGCCCAGACGTCGCTGGCCAACGTGTTCGCGGGGCTGCAGATCGCCTTCACCGACGGCATCCGCGTCGACGACGTCGTCGTGGTCGAGGGCGAGTGGGGCAACATCGAGGACATCACCCTGACCTACGTCGTGGTGCGGTTGTGGGACCAGCGCCGGCTGATCCTGCCCTCGACGTACTTCACGACCACCCCGTTCGCGAACTGGACGCGCAACTCCTCCGACATCATCGGCAGCGTCGAACTCGACGTGGACTGGGCCGTCCCGGTCGAGCGGTTGCGTTCGCACGCGGAGCGTTTCGTGAAGGCCCACCCGTTGTGGAACGGCGAGACGTTCGTCCTGCAGGTCACCGAGGCCAGGAACTCGCTGGTGACGTTGCGGGTGCTGGTCAGCGCCAACTCCGGCGGGGAACTGTTCGACCTGCGCTGCGCCGTGCGCGAGGAACTCGTCGGCCTGCTGCGCCGCGAGCACCCCGAGGCGCTGCCCAAGGTGCGGTTGGAGTCCCCCCGGGCCGTCTCGCTGCCGCAGCAGGACGGGCACCGGTACCGCGACGCCCGCACGTCCTGACCCGGACCCGACCCTTGGTGTGATGCACGTCTCAGCCTTCTAGATCGCGGCGGCCTCAAGACGGGGCCGGATCGGGGCGAGACAACAGCACGTGCCCGTCACCACCCTGATCTCCGTCCTCGGTCTGGCCGCCGCCGCCCTCGGCATCGTCACCGGTGTCCCGCAGATCCTGCGTCTGCTCAAGAGCACCGACGCCAGCGGCCTGTCCTACTCCTCGGCGGTCCTGGGTGTGCTCGCCTCGGGCACCTGGCTGACGTACGGCCTGCTCCTGCTGGACCCGGCCCAGCTGGTCGCCAACGTCCCGGGCCTGGGCTGCGCCGTCGTCACCGTCGTGCTGGCCGCCCACCGGCTCGGGCTGCGGCTGTCGACCGCCGCGGTCGCCACGGCGGCCTGGGTCCCGGTCGTGGCCGGGGCGTTCGCCCTCGGCGGGGTGGTGCTCGTCGGGATGGTCGCGACCGCGGTGTCGCTGGTGAAGATGCTGCCCCAGGTGCGCACGGTGCTGCGCCGCGAGCCGCTGGGCGGCCTGTCCCCCGCGACGTTCTTCCTGACCCAGGTCTCGGCGACGATGTGGACCGTCTACGGCCTGGCCACCGCCCAGACCTCGGTCGTGGTGTGCTCGGCCGTCTCGGCCGTCCTGGCCGGCGTCGTGCTGTCCCGCCGCTGCCCGCCGCTGGCCGTGGCGCGCGCCCTGCACTACGGCCGGCTGGGCGTGGCCGGCCGGCTCCTGGTCCGCCCGCTCTACCTGGCCCGCCGCGCGCAGCTCACGCTCGCGGCATGAGGCCCACCACCCCGGCGGTGACCTCGCGGGAACCCCTGCGAGATCACCGCCGAGGTGCTTCTCAGCGCAGGAACCAGGTGCCCGGCTCGGCCAGGGCGTCGGCGGAGGCCGGCCCCCACGTCCCCGGCGCGTAGGACTCGATCTGCGGCCGGTTCTTCGAGAACCGGTCGATGCAGGTCCACGCCGCGCGCAGGCCGTCGACACCGGTGAACAGCGACCGGTCACCGGTCAGGACGTGCTCGATGAGGTGAACGTACGGCAGCGCGGGTTCGCCGAGCCCGGACAGCGCCAGCGAGGCGGTGCCCTGGGTGAGCCCGCCGGCGACACCGGGGGTGCGCACGGTCAGCGCCACGTCGATCGCCCCGCCCTCCAGCAGCGAGAAGCTGATCGTGGCGGGTTCGGCGCCGGCGTGCAGCCCTCCGGGCGACTTCAGGACGAGGGTGACCCGCTGCTCGTCGGCCGTCATCTTCTTGCCCGAGCGCAGCAGGAACGGCACACCGCGCCAGCGGTCGTTGTCGATCCAGACCCGGCACGCGGCCAGGGTGTCGGTCTGCGAGTCGTCCGGAACGCCGTCGATGTCGGTGTAGCCCTCGAACTGCCCGAGCACGACCTCGGCCGGGTCGAGTTCCCGGAAGTCCTGCAGCGCAGCGTCTCGCGCGGCCTGCAGCGCGCCCGGCCCCAGGTCGGCGGGCGGTTCCATCGCGACGGTGGCGGCCATCTGGAACAGGTGCGTGACGATCATGTCGAGGAAGGCGCCGGTCGCGTCGTAGAAGCTCGCGCGCTGGGCGACGTCGAGCGTCTCGGCGATGTCGACCTGCACCTGCGCGACGTGCTCGCGGTTCCAGATCGAGGCCAGCCAGGGGTTGGCGAACCGGGCGTGGATGACGTCCTGCTGCGCCTCGAAGGCCAGGAAGTGGTCGATGCGGAACACCTGGGACTCCTCGAACACCCGGTGCACCTCGGCGTCGAGTTCCTCGAACGTCTCCAGCGAGGTGCCGTAGGGCTTCTCGTAGACCACGCGCGCCCCCTCGGCCAGCCCGTGCGCCGCGAAGGCCTTCGTGGCGTCCAGGAACGCACCCGGCGGGATGGCCAGGTAGTGCACCAGTTCGGCGTCCCCGCCCAGCGCCTCGCGGGCTTCGGCCAGCACGTCGAGCAGCTGCCCGGGGTCGTCCTCGGTGAAGCCGCCGGAGGCGAACAGGAGGTGCTCGGCGAAGTCGTCCCACGGCCCGTCGGCGGGCTGGGGGCCGAACTCCTCCAGCGCCTCGCGGATGAACTCGCGGAACTCCTCGTGGGTCTTCTCGCCGCGGCTGGAGCCGATCAGCCTCCACTGCTGCGGCAGCCGGCCCAGGCGGGCGAGTTCGAAGAAGGCCGGCGACACCAGCCGGCGCGAGAGGTCCCCGGTGGCCCCGTACATGACGAAGATCGTCGGCGTGCTCTGGGACTGCTCTGTCGAGTGAGCGTTGCTGGTCACGCAGGCAGTATCGCCCGTCTTGCCTCCCCGACAGGCCCTGGGGCTAAGGTGTCCCCGTGACCACCACCGCACTCCCGACGGGAACCGCCAGCGCCTCGCGCCGCGGTGCGTGGTGGTGGGTGTCGGCGGTCGCCTGACGCTCCCACGTCCCGGTGGCCGCCTCGTCGAGGAGGCCGACCGCAGGACGTCCCCCTCGACGGACGGCTCCCCCAGCCCCTCGAGGAGAACCCGATGACACCCGACGAGATCGTCACCGACCTGCTGGCCCCCGGCGCCGGCCCCTTCGCGCTGCTGCGCCGCCTCGATCCGCGCACCGGCCAGCCGGGTCCGGTGGAGGTCCTGCGTGGCCCCGTCGAGGTCGTCGAGCACCTGGCCGACATCCCGCTGCGCGACGCCCCGCGCGACGCGCTGGCCCTGGTCCCGTTCCGGCAGCTGCGCGAACGTGGTTTCGAGGTCCACGACGACGGCACCCCGTTGCAGGTGCTGCGGATCTCCGAGGCCGTCGACCTCACGCTCGAGGACGCGCTGCGCGCGCTGCCCGACGCCGAGGTCCCGCTGCGCGACGTCGCCCCGGACCTGTCCGACGAGGACTACGCGGCCGTGGTGCGCCGCATCATCGACGACGAGATCGCCCAGGGCAGCGGCGCGAACTTCGTGATCCGCCGTGACGTCGACGCGGTGATCGACGGGTTCTCCGTGACGACGGCGCTGAGCCTGTTCCGGCGGCTGCTGGTCGCCGAGCACGGGGCGTACTGGACGTTCGTCGTCCACGTGCCCGCCCCCGACGGCACCTCCCGGACCCTCGTGGGCGCCAGCCCCGAGGTGCACGTGCGGATGGCCCGCGGCGAGGTGGTCATGAACCCGATCTCGGGCACCTACCGCTACCCCGCGACCGGCCCGGACGCCGACGGCCTCGTGGAGTTCCTCACCGACCCCAAGGAGGTCGAGGAACTGTTCATGGTGGTCGACGAGGAACTGAAGATGATGTGCTCGGTCGGCGACCTGGGCGGTGTCGTCCACGGCCCGTACCTGCGGGAGATGGCCAACCTCGCGCACACCGAGTTCGAACTGCGCGGCCAGTCCACCCTGGACGCACGGGAGGTGCTGCGGCAGACCATGTTCGCCGCCACCGTGACCGGCAGCCCGTTGCAGAGCGCGTGCCGCGTCATCAAGCGCTTCGAACCCTCCGGCCGCGGCTACTACGCCGGCGCCCTGGCGCTGCTGGGCCACGACGCCGAGGGTGCCCAGACGCTGGACTCCCCCATCCTCATCCGCACCGCCGACATCCGCTCGCGAGGTGCCGCGGCGAGCGTGCGGGTCTCCGTCGGCGCCACGCTCGTGCGGGGTTCCACCCCCGAGGGCGAGGTGGCCGAGACGCACGCCAAGTCCGCCGGCGTGCTGCGGGCGCTGGGGGCCCTGCCCGCGCTGCCGGCCCGCACGGGTTCGGGCGGCGCGCCGGTCCGCCGGGTTCCGCTGGCCTCCGACGCCCGCATCGCGAACCTGCTGGCCTCGCGCCGCGACCGGCTCGCGACGTTCTGGCTCGAACCGCAGAAGCAGCCGACCGGTTCCCCGCTGGGCGAGGCGCTGGTGGTCGACGCCGAGGACACGTTCACCTCGATGCTCGTGCACCTGCTGGCCGCGGCCGGGTTGCGCGCGCGGGTGCTGCGCTACGACGACCCGGCCCTGGACGCTGAACTGGCCGCGCACACCGGGCTGGTGCTGCTGGGCCCGGGCCCGGGCGACCCCGAGGACCCCGCCGACCCGCGGATCGTCCGGCTGCGCGCGCTGGCCGAACGCCTCGCGGTGGACGCCCGCACGGGGGGAAACCCCCTGCTCGGGGTGTGCCTGGGCCACCAGCTGCTGTCCGGGACCTTGGGTCTTCCGTTGCGCCGCAAGGATGCTCCGCACCAGGGCACGCAGCTGCAGGTGGAGCTGTTCGGGCGGGAGGCGACCGTGGGGTTCTACAACTCCTTCACCGCACGGGTCGACGACGCCGCCGTGGCGCGGCTGACCGCCGAGGGCGTCGACGTCGCGACCGGACCGGCCGACGAGGTCGTGGCGGTGCGCGGCCGGGGTTTCGCCGGCATCCAGTTCCACCCCGAGTCGGTGCTGACGCTGGAGGGTCCGGCCGTCCTGCGCTCGCTGGTCGAGCCCCTGCTCAGCGACCGGGGCTGACCAGCCCGATCTCGTAGCCGAGCACGACGGCCTGGACGCGGTCGCGCAGCCCCAGCTTGGTGAGGATGCGGCTGACGTGCGTCTTGGTCGTCTGCTCGGCGATGAACAGTTCCGCCGCGATCTCGGTGTTCGACAGGCCGCGCGCGATGCAGACCAGCACCTCGCGTTCGCGCGGGGTCAGGTCGGCGACGGCCGCGGGGACCTCGACCGCCCGCTGCCGGGTGGAGACGAAGTGCTCGATGAGGCGCCGGGTGATGACCGGGGACAGCAGCGAGTCCCCCGCCGCGACGGCCCGCACGGCCTCGACGAGCGCCTCGGGGGTGGCGTCCTTGAGCAGGAACCCGCTGGCTCCGGCCTGCAACGCCGAGAACACGTAGTCGTCGATGTCGAAGGTGGTCAGCACGAGCACCTTCGGTGCCGGGTCCAGCCCCGCGGCGAGGATGCGCCGGGTCGCCTCGAGCCCGTCGAGGACGGGCATCCGCACGTCCATGAGCACGACGTCCGGGCAGGTCGCGCCGGCCACCTCGACGGCCTGCGCGCCGTCGGCGGCCTGGCCGACGACCTCGATGCCGGGCTGGGCCGACAGCAGCGCGGAGAACCCCGCGCGGATCATCGCCTGGTCGTCGACGACGACCGCGCGCACGGTGGTGGTCACGCCCCACCCTCCCACGGCAGGTCGGCGCGCAGGACGAACCCTCCCTCGGGGGTGGGCCCGGCCTCGACGGAGCCGCCGAGCAGCGCCGCCCGCTCCCGCACGCCGACCAGCCCGTGCCCGCCGGCGTCGGGGGCCGGGGCGAACCCGTCGGGGGCCGGGCCGTTGCGCACCTCCACGACCAGTCCCGGGCGCGCGCGCAGCACGCCGACCTCCACCGCGGCGCCGGTGGCGTGCCGCACGACGTTCGACAGCCCCTCCTGCACGATGCGGTGCACCGTGATCCCCACCGCCGACGGCACCGGCTGCTCGCGCAGCGGCGGGTCGACGTGCAGCCGGACCCGGGACCCGGCGCGGCGGGCGCCCTCGGCCAGCTCCTCCAGCCCCTCCAGCCCGGCGCGGGGCGCCAGCTCCCCGCCGTCGCCGTTGCTGCGCAGCACCCCCAGCAGGGTGCGCATCTCGGCCAGCGCGGTGCGCGACTGGGCGGCGATGTCGTCGAACTCGGCCCGCGCGGCCGGCGACAGGTCCGCGATCCGGTACTGCGCCGTGGTGGCCTGCACCCCGATGACGGACATGCTGTGCGCCACGACGTCGTGCAGTTCGCGGGCGATGCGGTTGCGTTCCTCCACCACGACGCGGCGGGACTGCTCGGCCTCGGCGTCGCGGCGGGAGCGGGCCAGCTCCTCCCGCACCCGGCGACGGGCCCCGACGACCGTGCCGGCGCCCAGCAGCAGCGCCGAGTTCGAGGCGTAGACGGTGAGGTTGGTCCCCTCGTCCCCGGCCCCGTCCGGCAGCACCACCGCGAGGACGCCGGTGAGCACCAGGCTGGCCAGCCACGCGGTCAGCCCCACCCGTCCGAGGCGGCGGACGCCCAGGACGGCCAGCAGGGTTCCGAAGGTCAGCAGCGAGGGCACCGTCCACGGCCACGGCCCGCGGTCCGGGTCGGCTCCCAGGACGACCAGCAGCACCCCGGTCAGCGCGGCGGCCACGCCCAGCTCGGCGCGGAACAACGCCAGGACCAGGGCGCCGCACTGCAGGAGGACGGCGAACAGGGCCAGCTCGGCCGGGACACCGTGGACGGCCGCCGACACCGGGGCGCCGACGGCGTACAGGACGACGGCCACGAACACCACGAGCAGGCGGCCGCTGGCCAGCGGGGCCAGCGCGGCCCGCGCGGCGCGGACCCGCCGGTGATCACGCCGGGGACGCGGCGAACGACGCAGCAAGCAGACCACCTCCCGCCCGTACGGTACGCAGCGCGGCCCCGACCAGGGCCCTGGCCGCCAGCAGCAGCCCCGCCAGCGTCAGGCCGGCGAGCACCGCCAGCCACGGCTGGGCCAGGAGGCCCTCGAGGCGGGCGGCGAGGTGGTCACCGGTGAGCACGCCCAGCCCGACCAGGACGCTGACCCGGACCGCGGTCAGCAGCGCCACCCAGCCGGCGAACCGGCGGTAGGCCACCCCGGACCAGCCGGCCGCCAGGAACGCCGGCACGGCCCCGACGTCGACGAGCTTGGCCCCTGCGACGACGCTCGGCAGGTGGTCGCAGGCCTTGCGGGACAGCGCCTCCTGCCGGTCGGCGGTGAACCCGAGCCGCTCGGCCAGCCGCGCCGCGCGCGGGAACCGGCCGGCCCGGCGGGCCAGCCTGCCGACGGCGAACAGGGCGCTGTCCAGGACGACGTCGGTGCAGAAGGCCAGCAGCCAGACCACCAGCAGCGCGGCGTGCCCGGCGCCGACGAGGGTGCCGCCGACGAACGTGGCCACCGGCCCCTCCACGACCATCGCCGGCGCCAGCACCGAGTACGGGCCACCCGCGGCGAACACGTCCATCTCCGGCCTCCGTCCCGTGCGGTCCCCACGACCGCACGGACAGTCCACCGCAGGCGGCGTGCACCGGTCGTCCCTCGCGGGAGCGGTCCTGGCGTACCTCCCCGGTACGGGGTCACCCGCCGGGGCCGGTGGAAAGCACGAAGGCCCGGACCAGATGGTCCGGGCCTTCGTCATCCTGGTAGCGGGGACAGGATTTGAACCTGCGACCTCTGGGTTATGAGCCCAGCGAGCTACCGAGCTGCTCCACCCCGCGTCGGTGAACCTGACGTTACGCCGATCGAGCCGGGAAGGCAAATCGCTTGCAGTCGCACACGGAACGACGAAGGCCCGGACCGTGTGGTCCGGGCCTTCGTCCTACTGGTAGCGGGGACAGGATTTGAACCTGCGACCTCTGGGTTATGAGCCCAGCGAGCTACCGAGCTGCTCCACCCCGCGTCGTGAGACCAACCTTACGCCAGGGTGGACGGGAGACCAAATCGCCTCCCGTCCACCCCTGCTGGACGCTCCGGCTCAGGGCGTCGGCGTCCCGCTGGGGGTCTCGCCACCCTCGGGCGGGGCGCTGCTCGCGCTCGGGCTCGACGTCGAGGTCGGCGCCTCGGTCTGCTCCAGCCGCCCCTCGGCCGCCGACGCGGCGTCGACCGCGGCCTGCAGCCGCTCCTGCGCCTCGCCGTAGGCGGCGAAGTCACCGTTCTGCAGCGCCGTGGCGGAGTCCTGGATGGCCGTGCGGGCGTCGGCGAGCGCCCGCTGCAGCTCGGTCTGGGCTCCTCCGGCGGGCGGCTCCCCCGTCGGCTGCTGGGTCGGCGTCTCGGTGGGCACCCCACCCTCGGTGGGCGGCGCGCCCTCGTCACCCGCGCCGGCGCCGGAGTCGCCGCCGAAGACCTCGTCGAGGGCGGCGTCGAGGGTGTTGGCGATGGCGATGTTGTCGCCGAAGACCGCCACCACCCGCGACAGGCGCGGGTAGGAGTTGTCGCCGGTGCTCTGCGCGTAGATCGGCTCGACGTACAGCATCCCGCCCCCCACGGGCAGGCTCAGCAGGTTGCCGTAGATGACCCGCGAGTTGTCGCCCAGCGACAGCAGGCGGACCTCCTCGGCGACGGCCGTGTCGGAGCGGATGTTGTTCTGGATCTGCACCGGGCCGTTGACGGTCGTGGTCTGGGGCAGTTCCAGCAGCCGGATCTCGCCGTAGCCCTCCCGCTTGACCCCGTCCTCGGAACCGGCGTTGGAGTCGACGGCGGCGAAACCGCGCATGACCTGGGTGCCCGAACCGGTCTGGTTGGAACTGGGCACGAACGTCGTCGTCAGGCTGTACGTCGGCGTCTCCTGCTCGGGCATGCGCAGGGTCAGGTAGTACGGCGGCTGCGCCGGCCGGGTCTGCCCCTGCGGGGTGTCGACCGTCGGGTCGTCCGGCACGTCCCAGAAGTTCTCGCCGGTCAGGAACGAGGCCGGGTCGGTGACGTGGTAGCTGGCGAGCACGTCGCGCTGGACCTTGAACATGTCCTGCGGGTACCGCAGGTGCTGCATGAGCGAGGCGTCGATGGCGCTCAGCGGCTGCACCGCGTCGGGGAACGCCTTCATCCAGGCCTTCAGCACCGGGTCGGACTCGTCCCACTCGTACAGCGTCACCTCGCCGGTGTAGGCGTCCACGGTCGCCTTCACCGAGTTCCGCACGTAGTTCACCGTGCGGTCCTGCAGCGCCTGCACGCTGCTGCCCTGCGTCTGGGTCAGCGCGTCCGCCGTCACCTCACCCAGCTGGCGGGCCGCGGCGTAGGGGTAGGAGCTCGACGTCGTGTACCCGTCGAGGATCCAGACCACGCGCCCGTCCACGACCGAGGGGTAGGCGTCACCGTCCATCGTCAGCCACGGCGCGACCTTCTCCACGCGCTCGCGCGGGGTGCGGTCGTACAGGATCTTGGACTGGTCGTTGACCGAGCTGGACAGCAGGATGTTCTGGTCGCCGAACTTCAGCGCGTAGACCAGCTTCTGCAGCAGGTTGCCGACGGCGACGCCGCCCGAGCCGTCGTACTGGGTGGTGGCGAAGTCGTTGCCCTCGGGGTAGTCGATCTCGTTGTCGCGGCCACCGACGATGGAGTAGTCGGTCGTCCCCTCGCCGAAGTAGATGCGGGGCTGCTCGATCTCGATCTCGCCCGTGCTCGGGACGTTGGCCTCGAGGTAGCTCGGGCTGCCGTCGGGTGCCCGGCCGTTGCCGCGGGCGACGACCACGCCGTAGCCGTGGGTGTAGATCGTGTGCTCGTTGACCCAGGTGCGCTGGTTGTCGCTCAGACCGTCGAGGTTGAGCTCGCGCGCGGCGACGACGGCGTCCTGCGTCGTCCCGTCGGGTGCGGTGTAGCGGTCGACGTCCAGCGTCTCGCCGAACGCGTAGTAGCCGCGCAGACCCTGGGTCTGCTGGAAGGAGGCCGACACGACGGCCGGGTCGAGCAGCCGGACGCTCGGGATCGTCTGGGCGTCGGAGGACAGCTGTCCCTGGCTGGCGCTGGTGTCGGCCTGGTACGACTGCGTCTCCACGTCGGAGATGTCGTAGGCCTCACGGGTGGCGTCGATGTTCTTGCCGACGTACTCGGCCTCCAGGCTCTGCCGGTTGGGCGTGACCTGGAAGCGCTGGACCGCCCACGGGTAGATCCCGCCGATGGCGATGGCGCTGACCACCAGCAGCCCCGTGCCGATGGCCGGCAGCCGCCAGGACGTGCCGAAGGCGGCGGCCAGGAAAAGCAGCGCCACGACGACGGCGATGATCGCCAGGATCGCCTTGGACGGCAGCACCGCGTGCACGTCGGTGTACGTCGGGCCCACGACGCCCCGGACGTGGCCGGAGCTGGAGGTCATGATCTCGTACCGGTCCAGCCAGTACCCCACCGCGCGCAGCAGCAGGAACAGCGTGGCCAGGACGGCCAGGTGGATGCGCGCCGCACGGGTGGTCCGCTGCCCACCGCCGGACAGCCGCAGCCCGCCGTACAGGTAGTGGGCGGCCAGGCCGCCGATGCCGGCCAGCACCACGGCCGCGGTGAGGAAGCTCACCAGGAACGTCAGCCACGGCAGGGTGAAGACGTAGAAGCCCTGGTCCATGCCGAACTGCTCGTCGTTCGCGCCGAAGTCGACGCGGTTGATCCACAGCAGCAGCGTCTCCCAGCGGCTCATCGCCACCGACCCGCCGAACAGGCCGGCCGCCGCCGACAGCACGATCACCACGACGCGGCGCAGCGGCTCCAGGGACTCGCGGTAGCGGTCCAGCCCGGCCTGCTCGGTCGACAGCGGCGCGTAGACCGGCCGGCTGCGGTACCCGACGGTCAGCGAGACGGCCACGGCCGCGGCCAGCAGCAGCCCGCCGACGACGAACAGCGCGATCTGCAGCCACAGCTTGGTGGAGAAGGTGGACAGGAAGTCCAGCTGGCCGAACCACCACACGTCGGCCGTGATCCGGGCACCGATGATCACCGCGACGACGACCGCCACGAGGATCACCACGGTGGGCAGGGCTGCGCCCCGGCGACGACGCCGGAGCACCGGCCGGGACGGACGGCGTGGTGGGAAGCTCACGATCAGGCAACTTACAAGCCCCGCTGTGCGTGCCCACCGTCCGATGTGATCCACGCTTCGTGACCACATCGTTGTCATCCGGAGGGTGATCTCCCCCACCCGCCGGGTGTGGGCACCCCGCACGGCGGCCGTGCCACCATCGTGGCCGTGGAATCCGAAGCGCTGACCTCCTCGAGCCTGTGGCGGACCGTCGCCGAGATCGAGCGCTACGTCGCCGCCGACGGGTGGGGAGCACCGCTGCGGCTGTTCGCCCTCGTCCGCACCGCCGACGCCCTCGACCGCGATCCCGGCCTGGCCCACCGCCTGCCCGCGCACGTCGTGGAGGAGGCGCGCGCCGACCCCGGCCACCTGACCTCCGTGGAGCAGGACGGCGTTCCCGACGTCGCCGACCTCGACGAGCTGCTGGGCCAGCTGGCCTGGCCGGCCGGCGTCGACGGGGCCGCGCTGGTCGTGGAGAAGATCCTCGTCCCGCCGGACGCCGAGGCCGAGGTGCGCGCCGCGACGTCCTCCGACGACGAGGAGGGCCGGGCCCGCGCGCTGGCGGCCCACCCGCTGGCCGAGGACGTGCGCATCGCCGTCGGCGTGCTGCGCGACGGCCGGCACGAGTGCGCCGTGCGGTCGCGGTCCAAGGACTCCGACGGGGAGGTGCGGACGGGTTCCGACCTCGTGCCGGGCCTGGTCAGCGCGCTGCAGGCCACCCTGGCCGACTGACGGCCCGGCCCGTCAGCTCGCGACGTCGTCGCAGGTCGGGAGGGTGTCGCCGGTCCCCTGGCCGACGGCCGTGACCGCCTCGACGGCCTCGTGCAGCGTGGAGACCGGCAGGACGGTGATGCCGTCGGGGGTGACGCCGGCGACCTGGGAGCACTCCTGGCGGGGAGCCAGGAACCAGGTCGCGCCGTCCTGGCGCGCGCCGATCACCTTCTGCCGCAGGCCACCGATCTGCTGCACCGTGCCGTCCGCGGCGATCGCCCCGGTGCCCGCGACGTGCTGGCCCCCCGTCATGGCGCCGGGGGTCAGCGCGTCGACGATGCCCAGCGCGAACATCGTCCCCGCGCTGGGGCCGCCGACGTCGTCGATGGCGATGTCGATGGAGAACGGGAACGTGTAGTCCACGTGCGGGGTGATGCCCAGGACGGTCGTGCCCTGCGAGGCCACCGTGCGGGTCGTCACCGTCAGCGGTTCGCCACCGCGGATCAGGCCGATGCTCACCTCGGCGTCACCGGGCAGGGCGCGGACCGCCGCCTGCAGCGCCGGGAAGTCCGCGACCGGGGCGCCGTCCACGGCGGTGATCTCGTCGCCGGCGCGCAGCACGTCGGCGGCCGGGACGTCGGCGTACACCTGCTCGACCCGGGTGGTCGTCACGGCCGGGACGTCGATGCCCAGTTCGGTCAGGGCGGCCACCTTGGCGTTGGTCTGCGACCCGGTCATCTCCGCCGCGCTCTGCTCGTCGGCCTGCTGCTGGGTCTGGTCCTCGGGGTAGTACAGCGAGCGCGGGACGACGTTGACGTCCGGGTCCAGCCAGTCCAGGAGCAGCTCCCCCAGCGACATCTCCAGCCCGGGCCCACCCCGCAGGGACACCGTCGTCAGGTCCAGCCGCCCCTCGGTGGGGTAGGTCTGCGCGCCGGCGATCGCGATCAGCCCCTCGCCGTCCTCCCCCTGGCCCGACCCGGCGATGACGTCGGTCACCGGCCCGGGGCTCAGCGCCACGTACGGGACGTGGACGACGCCCAGCAGCGCCGCGAGCAGGACCGCCACGAACGAGGACACCGACAGCAGCGTGCCGCGCGCGCTGAGGGAGGTGGCGGCCGGTGCGGGCCCGCGGGCGGGGTCGAGCGGATCGGTGGACTGCCCGGACTGCACGCTCGACACCCCTCGCACTCTACGTTCGCGACCTGTTCGCCGACGGTGAAGCCCGTGCGCCCGGCGGAACGCGGCGTCCAGGCCGGTCGTCGGGTGGGGTGCGGGGGCGTCATGATGGACGGGACGACCCGCAGGTCGATGAAGCGGAGGACACGGTGGACCAGCGAGACGACGACGGACGCGAGCGTCCGGAGGACGACAGCGAGAACACCGGTGACCGGCAACCGGACCGGACCCGCGACGACGAGGGCGCGAAGGGCCAGCCCGGCTTCCGGGGCTCCGGCACGCCCGGCAAGCGACCCGAACCGTCCTCGGACGAGCCGAAGAACCCCCTGGAGGAACTCCTCGGGCCGCTGCTCGGCGGCCAGTTCCCCGGTGGCCAGTTCCCCGGCATGCCCCCGGGTGGCGTCCCCGGCTTCCCCGGTGGCCTGCCCCAGGGCATCCCCGGCTTCGGCGAGGCCGGTTTCGACCCCGCCGTCATGGGCCAGGTGCTCGCCCAGCTGCAGAAGTTCCTGTCCACCCCCTCCGACGCGCCGGTGAACTGGGACGTGGCCCACGACCTGGCCCGCCAGGCCGCCGCGGCCAAGGGCGACCCCACCCCGCACGCCGTGGACCGCCGCGAGGTCGACGACGCGCTGCGCGTGGCCGACCTGTGGCTCGACGGCGCCACCGAGCTCGCCCAGGCCGCCACCAGCCTGGAGGCCTGGAGCCGGGCGGAGTGGGTCGAGAAGACGATGCCGGTGTGGCGTCAGCTCGTGGAGCCGATCGCCACCAACGTGGCCTCGGCCATGGGCGACGCGATGGCCGCCCAGGCCCCGCCGGAGATGGCCGCGATGCTCGGCTCGGCCGGCGCCATGCTGCGCCAGGTCGGCGGCGGCGTGTTCGGCATGCAGGTCGGGCAGGCCATCGGCCAGCTCGCCGGCGAGGTGCTGTCCACCACCGACGTCGGCCTGCCGCTGGCCCCCAGCGGCCGGGCCGCGCTGCTGCCCGAGAACGTGCGCGCCTTCGCCGACGGCCTGGAGGTGCCGCTCGACGAGGTCCGCCGCTACCTCGCGCTGCGCGAGGCCGCCCACCAGCGGTTGTTCGCCCACGTGCCGTGGCTGCGCGCCCACCTGCTCGGCTCGGTGGAGTCCTTCGCCCGCGGCATCTCCGTCGACGGTGAGCGCATCGCCGACGCGGCCCGCCAGGTCGACCCGACCAACCCCGAGTCGCTGCAGGACGCGCTGTCCTCGGGCATCTTCGAACCGGAGAGCACCCCGGCGCAGAAGGCCGCCCTGGCCCGGCTCGAGACGGCGCTCGCCCTCGTCGAGGGCTGGGTGGACCACGTGACCGACGAGGCCGCGCGTACCGTCCTGCCGCACGCGGCCGCGCTGCGCGAGACGATGCGCCGGCGCCGGGCGACCGGCGGGCCGGCCGAGCACGCCTTCGCCGTGCTGGTGGGTCTGGAGCTGCGTCCCCGCCGCGCCCGGGAGGCCGCGGCGCTGTGGGAGCAGCTGCTCGCCCGCGGTGGCCGCGCGGCCCGCGACGCGGTCTGGGACCACCCCGACCTGCTGCCGACGGCCGAGGACCTCGACGACGCCACCGCGTTCGTCGACCGGCGCCTGGGCGGTGGCGGCGAGCCCACGGCGCAGGGCACCGGCCCGGACGAGGGCATGGACGAGATGGACCTCGCGCTGCGCAACCTGCTCGAGGGCGGCCAGGACGGGCCCGCGGAGGGTCCGCAGGACCCGAAGGAGTGAGCCGGGGGCTCAGCCGGTCGTCGCGATGACCTCGACGGCCGGCGGCCCCTCCTCCGGCGCCCGGGTGCCGTCGACCTCGTCGGGGTCGTCCAGTTCCGCGTCCGGTTCGTCGTCCCGGTCGTGGTGGCCCGGGCCCTCGCGGCCGGTGGCGTGGTCGACGCCGGCCAGGAACCCGCGTGCCCGTTCGGTGCGGGGGTAGGACTCCAGCAACTGCCAGAACGAGCGCGAGTGCGTCGGGATGAGCAGGTGGGCCAGCTCGTGCAGCAGCACGTAGTCCAGCACCCAGCTCGGCATGCCCTGCAGCCGGCTGGACAGCCGGATGCTGCCGTCGGCGGGCGTGCACGACCCCCAGCGGTGGTGCTGGTTGTCGACCCAGCTGACCGACCGGGGCCGGGCCAGGCCGTCCAGGTGGCGGCGGGACAGGTCGCGGGCCCGCTCCAGCAGGTCGCCCTCGTGCGGGTTGCGACGCCGGTCGGCGGCCTCGAGCCGGGTGACCATGCGGTCGACCCACTCCTGCTCCTCGGCCCGGCTGAACCGCGCGGGGATGAGGACGACCGTGCGGTCGCCGTCGCGGTAGGCCGACACCGTGCGGGTCCGCCGGCGGCTGCGCCGGACGTCGACCGCGACCAGGGCCGCCACGTCGTCCCTCCCGTCGTCCCTCCCGTCGTCCCCCACGTCGTCCGTCACGTCGTCCGCCGCCTCGTCCAGCGCGCGGTCCCCTGACGGATCGCCCGGGAGCAGGGCAGGGTCGAGAGCCGCTGCACCCTCCTGGTGAGCCCTCACCTCCCGCAGGGTAGCGCCCGCCTCCGCCCAGGTGGTGGAACGTGATCAGATCGGCACACGTCGTCCGCGACCGTGGTCCGGTTCGCGGGCGCGCGGCGAGGGTCCGGTGCCCGGCAGGCGCGCCGACGCGCCCGATCGCGCCGATCAGGGCACCATGCGGAGCAGGACCTCGACCACCACGAACGAGAGGAAGACACCATGGCCGACACCTGGAGCGGTGAGTTCTACTGCGTGAAGTGCAAGGAGAAGCGCGAGGCCGAGGGGCAGGTCGTCGAGACCAACGGCCGCCGCATGGCCAAGGGCAAGTGCCCGGTGTGCGGGACCAACCTCAACCGCATCCTCGGCAAGGCCTCCTGAGCCTCCGCCCCGGTGGTGCGCCCCTCGTCACGGGGCCACCACGGGCGGTGGGCCCTGTGGACGACGGAGTTCACGTCCGGGCCGGCTGCGGCACAGTGGCCGCGTGCCCGACCCGATCAGCACCACCACCGCACCGCCGGGCGTGCCCGTCGTCCGGCGCGCCGACGGCCGGCTGCAGGTGGGTTCCTCCCCCCGCAGCGCCTCCTTGCACGTCCTGGCCGCGCCCGTCCCGGTCGAGGGAGCACCGCGCCGGACGGGTGTCCTCGCGGACCACCCCGACGAGGCGCTGGCCTGGGCCGCCTACGACCGCGGCGGCGCCTCCCCGGGTCGGCGGCTGAGCGAGCGGGCCCGCGCGAGCGTCGCCGCGGTCGGCTCACCCGCCGTCGTCGACGTGCTCCTGCACACGCTGGCGGGGGCGGGCGTGGGGCGGTTGCTGTGCGATCGTCCCGGTCCGCTCGTGTCGAGGGCGGGCGGCCCGGCGGACGTGCTGGTCCTGGTCGACGACCACGTGGCCCGGCCGGTGCTGGCCGACGGGGTGCAGGCCGACGGCGTCCCCCACCTGTCGGTGGTGCTGCGCGACACCGACGCCGTGGTCGGTCCCTTCGTGGTTCCCGGCCGGTCGGCGTGCCTGCGCTGCCTGGACCGGGCGCACAGCGACGCCGACCCGGGCTGGCCGCACCTGCGCGACGCGCTGACCGGGGCGGGCCGGCGACCGGTCGACGCGGCGACGGCCCACGCCGTGGCGGGGATCGCCGCCCTGCAGGTCCTGACCCACCTCGACGGCGGCCGGCCCGCAACGGTCGGGACGACGCTGGAACTGCTGCTGCCCGAAGGCCGGATGCGGCACCGGTGGTGGCTGCCGCACCCGGACTGCGGGTGCGTGGAACTGCCCGTCCCGGTCAGACCGTGACGAGTTCGCGCTCGGCCTCGACCACCAGCGCGGCCTCGGCCTGGTCGGCGCGGACCGCCAGGACCAGCGCCCGGCGGGCGGCGACCTCCGCGCGCCGGCGGGCCCGCAGCGCCCGGACGGCGCGGATGCGGGCCGCCGCCCGGTGCGCTGCGACCACCCGGTCCCTGACCAGTTGTTCCTCGACGTACGACATGGCGACTCCTCAGGTGTTCACGACGTGGGTGTCGCGCCCGTTCAGGCGGCGACGGGGTGCTTGCGCGGACGACCGCGCGGACGCTTGCGCGGGACGACGACCCCGGCGAGCACGAGCTGCCCGCCCCAGACGCCCCAGGGCTCAGCCCGCTCGAGAGCGCCTGCGAGACAAGCGTTCTGCAGCGGGCATTCCTGGCACAGCGACTTGGCGAGTTCGACGTCCTCGGGCTTCTCGGCGAACCAGAGTTCGGAGTCGAAGCGGCGGCAGGGCAGCGGGTCCGGCGTGTGGCGGCGGGTCACGCCGCTCACCTCCTTCTCTCGTCCGGTGTTTCCGGTGGTCCGGGTGGTGCCGGTGGTGCGGGTGCTGGTCCGGGTCCTCGTGAGCTGGGGGTTCATCTGTGTTTCTCCGGCGGTGGTGGTTCGGCGTCGAAGAGCCCACGAACGCAAAATGGCCGCGGACCCGAGTTTCGGGATCCGCGGCCTGGAGGCTGCCGGTCTGGTGCCTAGACCGGTGGACTCGAAGCTGAGGGTCCCGAGGACGGGAAGGAGGAGGCGGTGCCGTAGGAGGCACCCTTGACGGCGCGCAGACGCCCGTCGGTGGCCGGGAGCAGACGCACTCCACCCGTGGTCATGACCGGGGTGGACGCGTGGCTGCGCTCCCACGAGACGCACCCGGCGCCGATCGGGGAGGTCCGGACGCGGGCGACGGCGATGGAGGCGTCGGCGACGATGCCGGTGTTCGCGATGATCGCGTTCGTGTCCATCGTGCTGCCCTCCTCCCGGTGCGTCCCGCGCGGTCTGGACCCGCGCTGTGTGGTGGATCTGACTCTAGGGGTACCCGAGCGGGAACGACAACGTCTTTTTCCGCCGATCGCCCGACCGGAACCTGGTGACGTTCCCAGGCGACGACTGACCCGTTGCCGCGCAACGGAACCGCTCAGCCGGCGGCGAGGAGCTCCAGCACGTCGTCGCCGTACTTCTCCAGCTTGGAGGGCCCCACGCCGGTGATGCGGGCCAGCGCCGCGGTGTCCGCGGGCATCGCCTCGGCGATCGCGACGAGGGTGGCGTCGGTGAACACGACGTAGGCCGGTACCCCGTCCGCCTTGCACGTGGCGCTGCGCCACTCGCGCAGCTTCTCGAACACGGCCTCGTCGTAGCTGGCCGGGCAGTCGGCGTGCCGGCGCAGTTTGCGGTCGACGGCAGCCGTCAGCGGGGCGCCGCAGACCCGGCACGTCATGGGCCCGGAGGACTTGCCCGCCCGCCCGGCGCCGTTCGGGGTGCTCGAGGCCCGTCGCCCGGCGGGGACGGCCTGCGGGCGGACGGCGTCGAGGAACCGCGAGGGTTTGCGGGTCGCGCGGCCACCGGGCGTGCGCGCGTTCGCCCACGACAGGTGGATCCCCTCGCGGGCACGGGTGATCCCGACGTAGAGCAGTCGGCGCTCCTCCTCGACGTCCTCGGGCGTCTCGGCGAAGGAGATGGGCAGCAGCCCCTCGCTGACGCCGACGAGGTGGACGACGTCCCACTCCAGGCCCTTGGCCGCGTGGAAGGAGGCCAGCGTCACCCCGTCGACGGTCGGGGCGTGCTGGGCCTGGCTGCGCTCGGCGAGTTCGTCGACCAGGTCGGACAGCGTGGCGCCGGGACGCTTGCCGGCCAGTTCGTCGGCCAGCACCACCAGCGCCTGCAGCGACTCCCACTTCTCGCGGGTGGCGCCACCGGCGCTGGGGGCCTTCTCGCCCCAGCCCGCCGACGTCAGGACCGCACGGGTCTCGGCGCCGAGCTCGTGCCCGGGCATCGCCGAGCGCGCCGCCCCGCGCAGCAGGACGACGGCGTCGCGGACCTCCTTGCGGGAGAAGAACCGCTCGCCCCCGCGCACCACGTACCCCACCCCGGCGTCGGCGAGCGCCGACTCCAGGGCCTGGGACTGGCCGTTGGTGCGGAACAGGATGGCGATGTCCTTGGCGCTGCGCCCGGCGCGGATCTCCGCGGCGATCCGGGCGGCGACACCGGCGGCCTCGGCGACGTCGTCGTCGTAGGCCGTGAAGGTCGGGTGCGGGCCGGAGGGCCGCTGGGCGATGAGCTCGAGGCGGGCGCGGGCGTGCAGGCCCGTCGCCATCGACAGCACGGAGTTGGCCAGTCCCACGACCTCGGGGGTGGAGCGGTAGTCGCGCACGAGCCGCACGACGGTGGCGCCGGGGTGGCGGCGCGGGAAGTCCAGCAGGTGCTCGGGCGTGGCGCCGGCGAAGGAGTAGATCGTCTGGCTGGCGTCGCCGACGACGCACAGGTCCTGGCGCCCGCCCAGCCACAGGTCCAGCAGCCGCTGCTGCAGCGGCGAGACGTCCTGGTACTCGTCGACGACGAAGTGCCGGTACTGCTCGCGGACGGTGGCGGCGACCTCGGGGCGCTCGTCGAGGATGCCGGCCGTCAGCAGCAGCACGTCCTCGAAGTCGATGACGGCGCGGTCGGTCTTGACGTCCTCGTAGGTGCGCACGAGCCGGGCCACGGTCGCCAGGTCCAGCCCGCCCGGCTCACCGCGGCCGGCGGCGGCGGCCACGCGGACGTAGTCGTCGGGGTCGACGAGCATGACCTTGGTCCACTCGACCTCGGCGGACAGGTCCCGCACCCGGGTGCGGTCGGCCTGGATGCGCAGCCGGTTGCAGGCGTCGGCGATGAGCGGGGCCTTGTGCTCGACGAGGTGGGGCAGCGAGCCGCCGATGGCCTGCGGCCAGAAGAACTGCAGCTGCCGCAGGGCGGCGGCGTGGAAGGTGCGGGCCTGGACCCCGGAGACGCCGAGGTCGCGCAGCCGGGTGCGCATCTCCCCCGCGGCGCGGGCGGTGAAGGTGACGGCCAGGACCCGGTTGGGCACGTAGGCGCCCGAGTGCACCCCGTAGGCGATGCGGTGGGTGATGGCGCGCGTCTTGCCCGTGCCGGCCCCGGCGAGCACGCAGACGGGACCGTCCAGCGTCGTCGCGACCTGGCGCTGTTCGGGGTCGAGCCCCTGCAGGACCGAGTCGGCGTCGGGGCGGAGGAGGTCTGTCTGTGCGGTCATGGCCCCGGCATCCTCTCAAGTCCGGCGGGGTGCCGGGACCAGGCGGGCGGCGCGTTGTGGACGACACGCCAGGACACGCTCGGGGAAGATGGCTGGGGATCCCGTGGTTGCAGCGGGAGCCAGTCGTCCACAGCACTTTCGAGACAGGAGCAGGACGTGTCCACGATGGAGGCCCCCGCGGCCGGCAGCGTCACCATGTTCACCACCACGTGGTGCGGCTACTGCCGCCGCCTGAAGTCGCAGATGGACCGCGAGGGCATCAGCTACTCCGAGGTCAACATCGAGGAGGTCCCGGACGCGGCCGAGTACGTCATGCAGGTCAACGGCGGCAACCAGACGGTGCCGACGCTGCTGTTCCCGGACGGGTCCGCGGCCACCAACCCGTCGCTGGCCGAGGTCAAGGCCAAGCTCTCCTGAGCCGAGCACGTTGAGCACCACCTACCGGCCCACCGGCCCGCGCGAGTTCGCCGACCGGTGGGCCGCGTCGTTGCCGCCCGGGGCCCGCGTCGGGGTCGACGGCGCGGTCGAGGCGGACACCACCTGGTACGCCGACCACCTCCTCGCCGCGCTGCGCGAACGGGCCCGCCCGGTCCTGGTCGCGTCCTGGCAGGGGTTCTGGCGGCCACGCTCGCTGCGCTACGAGTTCGGCCGCGACGACCCGGAGTCCTACTACGGCACCTGGCTGGACGTGCCCGGCCTATACCGGGAGGTGCTCGAGCCGCTGGGTGGACCCACCAGCCGCTGGTGGGTGCCCTCGCTGTACGACCCGGCGACCGACCGCGCCTCGCGGGCGCGGCGCCAGGAGGTCCCCGACGACGCGGTGCTCGTCCTCGCCGGCTCGTTCCTGCTGACGAACGCCCTGCGGTGGGGTTTCGACGCCGTCGTCCACCTCACGACGTCCGACGCCGCCGTGCGCCGGCGGGTGCCGGCGCAGGACGCCGACCGGGTCCTCGGCGGGTGGCACCGCTACCTGGAGCAGGACGAACCGGTCGAGGCCGCCGCGGTGGTGCTGCGCTGCGAGGACCCGCGACACCCCGCGGAACTGGTGCAGGAGTAGCGGATCACACCCAGGGCTGGTCCTGGACGGGCAACGGCCCGCCGTACCAGGCCTCGATGAGCCGGCGCGCGATCGACACCCCCGGCGGCGGCAGGACCCCGCCCGTGCGCAGTTCCTCGGCCAGTTCCTCGCGGGAGAACCAGCGGGCCAGGGCGATCTCGTCGCCGTCGACCTTGATCTCCGTCGTCACCGCGCGGGCGGCGAAGCCCACCATGAGGCTGGCCGGGAACGGCCAGGGCTGGCTGCCCAGGTACCGCACGTCCTCGGCGTCGGAGCCGATGACGACGCCGGCCTCCTCGAAGGCCTCCCGGCGCACGGTGTCCTCGAAGCACTCCCCGGGCTCGACGAAACCCGCCAGGACGGAGTAGCGGTTCGCCGGCCAGATCGGCTGGTGGCCCAGCAGCAACCGGTCGTCGGGGGAGATGATCGCCATGATGACCGCGGCGTCGGTGCGCGGGAAGTGCTCCTTGCCGTCGGGCTCGACCTTGACCCAGCCGGACGTCGTCGCGGTCAGCGGTTCCCCGGTGCGCGGGGAGAACCGGGTCACGGCGTGCCAGTTGCCCATCGACAGCGCCTCGGTGAACAGCCCGGCGTCGCGGTCGGACAGTTCCTCACCCACCTCGCGCAGACCGCGCCACTCCTCGCCGCCGGCCGAGCCGTCGGCGGTCTCGGGTTCGCTCTCCGCCGAGACGACCGCGACGTGGTGCACGCCGTCGTCGACGCCGAGGTAGAGCTGCAGGTCGTCCGGGCCCGGGGCCGGGACCTCGGCCGGGGCGCGCAGCACCAACTGCAGGCCCTGGGGGGTCTGCACGACCGGGGCCCGGCCGGCGTGCACCTGCAGGACCCGGGTGTCCGGCGACTCCCACATCTGCGCCAGCGCGGCCGGGGGGACCCGGTTCACCCCGGCCCGGTCGATGTGCTGGCGGGACAGCGCGAGGTCGCGCAGCGGAGGACTCGGGAGGGGCACGGAGCTCACACCTGCACCCTATGCAGCGCCGCGCGCAATACCGTGGGGGCGTGCCCGTTCGCTCACCCCGTGTCCTCGCCGCCCTCGCCACCGCCGCCGTGCGAGGCCTGGACGTCGTGGCGACGGGCCCGGCCGAGGCCGACGGGGCGGACTTCGACGTCGCCGTCGTGGTCAGCCGCGAGGGTGGGCGGTACGTCGTGCGCACCCCGCGCCGGGCCGCGGCGGCCGCCGCGCTGGACGCCGAGGTGGAACTGCTCAAGGGCCTGCTCGACCCGCTGCCCTTCGCCGTGCCCGAACCCTCGGGGACGCTGGCGCTGCCCGAGGGCGGCCGGTGCGTCGTGCACCCCGAACTGCCCGGGTCCCCGCTGGACCCCGCCGACCTGCGGCCCGGTCCCGGCCTGGCTGCCTCGGTGGGAGCCGGTCTGGCTGCGCTGCACGAGATCGACGCCGGCGTCTTCAGCGACGCGGGGGTCCCCGTGTACGACGCCGAGGAGTACCGCCGGCGCCGGCTGTCCGAGCTGGACCGGGCCGCGGCCACCGGGCACGTCCCGCCGCGGCTGCTGACGCGGTGGGAGGCCCTCATGGAGGACGTCACCCACTGGCGGTTCGCGGCCACCCCCGTGCACGGCGACCTCGTCGGCGAGCACGTGCGCACCGACGGCGACCGGCTCACCGGCATCACCGGCTGGGTCGACGCCAAGATCGCCGATCCGGCCGACGACTTCGCCTGGCTGGCCGTCGGCGCCGACCCCGACGCGCTGGAGTCGGTCCTCGAGGCGTACGCGAACGCCCGGCGCGAACCCCCGGACCCCGACCTGCTGATGCGGGCCCGGCTGGCCGGTGAGCTCGCGCTGGCGCGCTGGCTGCTGCTGGGCCTGCGGATCGAGGACCCCGAGATCGTCGAGGACGCCCGCCGCATGCTCGACGAACTGGCCACCCACGCCGACTCGACACCCCTGGTCTGAGGCCCGTGCGACTGCGCCTGGTCTCCCTCAACGCCTCCTCCGGCCGTGACCTGAGCACCGGCCGCATCGACGTCGACGCCCTCGCCGACGCCGTGGCCGGGCTGGCGGCGGACGTCGTCGCCGTGCAGGAGGTCGACCACCTGCTGCCCCGCAGCGACGGCCTGGACCAGACCGCCCGGCTCGCCCGCCGCCTGGGGATGCGGGGGTCCTTCGTCGCCACCGTCCACGGCACGCCCGGTGAGGCGCAGGGGGTCCGGGAGGCGCACCGCACCGACCCCGACGAACCCTCCTACGGCATCGCCCTGCTGGTGCGGGGCTCCTCGGACCGGTTCCGGCAGTTCCGGATGCCCGCCGGTCGCGGCCGGTTGCCGGTGTTCGTCCCCGGCAGCGGACTGCGCTGGATCCCCGACGAACCGCGCGCCGTCGTCGCGACCGTCCTGGCCACCCCCGCCGGGCCGGTGAGCGTCCTGGGCACCCACCTGTCCTTCACCCCCTGGCAGGCCGGCTGGCAACTGCGCCGGGTGCAGGAGTTCGCCCGCACGCTGCCCCGCCCGCTGGTCCTGCTCGGGGACCTGAACCTGCCGCCGGGCGTGGTGCGCCGCGTCCTGCCGTGGCGCCCGCTCGTGACCGGGCCGACGTTCCCCTCGCCCGCGCCCCGGGTGCAGCTCGACCACGCCCTCGCCGACGGGCTGCCGGCCTCGGTGCGGATCGAGGGCCGCATCGAGCGCGTCGGCGGCAGCGACCACCGGGCGGTCGTGGTGGACCTGCAGTTCTGACTCCTGCGCCCACCGCGACCGGGTGTGCGGTAGGACAGAAGGGTGATCACCCTCAGCGACGGCGCCAACGCTCCCCTGGCCGGGCACCGCGTGCTGGCCCGCGTCACCGGGCCCGTGGACCTGACCGCCCTGGTGGTCGGCGCCGACGGGAAGGTCGCCGGGGACGCCGACATGGTCTTCTTCAACCAGCCCACGGCACCCGGCGTCCGGCTCGAGGGCACCACCGCGCACCTGGACCTGAGCGCGCTGCGCCCCGGGGCGGTCAGGGTCGTCCTGGCCGTGAGCCCGCAGGAGCCCGGCGCCACCTTCGCCGGAACGACGGTGACCCTCACGGTCGAGCACGACGGTGGGGAGGCGCGGTTCGCGCCCGCGGGCCTGAGCACCCAGACCGTGGCCGTCCTCGCCGAGCTCTACCAGCGTGGCGGTGGGTGGAAGGTCCGCGCTGTCGGGCAGGGCTACGACGACGGCCTGGCCGGGCTGGCGACCGACTTCGGGGTGGACGTCGAGGACGAGCCCGCCCCGGCTCCCGCGCTGAACCTGGGCAAGGAGCCGCTGGGCGCGGTGGAGCTGACCAAGAGGGGGTCGGCGGTGATCCCGCTGGACCTCTCCAAGCGCGAGCAGGCCGGCGGCACCGTCTTCCGCGTCGATCTGAAGTGGGACGGCGGGTCGGCCGCCCGCCGGCAGCGGGGCGCCGACCTGGACCTGTACGCCCTGTGGGCCGACCGCGAGGGCCGCACCGGCGCCGTCTACTACCGCGACCTGGGCTCGCTCGACGGGCCGCCCTTCGTGCGCCTGCGGGGCGACTCCACCACGCCCGGGCGCGAGACGGTCGAGATCACCCGCGCCGACCGGCTGGCCCACGTCCTCATCTGCGCCTACTCGGCGGTCGAGAACGGCACCGGGTCGTTCAAGAGCTACGGGGCCCGGGCCGTGGTGGACGACGGTTCCGGCTCACGCGTCACGGTGCCGCTGTTCGACGACTCCGAGAAGTACTGGGTGGCCATCGCCCTGCTGTCCTTCGGGGACGACGGCGTGCGCGTGCAGCAGGTGGAGGACTACGGGCACCAGACCACCGAGGCCCGGCCGCTGCTGCACGCCGACGGCCGGATCGAGATGGGCGCCGGGCCGGTGGAGTTCAAGTCCCAGGACGACTGACCGGGCTGCCCCCGATCGATCAGCCCACCACCGGTACCGACAGCACCAGCCGCTCGAGGTCACCGGCGTCGAACAGGTCCACCGGCCGCACCGTCTCCCCCGTGGAGGCGTAGAAGAACGCGGCGCTGACGTCGGCCAGCGGGACCCCGCGCCAGCGCGACCATGCCAGCCGGTAGACGGCGAGCTGCACGTCGCGGGCGCGGGCGCCCACACCCTCCGGCGGCCGGCCCGTCTTCCAGTCCACGACGTCCCACCGGGTGCGTCCGTCCGGCCCGGTGGCGGCGAACACCGCGTCGATCCGGCCGCGGACCACCAGGTCGGCCACGGGGGTCTCCACGGACACCTCGACGGCGACCGGATCCCGCGAGGCCCACTCCGAGGCGAGGTACCGCCGTTGCAGCGCAGCCAGTTCCGCGTCGTCGGCGGCGTCCTCGTCGGCCGAGCCCGGCAGGTCGACCAGGTCCAGCAGCGAACTGGCGGTGAACCGCTGCTCCAGCCAGGCGTGGAACGCCGTCCCGCGCCGGGTCGCCGGGCGCGGTTCCAGCGGCACCGGCCGGCGCAGCTGCAGGGCCAGGGCGTCGGGGTCCTGGGCCAGGGACACCAGCCGTGAGGCCGACAGGTGCGCGGGCAGCAGGACGCCCGGGGCCTGGCGGGCCGCGGCGCGTTCGGCGAGCAGGAGGTCGGTCTGCTCGGCCCAGGCCCGCGCCTCCTCGTCGGCGTCCTGCGCGGTGGCCTCCGTGGCCAGCGCGGCGCGGACCAGCGCCGCACCGGCGTCGACCTCGGTGCGCCGGGAGGCCAGCGGGTCGACGGGCCACACCACACGCTGCGGGTTCGCCGTCCGCGGGTTCACCGCGTCCGGTGCGGGCGGGTCGGCCGGCGGCAGCGACACCAGCCCGGGGACCGCCCCCGGCGGCGCCTCGAGGACCTCGAGCAGGAACCGCGACGGCTGCCGGGGTTTCGTCGCCTCGTCCCAGTACGCCCCGGACAGCAGCAGTTCCTCCTTCGCCCGGGTGAACGCCACGTAGGCCAGCCGCCGCTCCTCGGCCAGCTGGTGCTCCCCGCAGGCCAGCAGGAACTCCTCGCGGGCCTCGTTCAGCTCCTTCTGCGTCGCGGCGCGCTCGACGGCGAAGTGCGGCAGGCTGGAACGGTCCCCGCGCAACGGGTACGGCAGCACGCCGAGGGAACCGGTCCCGCCGATCCAGCCCGAGTCGGTGTCGCCCCCGGCGGGGAAGCTCTTCTCCACCAGGCCCGGAACCGCCACGACGTCCCACTCCAGCCCCTTGCTGGCGTGGACCGTCAGCAGCTGCACGGCATCGGTCGAGACGTCGGAGGCCCCCGGTTCCAGCCCGCGCTCGCGCACCTCGGCGGCGTCGAGCCAGGACAGGAACCCGCCCAGCCCCGGCCGCTGCGAACTCGCCGAGAACGACGCGGCGGCGTCGGCGAGGGCGTCGAGGTTGCTGCGCTCGAACGAGGGGGAACTGCCGGGCCGGGCGGCGACCTCGACGTCGAGCAGCAGGGCACGCTCGACCTCACCGACCAGGTCGGCGACCGGCAGGTGGGTGCGGGTGCGCAACCGGCGCAGCGTGGCCGCCAACCGGGACAGCCGACGGTGCGCCTGCGCCGACAGCCCCCGGCCGTCGGGTCCGGTCCAGCCGCCCGGGGGCAGCTCGTCGAGCGCCTCGACCAGGCTCACCGACTCGACCTCGTCGGGCAGCACGACGGTGTCCACGGGGTCCAGCTCGGTCTCGGCCTGGTGGCTGCGCCTGCGCTGCAGCTGCCGCGCCCACACCCCCAGGGCCGCCACGTCGCGCGCGCCCAGCCGCCACCGTGCCCCCGTCAGGAGCCGGGCGAGGTGGTCACCGCGGCCGGGGTCGTGCAGGACGTGCAGGGTCGCGACGACGTCGGCGACCTCCGGCGTGGACAGCAGCCCGCCCAGACCGACGACCTCCACGGGCAGGCCCGCCTCGCGCAGGGCGCGCTGGAGCACGACGAACTGCGAGCGCTTGCGGCACAGCACCGCCGCCGTGCGGCGTGGCTCGGGGTCGGCGCCGGGGACGCCACGCTGGACGGCCAGGCGTTCGGAGTCGGCGCGCCACACCTCGGCCAGCCGGGCGGCGACCTCGGCGGCCTCCTCCTCGACGGTGCTGGCGAACGACGTGCGCACCCGGCCCGTGCCGGCACCCGGCCGGGGACGCAGGACGGCGACGGTGCCCGCCTCCAGCGTCGCGTTCAACGGGGCCGCCGCGACGTTGGCCGCGGCGAGGATCCCCTCGTCGTTGCGCCAGCTGGTGGCCAGCGGCAGCTGCGGCGCGGGGGTGCCGTCGGCGCGGCGGAAGTGCGCGGGGAAGCTCACGAGGTTGCCGGCGCTGGCCCCGCGCCAGCCGTAGATGGACTGGTGCGGGTCGCCGACGGCCGTGACGGGGTGGCCGTCGCCGAACAGCGAGCGCAGCAGCGCCAGCTGGGCGTAGCTGGTGTCCTGGTACTCGTCGAGCAGCACGATGCGGTGCTTCGCGCGTTCGGTCTCCGGAACGGCGGGGACCTCCCGGGCCAGCCGGGCGGCGAGGAGGACCTGGTCGCCGAAGTCGAGCTGCTCGGCCTGCTGCTTGCGGCGCTGGTACTCGCGCAGCAGCGGGACGACCTGCTTGCGGGCCTGCTGCACCCCGAGGATCGCGGCGACCTTGGCGTACGGCTCCCCCGGGACCCCGGCGCCGTACCTGGCGATGCTCTTGTCGTCCTTGGGCAGCGTCCGCACGTACGCCGCGAGGCCGTCGACGAAGTCCACGACGTCGTCGGCGTCGACGAGGTGCTCGGCGCACTCCCCCGCCAGCTGCAGCAGCGCCGCGGCCAGCGTCGAGGGCGCGGCCTCGACGCCGGGCAGGTCCCCGCGCCAGCTCTCGACGACCTCCGAGGCCAGCTGCCAGGCGCCGGCGTCCGACAGCACCGTCGACTGCGGTTCGACGCCCAGCCGCAGCCCGTGGTCGACGACCAGCGAGGCCGCGTAGGCGTGGTACGTCGAGACGACGGGTTCACCCTCGCCCAGCTCGTCACCGGTCGAGGGCCCCAACCCGTGGGCGCGCAGCGACCGCAGGCGGCGCCGCACGCGTTCGGCCAGTTCCCCGGCCGCCTTGCGCGTGAACGTCAGCCCCCGCACGTCCTCGGGTGCGACCAGGCCGTTCGCCACGAGCCACACCACGCGCGAGGACATCGTCTCGGTCTTGCCCGAGCCCGCACCGGCGACGACGAGCATCGGCTCGACGGGGGCCTCGATGACCGCGACCTGCTCGGGGGTCGGCGAGGGCCGGCCGAGCCGTTCGGCGATCTGGAGCGCGGACAGCATCACCGGCCACCTTCCTCGACGACGCTGCGCCCGGCGTCCTGCGCCGGACAGGAGCTGAACACCGGGCAGTACCCGCAGTGCGGGCCGGTGACGGCCTCGAACGTGCCGGCGGCCATCCCTTCGGCCGTGCGCTCGACGAGGTCGCGCGCCCAGCCCGGGTCCTCGTCCTCGTCCAGCGCCACCTGGTGCTGGACGGGCGCCTTCTTCTGCGCCCCGCCCAGCTGGACCAGCGCCGCGCCGCCGGAGCCGGTCGCCGGGCCGGCGGTGTGGAACGCGCCCTCCTGAGCGGCCAGCTGGTACACGCCCAGCTGGGGCAGCCGGGCCAGGTCGGCCTTGGACGGCTGGGTCTTGCCCGTCTTGAGGTCGACGATGACGGGCCGCCCCTGCGCGTCGCGCTCGAGCCGGTCGACGCGGCCGCGGATGCGGGCCCGGCCGATCCGCACGTCGACGTCGAGTTCCACCCCGTCCAGCGTCCGGCCCTCGCGGCGGGCCTCGCGGTAGTACTCGGCGAGCTTGTCGACCATCCGGTCGGCGCGGGCGCGGGCGGTGTCGGCGACCCAGCCGTCGGGCAGCCCCAGGGTCGGCCACAGCACGTCCAGCCGACGGCGCAGCTCGAAGGCGTCGGCCTCGGGGGCTTCGGAGGCGATGCGGTGCACCAGGTTCCCGATCGACTGGCTCGTGGAGTCGCCGGCCCGGGCACCGGAGCTCTCCAGCAGCCAGCGCAGCCCGCAGCGCTCGAAGCTCTCGACCCGGGACGGGGAGACCGCGACCTCCTCGCCGGCCTCGCGCAGCGGACCGTCGTCGGTCAGGTCGTCGACGCCGTACCAGTCGGCCGGATCGGCGCCGGGCACCCCGGCGCGGGCCAGCTGGGCCAGGCGGGCGGCCGCGGCCGCCCGGCGCGCGGGGGTCTCGACGCTCGCGGGCGCGCAGACGACCTGCCGCAACCGGGCCACCAGCGCCGGCAGCGACACCGCCCGCGGAACGTCGGCCAGCGGACGTTCCTCCTCGTCGGCACCGCCGAGGCCGGCCGCGTCGGCGACGAGGTCGACGAAGGCGGACGGGCGCTCGTCCTCGGTCCGCACGGCGGTGACGACGAGCTCGTCGCGCGCGCGGGAGACGGCGACGTGGAACAGTCGCAGTTCGTCCTCCAGCACCGCGCGTCGGGCGCCGGGACCGTCGCTGTCGCGGCCTTCGAGGACGTCGACGAGCGCCTGCGCGCCGAGCACCGAACCGCGCAGCCGCAGGTCCGGCCACACCCCCTCCTGCACCCCGGCGACCACGACGAGGTCCCACTCGCGCCCGACGGCCCCCTGCGGGGTCGTCAGGGTGACGGCGCCGGCGTCGGGTGCGCGGTCGGCGAGGGTGTCGGAGGGCACCTCGGCCGCCATGAGCTGCTCGAGGAACCGCTCGGCGCTGCCGGCGCCGGGGAAGCGGTCGACGAAGCGGCCGGCGGCCTCGAACAGGGCCAGCACGGCGTCGAGGTCGCGGTCGGCGCGTCCGGCGTCGGCGCCCTCCAGACCGGCCCCGGCCAGCGCCGAGCGCTGCCAGCGCGCGGCCAGCCCGGTGGCGTTCCAGACCGCCCACAGCACCGTCTCGGCGTCGGCGTCGGTGGTCAGCGCCGCCCGCCGGCCGGCCCGCAGGACGGCGGCGACGCGGACGGCGGGCAGCGTCGTCGGGTCCTCGGCGTCCAGCAGGAGCAGGTCGCCGGCGGGTTCGGCGTCGGGGTCGGCCAGCACCCGGGCCAGCGCAGAGGTGAGCACGACGTCGCTGCTGCGGCCGCCGCCGGCCTCGAGCTCGCTGCGGCGCAACGACTGCCGCAGCCGGCGCAGCGCGACGACGTCGGCCCCGCCGACCGGGGAGGTCACCAGGTCGCGGGCCAGGGCGTCGTCGAGCACGGCCGGGTCCAGCACGGCGGCCAGCGCGGCCAGCAGCGGGCGGACGGCCGGTTCGTCGCGCACGGGGACCTCGGCCAGCGGCACCGCCAGGGGCACGCCGGCGTGGGTCAGCGCGCGGCGCAGCGCGGCGGTGTGCCCGGCGGAGCGGACGACGACGGCCATCCGCGACCACGGCACCCCGTCGAGCAGGTGCCGGCGGCGCAACCGCTGGGCGACCCAGGTGGCCTCCTGCGTCGGTGATCCCAGCACGGCGACCTCGACGTGCCCCTGCCCCTCGCGGGTGGCACCGGCCGCGCGCTGGCGGGCCCCGCCCAGGGCACCGATGCGCCGCGAGACCGCACGGGTCACAGCGAGCAGCTGCGGCCGCTGGCGGTGGTCGGTGCCGAGGACGACCGTCGGCGCGGGGGTGCCGGCGCGGGTGCCGAACCGGTCGGCGAGCGTGGCGGCCGTGCGGGCGTCGGCCCCGCGGAAGCCCTGCGTGACGCTGTCGGGGTCGGTGGTCAGGACGAGGTCGCGTCCGCCGGCGACGGTCTGCAGGAGCCGGAGCCCGGCCTCGGACAGGTCGTGCGCGTCGTCGACGGCGACCAGGTCCCAGCGGCCGCGTTCGGCCGCGAGCAGGTCGGCGTCGCCGCGCAGGGCGTTGACGGCCTCGTCCAGGACCGCGGCCGGGTCGTAGGACTCGAAGCGGGCCAGGGCGTTGACCCGCAGGTACTCCTCCAGCACCGCCGCGCCCGCCACCCACTCCGGCCGGTTCTCCCGCCGACCCAGCGCGGCGAGGTCCTCGGCCCGCAGGCCGCGCTCGACCGCGCGCATCAGCAGGTCGCGCAGCTCGTTGCGGAAGCTGCGCAGGCCCCAGGCGTCGGAGGGGACGCCGTCGGGCCACGGCGGCGCCTGCAGGGCGCCGGTGGGCGTGAACAGCCCCCCGGGCTCGAGGTCGAACAGCTCCTCGGGCCCCTCCTGCGCCGGGTCGGCGTCCGCCACGGCCAGGTGCCCGCGCAGCAGGTCGGCCAGGATCGCGTCCTGCTCGGCGCCGGAGATCAGCCGCGGCGGGGCGATCCCCTCGCGCACGTGCACGGCGCGCAGCACGCCGAAGGCGTAGGACTGCGGGGTGCGGGCCGCGGGCTGGCCCGTCGTGCGGCGCATCCGGTCGGACAGGTCGTCGCGCAGCAGGTCGGCCGCGCGGCGGGTCGGGGCCAGCACCAGGACGCGGTCGGGGTCCAGGCCGTCGCGGTCCACGCGGGTGGCCACGAGGTCGCGCAGGGTGCGGGTGCGGCCGGACCCCGGAGCGCCCAGGACGACGAGCGGGCCGCTGCCGGGCCGCGTCGCCAGGACCGCGTCCTGCTGCGGGTCGGGCTGCAGCGCAGCACGTCCGGCGACGGCGACCCGGCGCAGCCGCGGCACCTGGACGCGGTGGGCGCCCTCACCGCCACCGGCGTGCGCCGCCGAACCGTCCTGCTGTTCCCGCAACAAGCGTGCCCCCTCCACGACCGACAGGAGCTAGGGGACCACACGGCTCCGACACGACCCGTCCGGACCGTCCGGCCCGTCTGGCACGTCCCGCTCCCGCGGTGCGGCGAGCCCGAGCTCAGCCACCAGGGTCTCGACGTTGGAGGCCGCGTTGAGGGAGTACAGGTGCAGGACCTCGACGCCCTCGGCCAGCAGCCGGCGCCCGTCCTCGACGGCCACCCGCACGCCCTCCTCGCGGAAGGCGCCCCGGTCGTCCAGGAACGGGTCCAGCCGCCGGTGCAGCCAGGACGGCTCGTGCCCGGAGGTCAGCCGCCGGGTGACCTCCAGGACCCGCGGGCTGGTCACCGGCAGCAGCCCCGGCACGACCGGTACGCCGCAGCCGGCGGCGGCCAGCCGGTCGCGCAGCCGCAGGAAGTCCTCGACGTCGAAGGTGAGCTGGGCGATCGCGAACCCCGCCCCGGCGCGGAACTTGCCCAGCAGGTGCCGCAGGTCGGTGTCCAGGTCCGGCGACTCGGGGTGTCCCAGCGGGAAGGCGGCCACGCCGACGCCCTCGGCGCCCCGGTCCAGGGCCAGCCGGACCAGCTGGTCGGCGTGCTCGAAGCCCTGCGGGTGCGGTTCCCACGGCGCGTGGGGATCGCCGTGCGGGTCGCCGCGCAGGGCCAGCACGTCCCGCACCCCGCCGGCCAGCAGGTCGTCCACGACACCCGCCAGCTGTGCGGCGGGCTGCCCGACGGCCGTCAGGTGCGCGACCGGGCGGACGGTGGTCTGCCGGGCGATGCGGGTGGCCAGCTCGACGGTGCCCTCCCGGCTGCCGCCGCCGGCGCCGTAGGTGACCGAGGCGAACACCGGGCCGAGCTGTTCGAGCCGGCGCACCGCGCGCCACTGCCGCTGCGCGGTCGTCTCGTCGTGCGCCGGGGAGAACTCGACCGAGAACCGGCGTCGCGCGGTGCGCAGGTCCTGGAGCAGGCTCACCGGCCCTCCTCCCACGGCGCCGTCCACTCCCCCGCGTCCCAGCGCGCCCGCGCCAGGTCCACGCGCACGTCCACCGCTGCGTGCGCCAGCCGGCGCAGCGGGGTCCCCTCGGCGCGCCAGCGGGCGAGGGCCTCGCCGGCCAGCGGCTCCGGGGCGCTGCCGTCGGCGCGCAGCACGCGCCACCAGGGCGCACCGGACCCGAAGCGCCGCAGCACGTTCCCGACGAACCGGGGGCCGCGGTCGCCGACCCGGGCGCCGACGTCGCCGTAGGTCAGGACACGTCCTGGGGGGATCGCGTGCACGACCTCGAGGACCTCCTCGGCGCGTTCGGGCAGTCGCGGTTCCACGCCGGGAGCCTGCCACGACGGCGGTGCGGCCCGGCGTCGTGTCGGACCCGCGGTGCAGGGTGACGTCATGACGAGCCCCTGGCGCTGGATCGACGTCGAGGAGAGCGAACCCGACTTCGCCGCGGCCGTGCTGGCCCGCTTCCGAGCCGGGCGGCACCACGTGCTGGCGACGCTGACCCGGGACGGCTCGCCGCGCGTGTCGGGGACGGAGGTCGACCCGTGGCGCGGGGACCTGGTGCTGGGCTCGATGGTCCGGGCCCGCAAGGCCGCCGACCTGCGCCGGGACCCGCGGTTCGCGCTGCACGCGCACACCGGGGACGGGTCGATGACCGGCGGGGACGCGAAGGTCGCCGGGATCGCCGAGGAGGTCCTCGACGAGGCGGTCCTGGCCGACTACACCGCCGACCGGCAGCCGCCCACCCCGTTCCTGCTGTTCCGCCTGCTGCTGACGTCGGTGGTGCTGACCGACCTGGACGGCGAGCGGTTGCGGATCCGCACGCTGCGGCCGGGGCGCGGGCTGCTCACCGACCACCGGTGAGTCAGGGGTGGGGCCAGGGGTTGGGCAGCGCCCCGTCCAGTCCCTTCGTCTGCTGCATCATCACGGGGGCGAGCTGCCCGGGCCCCGGGTTCGGGTCGTGCCCGTGGCCGAGGGCGTGACCGATCTCGTGGTTGACGACGTACTGCCGGTAGCCGGTCCGGTCCTCGCCGTAGTCCTCGATCGCCTCGACCCAGCGGTACCAGGTGAGGATCGCGGCGTCGCCGTTGCGGCACGACAGGGTGCCCATCGTCCGCAGCGGCCGGCACAGCGCCGCCGACGTGTCCGGCGTCGCCACCACCAGCCGCATCTCGGCTTCGCCGTCGGTGCGCGCGAAGCTCATGGTGCCGCCGGCTCCCCAGCTGCGCGGGTCGTTCAGCACGGCGAGGGCGAAGTCGGCGAAGGCGACGGGGTCCAGGACGCCGGCGTCGAGGAGGTCCTGCTCGACCTCGACCCGGACGGTGCGCACGCGGGCGGAGGCCGGGGCCGGGCTGGTGCCGGGGACGACGGTGAGCGCTCCCCCGCCGGACTGCGGGACCTCGCGGCGCAGGACACCGGCGGCCACGTCCGCCGCGGTCAGCCCCGGCGGCAGCGGCGGGGTCGTGGGGGTGACCACCGTGGCGGTCGGCGTCCCCGCCGGGGTGGTCGCCGACCCGCCGGGTGCCGGGGTGCCGGCTGTCGGGGTGCTGGGCGTCGCCTCCGTCGGCCCACCCGTGCACCCGGCCAGCACCCCCACCACCGACAGACCCGTCAGCAGGAGGGTGCGACGGGCGGGACGGGGGTGCGCGGCGGCCACCCCGGCAGGATGTCACCGGCCTGCGCGAGGCCCCGACGCGGTGTGCCGCCGTCCGCTGGCGGCGAACCGGAACGCGGTCCGGCCCGGCCGCCGACTAGCGTGGGTGGGCGGGCCGCCCCGGCGGCCGCGCGCGCAACAGCAACATCGGGCGAAACCCTGGAGGGGACTGCGGTGGAGGTTCGGATCGGCGTGCAGAACGTGGCACGCGAGCTGGTGTTCGAGTCGGCCCAGACCGGCGAGGAGATCACCGCGGCCGTCGCCGAGGCGCTGACCAGCGGCTCGGTGCTGTCCCTGACCGACGACAAGGGCCGCAAGATCGTCGTCCCGGCCTCGACGCTGGGTTACGTCGACATCGGCGCCTCGGAGGTGCGCAAGGTCGGTTTCGGGCTCTCCTGACCCCGGACCCGCCTCGGGCGGGGGCGGCCGGAACGCCACCGGCCGTCGCCCGCGCGCCTCGACACGCGCCCGCCCGGGACGACGTGGCGTCAACTGCGCGGTGCGCGCGGTTACCATGGTCGAGTTCATGGTTGCCCGGTCGCCAGTCACGATCGGCTGCCGACTGCCGCGACGCGGCCGCACGCACCGCCTGACGATCTTCCCGCCGGTGGCTCCGACGTCCCTTCCGGACGTGATCAGGGCCTCCGCCGCGGGTACCGCGCGGACGTGGCCGCCGTCGCCCCCCATCCCGGGAGACGCATGACCGACTCGAGCACCACCGACACGATCGACACCACGGGCGACACCGCCCCCCTGGGCACCTTCGCCGACCACGGCGTCGACCCCCGCATCGCCCAGTCGCTGGCCGGCGCCGGCATCACCACCCCGTTCCCCATCCAGGCGATGACGCTGCCGGTGGCGCTGAGCGGGCACGACATCATCGGCCAGGCCAAGACCGGCACCGGCAAGACCCTGGGCTTCGGCGTCCCGCTGCTGCAGCGCACCACGATCCCCGGTGACCCCGGCTACGACGAGCTGCCCGCGCCCGGCAAGCCGCAGGCGCTGGTCATCGTCCCGACCCGCGAGCTGGCCGTGCAGGTGGCCGGCGACCTCACCACCGCGAGCCGGATCCGCAAGGCCCGCATCCTCACCGTCTACGGCGGCCGCGCCTACGAACCGCAGATCGAGGCGCTGACCAAGGGCGTCGACGTGGTCGTCGGCACTCCCGGCCGGCTGCTCGACCTGGCCCAGCAGCGGCACCTGGACCTGTCGCACGTCACGTGCGTCGTCCTGGACGAGGCCGACGAGATGCTCGACCTGGGCTTCCTGCCCGACGTCGAGCGCCTGCTGGCCCAGACCAACCCGGCCCGTCAGCTGATGCTGTTCTCGGCGACGATGCCCGGCCCGGTCGTGGCGATGGCGCGCTCCTACATGCGCCAGCCGACCCACATCCGCGCGGTGGACCCGACCGACGACGGCGCGACCGTCGCGGCCATCACGCAGTTCGCCTACCGCACGCACGCCATGGACAAGATCGAGGTCCTGGCGCGGCTGCTGCAGGCCACCAACCGCGGGCTGACGATCGTGTTCAGCCGGACCAAGCGCACCGCCGCCTCGGTCGCCGAGCAGCTCACCGAGCGCGGTTTCGCCGCGGCCGCCATCCACGGCGACCTCGGGCAGGGCGCGCGTGAGCAGGCGCTGCGGGCGTTCCGGCACGGCAAGGTCGACGTCCTGGTCGCCACCGACGTCGCCGCGCGCGGCATCGACGTCGAGGACGTCACGCACGTCGTGAACTACCAGTGCCCCGAGGACGAGAAGACCTACCTGCACCGCATCGGCCGCACGGGCCGCGCCGGCAACACCGGCGTCGCGGTGACCTTCGTGGACTGGGACGAGATCCACCGCTGGCTGCTCATCGACAAGGCCCTGGGTCTGGGCTTCGGCGAGCCGCCGGAGACCTACTCGACGTCGCCGAACCTGGCCGAGGACCTCGGCATCCCCGAGGGCACCACCGGACGACTGCCCCGCACCCAGCGCACGCGCGCCGGGCTGGAGGCCGAGCAGGTCGAGGACCTCGGCGAGGTCGGCGCCGCCAAGGGCCGTCGCCCGCGCAAGGAGACCACCGCCAGGCGCGGCCCGGGTCGCGCCGCGGCGGCGGAGGCCGACGAGCTCGTCGAGGAACCTCGCGAGGAACGGCCGCGGCGCTCCCGCCAGCGCCGGCGCACCCGCAACGGCGTCGAGGTCCCGGCCACGGCCGGTGAGGGAACGACGGAGGACGCGGCCGTCGAACCGACCGCGGCCCCCGAGACGGCCCCCGAGACGGCGGCCGAGGACGGCACCACGACGCGCCCGCGTCGCCGACGCCGCACCCGCTCCGGCGCCACCGCCGAGGCCTCCGCCGAGCCGACCGCGGAACCCGTCACCGACTGACGCTCCCGAGCTGCGATCACCCGGGGTGGACCTCACCCTGGCCCTGTGACCGCAACCGTCGGAGGTCCTCCCACCGTCGACGTCACCGTCGACAGCGCCGGCGACGCACCACGGGTCGCCGGACCGTCCAGCGTCTCGGGCGGGGTGCCCGCCCCGGCGCCCCTGGAGGTCGCCCGCCCGGCCCCGAAGCCGGTGGGGGGTAGCCACACCCCCCCGGGGGACGGGTGCT
>NZ_JBJLSI010000025.1:0-79340 GCF_050871945.1 Kineococcus deserti | reverse complement strand
CGTGCTGGGCCTGACCCGTTCGCTGGCGCGCGAGATGGCTCCCCACGGCATCACGGTCAACGCCCTCAGCCCGGGCGTGGTGGACACCGACATCCGCGCCGGGGCCACCGACGAGGCCAACGAGGCGAGGCTGGCGGCCGCGGTTCCGCTGGGCCGCCAGGGCACCCCCGAGGACATGGCCGCGCTCGTCGTCTTCCTGTCCAGCCAGGACGCCTCCTACATCACCGGCACCACCCAGAACATCAACGGCGGTTCCTACATCGCTTGACCGGCCCCACCCACCACGGTTCTGGACGGAGCAGCCATGAGCGTGAGCACACCTGACCGACTGACGGCCCGGCGGGTCGGCATCTCCACGATCACCTTCCGCTTCCGCGCGCTGCAGGAGGCGCTGACCCTCATCGCGGGCACCGGGGCGGTGGAGGTGGACCTGGGCGCCATCCCCGCGGTGACCGACCACGTCCCGGTGCCCTTCACCGGCGACCCGCAGGCCTACGTGGCCGCGCTGGCCGCCCACGGCCTGCGCGCCGGCGCGGTGAACTCCGACGTCGGGCCCCTCAACGACCCGGCGCTGGACGCTGCGACGCTGACGGCCACCGCGGGCCCGCTGGTCGAGCTCGCCGCCGCGACCGGCGGCGCGCTCATCGTGCCGTGCGGTGGACCGTCGTGGGAGGCCTACGTCGACGAGGAGGCCGACCTGGCCCGCATCGTGGCCAACCTGCGCCTGCTCTCCCGCCTGTGCGCCGCACGAGGAGTGCGGCTGCTGGTGGAGGTGCTGCACCACCGCCGCTACGTGCACGACGTCCAGCGCGCCGAGCGCGTCCTGCAGGCGCTGGGACCGGACGAGATCGGGCTGCTGCTGGACGTCTCGCACGTCGTGGCCTCCGGCGACGACCCTGTCGCCTGGGCGGCACAGCGGGCCGACCGCGTCGAGCGCGTGCACCTGCGCGACGCCGTCCCCGGCGACCTCAACCTCGGCATCGGCCGGGGACAGGTGGACTTCCGCGGTGTGCTCGACGCGCTGGAGGCCGGCGGTTTCACCGGCACCTACGTCCTCGAACTCGAAACCCACGACGTGCAGGAGGAGGACCGCGAAGCCGACGCCCAGCGCTCCTGGGACGAGATCGTCGCCCTGCTCGCCGACGTGACGCGGCTGTGACCTCCAGCGCCTCGCCCTGCTGTGACGTCGGCGACCACGGCGCCGCCGTCCAGCGGCGGCGGAGGCGCGACCACCGGTACCCACCAGGACGTGCTGGAGGCCCACTCGTCGCGGCCCGGCGGAGGTCGAGGAGCTGACGGCCTGGGGTGCGGCTGCGCTCGTCAGGAGCGCGGCGGGGCGGTGCTGTCGCGCAGGACCAGGCTCGTGGCCAGCTCCACCCGGGGGTTGGCGGGCGCCTCCCCGGCGGCCGCCGCCAGCACCGTGCGGGCGGCCAGCGCCCCCATCTCGGCCAGCGGCTGGCGCACGGTCGTCAGCGGCGGCGAGGTCCACGCGGCCAGGGTGAGGTCGTCGAACCCCACCACGCTGACGTCCTCGGGCACGCGCAGACCGGCCCGGCGCACCGCCTCGTAGACGCCGAGGGCGATCTGGTCGCTGGCGGCGAACACCGCCGTGGGCGGGTCGGGCAGGGCCAGCAGGGCGGCGCCCTCGCGCAGCCCGGACTCCTGGTAGAAGTCGCCCTCGCGCACGAGGGCGGGGTCCACGACGAGACCGGCGGACTCCACGCCGGCGCGGTAGCCGTCCAGGCGGGCGCGGCTGCACAGCATCCCGGTCGGGCCGCTGACGTGCGCCACGCGCCGGTGCCCCAGCCGCACGAGGTGCTCGGTGGCGCTCAGCCCACCGGCCCAGTTCGTCGCCCCCACCGAGGGCGCCCCCTCGACCGGCCCTCCGGTCGGGTCGACCACCACGACCGGCACCGCCGCCTCCAGCAGTTCCCGTGCGAGGCCGGGAGCCAGGGAGGAGGCGACGAGGACGACCCCGTCGCTGGCGCGGGCACGCAGGTTCCCCAGCCAGCGCCGCGCGGAGGTGGTGCGCCGGTGCACCGCCGAGACGACGGTGCCGACCCCGGCCGCGTGGGCGACGTCCTCCACGCCGCGGATGATCTCCACCGCCCACGGGGAGTCGAGGTCGTCGAAGACGAGGTCGAGCAACCCGGCCCGCGACGTACCCCGGGCGCGCAGCGGGCGCCGGTAACCGTGCCGGCGCAGCAGTTCCTCGACGCGTTCGCGGGTCGCCGTCGCGACGTCGCCGCGGCCGTTGACCACCCGGGAGACGGTCGGCACGGACACCCCCGCCTCACGGGCGATCTGCGTGATCGTCACGCTGCGCTCGGACTCGTCCACCAGGTGCCCCCCTTCCTCCGGGTGATCACCTTAGGGCGCGGACGGTGCGGCACGCCCCGCCGCAGGTACGGGGCGTGCCGCGGGACGTCAGCGGCCGCCTCCGGTCCGGGCGGCGCGCAACGCCGACTGCAGCGCGTAGTAGGCGGGCTTGCGCTCGTAGTCGTCGGTCATGACCGTCGCCGAGCCCTCCGCGGGGAAGAAGACCGGCACCCAGGAGTACTGGTCGGTGAAACCCCAGATGGTGAAGGAGTTGCACTCCTCCACGCCCAGGCAGGCCTGCAGGGCCTGGCGGTAGTAGTCGGCCTGCTGCGCCTGCTGGGCGCTGGTCGGAACCCCGTTCTCGGGCAGCACCATCCGGACGTCGAGTTCGGTGATGGCGGTCTCCAGGCCCAGCGCGTCGAAGCGCTGCAGGTTGGCCTGCAGGTCGCCGGGGAACCCGTACTGGGTGCTGAGGTGACCCTGGATCGCGAAACCGTCGACGGGAACGCCCTGGGCCTTCAGCTGCTGGATGAGCTCGTAGTACGCCGTGCTCTTGGCGTTGACCCCCTCGACGCCGTAGTCGTTGAAGAACAGCTTCGCCTGGGGGTCCGCCTCGTGGGCCCAGCGGAAGGCGTCGGCGATGATCCCGGGCCCCAACCGCGTGATCCAGATGTTGCCGCCCTCGCTCGTCGGGCCGACGCGCAGCCCGCTGCCGTCGTCCTTGACGATCTCGTTGGCGACGTCCCACTGCTGGACGCGGCCCGCGTAGCGGCCGACGACCGTCTGGATGTGCTCCTTGAGGATCGCGCGCAGTTCGTCGTCGGTGAAGTTCCCCTCCTCCAGCCACTGCGGGTTCTGGCTGTGCCACAACAGGGTGTGCCCGCGCACGACCTGGCGGTTCTCCTGCGCGAACCGGACGATGGCGTCCATCGGGTAGAAGTTGTAGAAGTCCCGGCGGGGATGGATGTACTCCCACTTGGCCTGGTTCTCCGGGGACAGCGAGCTGAACTCCGCGGCCATGCGGTCGCGGTACTCCACGTCGTAGGCGAAGGGGTCGGCGTAGTCCTGCTCCGCGTGGTGGCCGCCGCCGGCGACGGCGGTGCCCACGACGAGGTCGCGGGGGGCGGAACGGCGCAGGGTGTCCTGACCGCCGTGACGCTGGGCGGCCTGCGCCTGTCCGGCCTCGGCGGCCGGGTGGGGGGCCGCCACGGCCGGGGCCGACGCCGCGAGCGCCAGCAGCGTGGGGGCGACGGCGAGCCCGACGAGGCGTCGGGCGGTGGTGGTGGGGGACTTCCGGTGCAGACGCATGTCTTGCCTTCCGTGGGCTTCTTCGCCGGGACAGGCGACTTCCGGAAGTCTTCCGGAAGTCGTGGGGCGACTGTAGGGATGCTGTGAACGCACAGTCAAGACCCGTGACGGTCAGCAGACGGATCCGCCGGTCGACGCCGCAGCCCCCTCCCGGCCGGCGCGCTGAGCTGCGACAGGAACCGCCGGCACCGAGGATGGCCGCATCGACGCCAGCCACGCCCTGCTCGCGGCCGCCGCCGCGCACGCCGGTTTCCAGGCGGTGGTGACCTTCGTCGCCTACCCCGCGCTCACCGCCACGTCCGCCCGGGACTGGGCCACGGTGCACGCCGCGCACTCCCGCCGCATCACCCCCGTCGTGGCGGTCGTCTACGGAGCGCTGTCGGCCGCGGGGGTCTGGGCGCTCGCGACCCTCGCGTTGACCCCCTGGCTCGGCGTCGCTGTCGCCGGGGCCGCCCTCACCGCGGCCGCGACCGCCTTCCTCGCCGCCCCCACCCACACCCGGCTCGCTCGGGAGGGTCCGCGCCCGGACCTGGTGCGGCGTCTGGTGCGTGCCGACGCGATCCGGCTGGCCGGTGCGGTGCTCACGCTGACGGGCGCGCTGGGGGTCGTGCCCTGACGGGCCGGGCGAACCGGAGCACGCGGTGAGCACGGACCCGGCGAGCGGAGGACCTGGTTCCACACCGCTCGCGCGTCGAGGCGATGACGGTCTCGACGTTGCGGTACGCGGTGCGCTCCGCACCCGCGCGACCCCGCCGCCACCGCCGGGCGAGGCATCGCCCTGCACAGGTGAACCGGCACCACCGTCCGACCGGCTCGGGGTGGATCCGGGTCAGGGAACGCCCCTTCACCTCGCGCCTCGATGGCCTCGCACCTGATGGCCCTGCCGTACGGCCAGGTGCTCCTCGAGGGCACTGTCCTCCGCAACTGGCGGCCACCGTCGAGGAAGAGAGGTGGACCGCCCGGCATCCCGAGACGGGCGCACCGCACAGTGCCAGCGACACCGGCGGAAACACCGCCACCCCGGCACGCCGTCGCGATCCCGGCGCACGCACACTGCCCGGAGTCGGCGCATCCTGCTGCCGTGCGCAGGCTGGCCCCGCCCTGGTCCCTCCCCCCGCGCCGCGAACGCCGAGTTCAACGGTGGGGCGACGGCCGCACGTGGTCGACGAACTCCCGAGAGCGCGCCGGTGGAACGTGAAACGTCTCCGAAACCTCCCACCAGTAACCTCCGCGACATGGGTTCGAGGAATCGCCTGCCGGTCGTGACCCGCGGTTCGCACCGCCTCCCCAGCACACGCGGGCTGGCCCTGTTCGGCTTCGCCGGAGGGCTGGCCCACGTCCCCGTCGCGTTGTCCCACCCCCATCCTTCCGCGACCGTGGGAATCACCCTCCTCGCACTCGCCTTGTTCTGCCTGCCCTGTTCGGGTCACCTGTACCGGAGCGGGTCCCGGCGAGGGACGGCCCTCACGGCGATCGTCGCTGCCGGGATGACCGTGGTGCACGCCGTCCTGCTCTCCCATCCTCAGGCGGACGTCGCCCCTGCGAGCGTCGCGGTCGTCGGCCACCACCAGGCGGAGATCAACTGGTTCCCCCTCGCCGTGGGACACCACACGGTCGGCCTCATCGCCCTGGTCGTGAACCTGGTGCAGCTCGGGTGGGGCGCAGCACTGCTCTCGGGCCCGGCGCGAAGGAATCCTGACGTCCGGCTGACGCACGTGGTCGGTGGATGGCAGGCGGGAACTCGACACCGACACCTGGATCCCAAACAACCGCACCGTGACCAGGAAAGTCGATTCTGGATCCAAAGCGGTGACTTCTGCTAGCGTTCCCCGCTCAAGGCGCAGCCTGCGCCCGAGGGGAGAGCCAGGCGATGGTGGACACCGCCGAGACGGGGGGAACGGCCACGTCCGGGCCTGCGCTCGTCGACGACGTCGCGGCCCGCATCCGCGAACGCATCATGTCCGGCGAGATCCCGATCGGCGCGCAACTGCGACAGGCCGAACTCGCGACGGACTTCGGCGTGAGCCGTACCCCGGTACGCGAAGCGTTGCGGCAGCTGCAGAGTGGTGGACTCATCGAGGTCCTGCCGAACCGTGGCGCCGTGGTGCGTGTTCCCGCTCCCTGGGAGGTCCGCGAGGCGTACGAGGTGCGCGCCGAACTGGAGGCGCTGGCCGCGGCACGCGCCGTGGAGCGGATCTCGGCCGCAGAGATCGAGGAACTCCGGGCCGCCAACCAGAACATGTACGACCGTTCGCTGACCCTCAGCGAAGGCCACGCCGCGCCCTCCCCAGCACGGCCGGGCAACGACGCCTTCCACACGACGATCGCGACGATCTCCGCCAACGCGCGCCTGGCTCGGGTCGTCAACGACATCAACGAGACGTTCCCGCGCAACGTGTCCGCGCAACTGCTGGTCACCGACGCCCGCCAGCGCGACGAGAACTTCCGCGAACACGAACGCATCATCGCCGCGTTGGAGGCCGGGGACGCCGAGGCGGCCGCCCGTGAGATGCGCAGGCACGTCCGCAAGGCCGGGGAACACCTCGCGCACTGGTACGAACGCCGCTCGTCGACCGTCTTCCGCGGGTGATCGTCCTCCACAGGTGACCAGAAGGGCCCCGGGTTCCCCGGGGCCCTTCTTCGTTCCCGCGATCAGCGGCAGCAGGCGTCACCGGAACCGGCCGCGTGCGAGCGCGGCGCCGGCAGGTCCAGTGCGGGGTTCCGCTCGAAGAAACCGTCGGGTTCCAGACGCATGCCGATGCGGTGCGCGGACATCATCGGCCACTCCTCGGGCCGGGCGGAGTGGTGCACGCCGACCACGGGCCACAGCACCAGTTCCGTGCCGTCCAGCGGGCGGTCGGCCTGCTGCCACACCTGCACGCCGTCCGCGCCGAGGTCAGCCTGGTTGGGGTACTCGCCGGCGATGAACCGTTCGGAACCGTCGTAGGGCGTCGCCCACAGGTGCTTGGCCACGAACGGCGCCTTCCGCTCCACGACGCTGCCCGGCTTCGCGTAGAGCCGGGCGGTGTTCTGGATCGAGAGCCGGTAGGCCGTCGCCTCGCCGAACCGGTTGAGCTGCTCGGTGTTCTCCACCAGCCAGTGCACGGCCCGGGCCGGGTCGGCGCGGCGAGCCGCCTGGAGTTCACTGCTCAACGGGGTGCGGACCATCTTGCACGCGTTGCCGTGGGGGTTGAGCTCCTCGTCGTCCTCGACCTCGGCGTGCACCTCCACGAGGCGGTTGAGCGGGCCGTCGACGGCCACGTCCAGCCGCAGACCGAAGTAGTGCTGGTGGTTCGGCGCCTGCACGTTGGGGCTGACCATGCGGCCGTAGGCCGGCCGTCGCCCGTCGGCGATGCCCGACACCGACAGGATGCCGGTGAGCTTGATCTCCAGCTCGATCGTGCCGTCCTGGTACAGCGACCAGTAGAAGCCGTAGTCGTAGTTCGCGACAGTGGCGAACGAGGAGACCACCAGCCGGCGCGAACGGCGAACGTCTGCCTCACCCGTGCGGGTGTTGACGTGCTTCCACAGGATCGAGTGGTCCTCCTCGTGCAGGCACACCGCGTTGGTGATCGTACGCGGGTTGCCGTGCCCGTCGAGGACGGCCGCGTCGAAGTAGCGGATCTCCCCCAGGCAGTCGCAGCCGAGTTCCAGGGACGCCGTCAGCGGGCCCGCCCCGTACTCGCCCCAGTCGAAGAAGTTCTTCCGGTACGCGGTCGGGTCGGAGTCCAGGTACGGCACGTACATCTCGTTGACGGCGGCGCGGCGCAGCACACTGCGGGTACGGCCGTGGTCGTCGTAGGTGAGGTCGTGCAGGACCAGACCCTCGCGGTGGGTGAACCCGATCCGGAAGGTCCAGTTCTGCCAGCGCACCTGCTGGCCGTCGATCTGGAACCCCGGCCCCTCGGGCTGGAGGATCTCCAGCGGCGCCACGGCCCGGTCCGGACCCCAGGTGCCCGAGCGGTAGTTCCCGGTCTCGCCGGCCATCGGGATCACCCCGTGGTCCTCGATCGAGATGACCTCCAGGGTCTCCAGGTCGATGATCGGGACCAGCCCGGCGACGGGACGCGCGTACCCGTTGTCGTCCTCGCTGACCCGGTGCCACACGGTTCCCCAGGACAACCGGCGGTCCTCCAGGCCCTCGGGTTCGAAGCCGGTGATGGACTCGGGGTCCACCCACACCAGCGAGGCGTCGGTGATGCCGCGCTCGGCCAGTGCGGCCTGCAGCTTCGGGTCCTGCCGGCAGGCGGCCGCCACCATCCGCGCCTCTTCGCTGGAAACGCCGGGACGCTTGGCGTCGACGGACCGCCAGCCGGCCAGGGCCGCGGGACGGTCGGTGCCGCTGGTCCAGGCCGCGACCTCCCACGCGGCGTGCGCGTCGGGGTTCATGACGACGGCGCGCACGGGACGGCCCTGACCGGGAGCCAGGGCCCGCGCCAGCGACTCGTCGACGGCGACACCCCAGAACCGGGGGCGGTCGCCGATCCGCTCGTCGGCGCGCAGCAGGGCGACGACCTCGGCGATCTCGGTCTCGGTGAGCGGGTCGTTCCAGAACCGTTCGGTCGGACCACCGTGGGTGTGGGCGGCGTTGGTGTCGGCGTTGGTGTGGGCGGTGGTGGTCACAGCGTCTCCGGTTCGTGAGCGGGTTCTCGGGTCGTCACGCAGGCGCGGCCGTCGGCCCGGGGATCGGTGGCCGCCAGCAGCCCGGAACGTCGGGATCGGACGGCGATCTGGACGTGGCCGGCCTCGTCGAGGAGGCAGTCGCGGTGGACGACCCCGGCACCGGCGTCCTGCGCCGCCGGTGCGGCGGTCTCCGCCCCCGGTTCGGTGACGAGGGTGACGCGCTCGTGGCCGAGGTCACGGGCGCCGACCACCCACCGGGGCCGGGCGAGCACGTCCTGCAGTTCGGTGCCGTCGGCGGCGGCCAGCAGCGCGGGCAGTGTCTGGCCGAGGATCCAGGGCTGGGCGCGCCCGCCCTGGCACCCGGCGGCCAGGACAGCCTCGCCGGTGTCGACGATCACCGGGCACAGCGTGTGCGGTGGACGGGACCCGTGCCGCACCCGGGCGGGGCTGGCCGGGTCGGTGCTGAACCCGGCGCCGCGGTTGTGCAGCACGATGCCGGTGGCCGGTTCGAGGATCCCCGCGCCGAACGTCTGGAAGACGCTCTGGATGAGCGAGACCGACAGTCCCTCGTCGTCGACAGCGGTGACCGCGACGGTGTCCCCCAGGGCCCGGCCGGCGGCGGGGGCGGCGGCTCCGGTCCGCACCGACAAGGTGGTCATCGCGGTGACGTCGACCTCTCCGGTGCGGGGGTCGCCGAGTTCGCGGTCCCGCACGTCCATGCCGCGCAGGCTGGCGACGACCAGATCGTCGGGGCGGCCGGACCGTTCGGCGGCGACGGCGGCCTCGGCTACCCCGAGCAGCAGGGCACCCTGCGAGGGCGGGGGTGCGACGTACCAGTGCGCGCCGTCGACCTCGGCGTGCAGCGCCGGGAGCACCTCGGCGACGTGGGCGCGCAGGTCCTTCCCGGTGTGGGTTCCGCCGAGGGCGCGCAACCCCGCCGCGAGCAGGTCGGCGGTCCGGCCGCGGTAGAGGTCCTGCGGGTCCTCGGCCAGGCGTCGCAGCGTCGCCGCCAGGGCGGGCTGGGCGACCGGGTCGCCCTCGCCGAGGACGGCGCCCGTGGGGGCGAACACGGCGCGCAGGCCGGGGTCGGCCAGCACCGCGGCCTCCTGGTCGCGCAAGGCGCGGGCGAGCCCGGCCGAGACGGGCAGCCCTGCCTCGGCCAGCTCGGCGGCGCGGGAGAAGACCTGCGGGAGCGGCAGTTCGGCACCGAGGCGGGCCAGTGCGGTCCAGCCGGCGACGACTCCGGGGACGGTGACGGTGGCCGGTCCGCGGCGGGGCATCGGCGCGCCGGCCAGCGCGTCGAGGTCGAGCCCGGCGGGCAGGGTGCCTGCCGAGACGACGGCGGTGGTCCGGGGTTCGCGTCCCGAACGCTCGTCGCGGACCAGCGCGATGAGGTCGCCCCCGAGTGCGCACTGGTGGGGGTAGACGACGGTGAGGGCGGCGGCCGCGGCGAGCGCGGCGTCCAGGGCGTTCCCGCCCGCCCGCACTGCTTCCTGCGCGAGTTCCACGCCCGCCGGGTGAGGCGCGGCGACGGCCACGGTCCTCACGCGACCACCCGCCTGTCGATGCCGATGAAGTCCAGGTCGGGCCGCGCGACGCCCTGGCACAGGTCCGCGACGGCCTCACCGACGGCGGGTCCGAACTTGAACCCGTGCCCCGAGCACGCCGCGGCCACGACGACCGCGGGGGCGTGCGGCAGGGCGCCCAGGACGAACCGCTTGTCCTCGGTCATCGTGTAGAGGCAGGCGGCGGTCTCGACGACGTCCGGTTCCAGGCCGGGCACCAACGCGGTCGCGGTGCGCACCAGGCGGTCCACCTCCGCTGCGGTGGGCGGGGTCGGCGGGAGCTCGGGGTCCCAGGGGTGCTCGGCGTCGATCCCGACCTTGAGACCGGAACCGTCGACGTCGGGCAGCCCGAACACCAGGCCGTCGGGACGGTCGACGGAGAAGGCGGTCAGCGAGGGCGGCTGGGCGACCGGCTGGCCGGGGCGGAAGGTCGCGGTGAGGATGCGCCACACGGTGAACAGCCCGGCCAGCGACGGCTCCAGCTCGCCGTTCCAGGCCCCACCGGCCAGGACGAGCCGGCGGGTCCGCACCGTCCTGCGGTCGGTCTGCACCAGGCACCCGTCCCCCGTCTGCTCCCACCGCAGCACGCGTTCACCGAACGCGAGGTCGGCGCCGAGCCGGCGGGCACCGTCGCGGGCCACCCGCAGGGCCGTGGACGCCTCGACGACCCCGGCGGAGGGGTCGTGCACCGCGGCCCACCCGGGCGGCAGCGACAGCCCGGGGGCCAGGGAGCGGAGAGCGTCGGGGTTCTGCACGCAGACGCAGCCGGGGCCCTGCAGCTGGGACGAACCCGGGTGTGCGTACAGGCCACCGGTGCGGTGCACCAGGGATCGGCCTGCCGTGCGCTCCCACCGGGCCCAGCCGTGCTGAGCCCGTTCGACGAGGTCGTTCCACACGGGGTTGGGGTAGGCACGGCGGATCATCCGGGTGCGGCCGTGGGAGGAACCGCGGACGTGGCCCTCGGGGAACCGGTCCAGACCCAGGACGCGCTCGCCACGGGAGGCGAGTTCGAAGGCGGCGGCCGAGCCGTGGATCCCCAGGCCGGTGACCACCACGTCGAAGGTGTCGCTCATGCCGCGGTCTCCACCGCGGGCAGCGCGGCGACGGCCTCGAGCAGGGCGCCCCGGTCGGCGGCGTCGTTGTAGACGTGCAGCGAGGCGCGCACGACGGCGTCCAGTCCGCGGTGCCCGAGGTCCCACTGGGCGTGGGTGGCGGGGACGGCCACGGTCCGCACCCGGCGAGCGGCCAGCTGGGCCACGACCTCGCGCGCAGGAACGCCGTCGACGGTGAACGTGACGATCCCCGACCGCGCCGCCGGCGGGTCCTGCACGTTCACGCGAGGCAGCGCGCGCAGGTCTGCGCGTAGCGCCTCGGCCGTCGCGACCAGGTGCTCCTCGGAGCGGTCGACCCCGCGCTGGAGGCTTTCGGCCAGCGCGGCACCCAGACCGAGGCGGCCGGCGATCGACGTCTCCCAGCTCTCGAACCGGCGAGCCGTCGGCGACAGTTCCCAGGCGAGTTCACCGGTCCATCGGGCGCCGCGCACGTCGGGGACGGCGGGGGCCAGTCGGGCCGTGAGGGCGGCGCTGACGTAGGCGAAACCGGTGCCGCGCGGGGCGCGCAGGAACTTGCGCCCCGTCGTCACCAGGGCGTCGCAGCGCAGCGTCGCGACGTCGACGCGCAGGTGCCCCACCGACTGGGTGGCGTCCAGCACGTACGTGGCGCCGTGCCGTGCGGCGAGTTCACCCACGGCCGCGGCGGGTTCGACCAGCCCCGAGGACGTGGGGATGTGCGCGACGCAGACCACGGTGCGGGCCCCGCCGCGTCCACCGGTGAGCAGGTCGTCGAGGTGCCCGAGGTCGATCGCGCCGTCGGGTGCGCTGCGCGCGACGAGCAGTTCCACACCGCGTTCCTGCGCCAGGCTCATGAGGTGCAGGGCGTGGCTGACGTAGGTGGAGCGGCTGACGAGCAGCCGGTCGCCGCGGGACAGCCGCAGGGCGTCGACGACGGCGCGCAGGCCGGTCGTGGCGCTGTCGAACAGCGCGATCTCGCCGGGGGTGGCGCCGACGAGCCGGGCGGCCGAGGAGTACACGGACTCGAGGTCGTCGGCCACCATGGCGGCCGCCTCGTACCCGCCGTGCGTCTGCTCGCGCAGCAGGTGCTCGACGACGCTGCCCACCACCCGCGTCGTCGGTAGCGCCGAGCCCGCCGCGTTGAAGTGGTGCGCAGCCTGGCTGCCCGGCGTGCGCGCACGTTCAGCGCTCACGTCGAGCAGTGGCCCGCGTTCGACCGACGTCCCCACGGGAACCACCTTCCGGATCTGAGGATCCAACGTTAACACCATTGGATCCAATATCGATGAGTTCAGCGGGGAGTCGGCCAGGGTTCGGCGACGGCGGCCGCGACGACCTCGGCGGTCGTGCGGATGCACCGTTCCGCCTCGGCTGCACCGTGTTCGGCGGTGGCCTGCTCGACGTCACGACCCCAGACGCCGCTGGCGCTGACCTGGTCGGTCCGGTAGTCCCAGAACGTGTCGCGGTCCTCCAGCGAGACGGCGCGGTCCATGTGCACGACCTGCGGGTCGATGTGCAGCATGAGCGAGGTCTCGAAGTAGTTCGCGTGCATCAGGCCGCGGCCGTAGGTGACCCGGCCGTCCACCTGCGACCCCGGGTAGGCCGTGACGTAGAAGATGCACCGCACGCGGACGTCGTCGTGCCGCACGCGCAGCTTGTCCGCGGCGACCTCCATCGGCCCGGCGTTCCAGGTGTGCGCGTTGAGCAGGACGAACTGCCGGACCCCGTTGGCGTACAACGACTCCAGCACGTCCTCGAGGAGCATGACCATGGTCTCGGGCCGCACGGTCAGCGTTCCGGGCAGGCCGCCGTGGGACCCCGAGACGCCGTAGACCACCGGCGGCACGACGGGAACTCCGGTCAGCGCCGACACCCCCAGCGCGACGTGGTGGGCGATGGCGGCGTCGACGTTCAGCCCCAGGTGCGGACCGTGCTGCTCGGTCGCCCCGACCGGGACGATCGCCGCGCCCGTCGCCGCGACGACGCCGGGAACCTCCGGGGACGTCAGCAGTTCCCACTGCACCGGAGTTCCGGTTCCGCCGAGGCGGGCGGCGAGCCCGGCGTCGACGACGGGCAGTTCGGGACCGGTGCCCCGGCTCACGCGGTGAACCCGGGCAGCGCGAGCAGCCGGGCCATGTTGCCGCCCTCGACGAGGGCGCGGTCGTCCTCGTCGGGAACGGCCTTGGCGATCTTCATCCGCTCCAGGTCGAAGTCGCTGCCGGGCCACTCGGTGCCCATGAGGATCTTGCGCGGGCCGAGCCGGCCGTACGCCCGCTTGACGTCGGACAGCAGGGTCGCCGACGTGTCGAGGTAGACGTTCTCGTTCCGCTCGGCCACCAGGATCGCGTCCGGAACACCCCAGACCGCGCCCATGTGCGCGATGACCACCGGAACCTGCGGGAAGCCCTTGGCCACCTCCTCGATGGCGAAGGGGGCGCAGAACGGGTCGTCGAGGGCGTTGACCAGGACGATGAGGCCGCGTTCGGCGCACACCTTCAGCACGGGGTCGAGCAGCCCGTGGTCGGAGACGCTGTAACCGTGCAGGCTCGGGTGCAGCTTCAGGCCCGGCAGGCCGGCGTCGGCGATGCGGTGGATCTCGTCGAGGGCGTCGTCGGCCTGCGGCATGACCTGCCCGAACCCGAAGAGCCGGTCGGGGAACTTCCCGACGAGGTCGACGAGGAAGTCGTTCTCGATGCGCTGCGCCAGGGAGCAGACCATCGCCATGTCCACGCCGGCCGCGTCCATCCGGTCCAGCAGCCGCTGCGGGTCGAACGGCGTGTACGGCGGGGGTTCCTGGCCCGGGCGGACCCCGGTGAGGTAGTCGGACCGGCCCCGGACGTCCTGAGCGGTGTTGTACGCGTCGATGATCACGAGAGGATTCCGTCCTGCGAGGTGCGGGGAGTTCTGGGCGTTCTGGCAGTCGTGACAGCTGTGGACCGCGCACCGGCGGAGAGCCGGCGCGGGCGCGGGCCGTGCAACCGCGGCACCGCCGCGAGCAGGCCCTGGGTGTAGGCGTGCCGGGGGTCCCCGACGACCTGGCGCACGTCGCCGGCCTCGACGACCTTTCCGGTGTTCATGACGCTCACCTCGTCGGCGTACTGCGCCACGACGCCGAGGTCGTGGGTCACCAGCAGCACGGCCGTCCCGGTCGAGCGCGTGAGGTCGGTCATCAGGCGCAGCACCTGCCGCTGGATCGTCACGTCCAGCGCCGTGGTGGGTTCGTCGGCCAGCAGCACCTTGGGCCGGCAGGCCAGCGCGATCGCGATCATCACGCGCTGCCGCATGCCGCCGGAGAACTCGTGGGGGTAGCTGCGGACGGCGCGCCGGGGATCGCGGATGCCGACGGCGTCCAGCGCCTCGACGGCCCGCTCGGCCGCCGCCCGACGGTCCAGCCCCTCGTGCAGCTGCAGCGTCTCGGCCACCTGGCGTCCGACGCGGTGCAACGGGTTCAGGCTCGTCATGGGGTCCTGGAACACCATGGACATCTCGGCCCCGCGCAACCGCCGGAACTCCGGTTCGGGCAGGTCCACCAGTTCCCGGCCGGCGTAGCGGATCGACCCGCTGACCCGGGTGCGGGGCGAGCGGGTCAGCCCGAGCACCGTCATGGCGGTGACCGACTTGCCCGACCCGGACTCCCCGACGAGGGCGTGCACCTGGCCGGCGTGCAGGTCCAGGTCGACGCCGTCGACGGCCTGCACGGTGGGACGGGAGGTGTCCGCGGGCACGAACGAGACCCGCAGGTCCCGCACGCTGAGCACGGGGTCGGAGGAGTTCTCGTGGGGATCAGGCATGACGCAACCTCGGGTCGACGACCATCATCAACAGGTCCACCACCGCGTTGACGAGGGTGAACAGCAGCGCGATCACCAGCGCGGCCCCCTGCAGCAGGAAGTAGTCGCGGCGGTCGACGGCCTCGACGAGCAGGCTGCCCACGCCGGGGTAGGAGAACACCGCCTCGGTGATGACGGCGCCCCCGAGCAGCGAGCCGAACTGCAGACCCGCGACGGTCAGGATCGGCACGGAGGCGTTGCGCAGCACGTGCCCGACGGCGATGCGCCGCTCGTCCAGGCCCTTCATCCGCGCCGTGCGGACGTAGTGCTCCCCGCGCGCGTCGAGGAAGGCGGCGCGGGTGATCCGGGTGAGGAACCCCGCGCTGGTCGCGGCCAGGGTGCCGGCCGGCAGGACGAGGTGGGTCAGCCACGGGCCGATCAGGTCGGGCCGGTTCTGCAGCACGGCGTCGACCAGGACGAAACCCGTCGTGGGTTCGTAGCCCGCCGAGTTGTCCAGCCGGCCCAGCGTGGGCAGCCACTGCAGCTCGACGCCGAAGACGACGATGGCGGACAGCGCGACGACGAACCAGGGCAGGCTGAACCCGATGGTGGAACCCGTGCGCAGCACCGCGTCGATCCACGTCCCGTGGAACCGGGCGGCCACCATCCCGGTGGCCACGCCGACGACGACCGACACGAGGACACCCGCGACGGCCAGTTCCACGGTGACCGGGATGGCCCCGGCCAGCAGGCTGGAGACGGTGCGGCCGGAGTAGTAGCTGGTGCCCAGGTCGCCGGTGAACAGGCCGCCGAGGTAGGTCACGAACTGGTGCGGCAGCGAGGTGTCGAGCCCGAAGTCGCGGCGGAGCTGGTCGATCTCCTCGGGGGTGATCCCGCTGATCGACCCCGACAGCGTGTCGACCGGGTCGCCGGGCAGCGCGTGCGCCACGAGGAACACGACGACGGTGACGACCAGCCCGATGACCGGGACGGACAGCAGCCGGCGCAGCACCGGGGAGGAGATCCACCGGGCGGCCGGGCCCCCGGGCCGGGCGCTGACGAGTTCGGGTGCGTCCAACGGCGGGGCGCTCACGCCGCACCTCCCGTGTCGACAGCGTCTCGCAGGTCGTCCCCGGCCAGGTTCGCCGCCACGGCGAAGACCGTGATGAGCAGACCGGGCAGGAGCGCCAGCGACGGGTTCGAGAAGATGAGTTCCTGACCGGAGCGGACCATGTAGCCCCAGTCCGGGGACGAGGCGTCCTGCCCCAGGCCGAGGTAGGACAGCGCCGAGGACAGCCCGGCCGTGACGGCCAGGCTGGAGGTCGTGTTCACCAGCAGCGGCCCGACGAGGTTGGGCAGGACCTCGCGCACCGCGATGACCGGCCCGGCGGTCCCCAGCGCGCGGGCCGAGCGCACGTAGTCGAGGTTGACCTGCGCCAGCGTGAGGTTGCGGACCAGTCGGGCGCAGAACGGGACCTGCGAGACGGTGATCGCGATCAGCGTGTTCGTCGTTCCGCCGCCGAGGACGGCGACCATGAGGATCGCGACCAGGACCAGCGGGAAGGCCAGCAGCACGTCGACGACCCGCATGACCAGGGAGTCGACGACGCCGCCGCAGTACCCCGCCAGCAGGCCCAGGACGGTGCCGAGGGCGGCCGCGGCCACCGCGCTGCCGATCGAGACGACGAGCAGCGGGCGGCCACCGGTTAGGACGCGGGACAGGACGTCGCGGCCCAGTTCGTCGGTGCCCAGCAGGTGTCCCGCGCTGCCCCAGGGCAGCAGCGCCTCGGAGTCCTGCGCCAGCGGGTCCACCGGGACGACCCAGGGACCGGCGACCAGCACGAGGACGAACAGCGCCAGCACACCCCATGCGAGGAGACCCAGCGGGGACCGGGCGAGGCGACGGTGTCGCCAGCGCGCCGCCGGACCGGTACGTCGCGCCGGGGGGACGGTGGTGGTCACGGGGTTCCTCGCGGGGGTGGTGCTGGTCATGCGGTCAGCGCCGCCTTCTCCATCTGCATCCGCTGCGCCGACAGCGCCGGGGTGCCGATGTCCTGGCAGCCGTTCGAGGCGACCACGTTCTGGGCGCAGGCGACCATGGCCATCGCCATGAACTGCTCGGCGAACAACCGCTGCGCCTGGCTGTAGAGGTCGGTGCGCTCGGCGTCGTCGGTGGTCTGCCGCGCGTCGTTCAGCAGGGTGTCGACCTGGGCGACCACGGCCGGGTCGAGCGTCGCGTGACCCGTCCCCCGGTTGGCGTAGCTGCCGGTGCTGGCGAGCATCTTGCCGACCATGTCGTCGGCGTCCGGGACGTACCCGTTGCGTTCCCACAGCGCGAGCTCGTGACCCTCGAGGTCGAAGAACCGCCCGGAGAACGAGCCCGGGTCGAGCAGTTCGACGTTCGGCACCAACCCGATGGCCTTGAGGTTGGCCTCGATGATCTGCGCGGCCAGCGGGTACCAGTTGTTGTTCTGCGCGATGAGGCTGACGGCGGCGCCGGTGGCACCGGCCTCCTCGACCAGCGCCTTGGCACGGGCCTCGTCGAACTCCGACAGGTCGGCCAGGCTGGCGTCGTAGCCGATCCGGTTCTTCGGCAGCGCGTAGCCGTCGGGGACGTCGGCGTAGCCGTAGAACGCCTTCTCGACGATCTCCTCGCGGTTGATGGCCAGGTTCACGGCCTGGCGAACCCGCAGGTCGGACAGCACGGGCGTGGTCACGTTCATCATGACGAAGACGTCCACGCTGCGCAGGCTGTCCTCGATGGTGACGTTCGGGTTCTGCCCCAGGCTGTCGGCCGAGGAGTGCGCGACGAACGAGGACGCGTTGACCTGCCCGCTCTGCAGGCCGGCGTTCAGCGAGGAGGAGTCGGCGATCTGCTGCAGCACCAGCCGGTCCAGCGCCGGCGCGCCGCCGAAGTAGTCGGCGAACGCCTCCAGGGTGATCGACTGCTGCGGCACGAGTTCGACGACCTTGTAGGCGCCGTGGCCCACGAGCTGCTGGCCGATGTCGGCGCCGGATGCGTCCAGCGCGGCGGCCGAGACGATGCGGCAGCTGATGTCGCCCAGCCGGGACAGGAACACCGCGTCGGGGGCCAGCAGCTGGAACTCGACGGTCAGGTCGTCGACGGCGCGCACCTCGGCCACGTTCCGGTTCAGCGACCCGCGCATGGGCCGGGTGGACGTCTGCGGCAGGGTCGGGTCCCCGTCGACGAGCTGCCGGTTGAAGGTGCGGACGACGTCGGTCGAGCTCAGCGTCGTGCCGTCGTGGGCGAGCACGCCCTCACGCAGCTTCACGCTGACGACGAGGCCGTCGTCCGAGACACTGGAGTCCTGGGCCAGGGCCCACTGGCGTTCCCCGGTGGTGAAGTCGAAGGCGACCAGCCCGGCGGAGATGCTGTCGACGGCCATCCAGTCGCCGAGGGTCGTGTAGAGGGCCGGGTCGGCGACGCCGTTGGTCCCGTCGATGCCGAACGTCAGGGTGCCGCCCTCACGCACGGCGTCCATCTCCTCGTTCCCCGGTTCCGAGCTGCTGCCGCAGGCGGTGAGGAACGCGCCCAGGCCCATGGTTCCCAGCCCGAGGACGCCGCCGTTCACGAGCAGCCCCCGGCGCGTCAGGCCGAGGGGAACGATGGGGTTGCCGAACTCGTCGCGTTGCACATCACGCCCTGCGGGGCGCACGCCCCTGCTCGAGAAGCGAGCCATGACCGTCCTTCCGGTGGTCCAGATCCGACGCGAGGAACGTATCCGACAAACCGCGTTTTGGATCCAAAGTTCACACAGACGTTACGTGCGGTCCGCGACGACGGGTTCGGGCACGGCGGCGAGCAGTTCCCGCGTGTACGGGTGCTGCGGGTTCCCGATGACCTCGTCGACGGGCCCGGACTCCACGACGAGGCCGTGCTGGACGACGGCGACGCGGTCGCAGACGTGCCGGATGACGGCGAGGTCGTGAGACACCATGACGACGGTCAGCCCCCGCTGCTCACGCAGGTCGGCCAGCAGGTCCAGCACCTGCGCCTGGACGGTGACGTCCAGCGCGGACACGGGTTCGTCGGCCAGCAGCACCCGCGGTTCGGCGGCCAGGGCCCGCGCGATGACGACGCGCTGCAGCTGCCCCCCGGAGGCCTGCCGGGGGTAGCGGTCGACGAACGCCGGCGGCAGCCCGACGTCGGCGAGCAGTTCCTCCAGCTCGGTGCGCGAGGGCCTGCGGCCGTGCCGGGCCACGACGGCCGCGGCGATCGCGGCGCCGATCCGGCGCCGCGGGTTCAGCGCGCTCGCGGGGTCCTGGAACACCATCTGCAGGTCCAGGCGCACGTCGCGCGGCAGTCGGCCCGAGGACGGCAACGGGGCGCCGCGGTAGTGGATCGTCCCGCTGCGCCACGTCTCCAGCCCGCTCATCGCGCGGGCCAGCGTCGACTTGCCGGAACCGGACTCGCCGACGATGCCGAGCGCCTCGCCCTCCAGGACGTCGAGGTCGACACCGCGCACGGCGTGCGTGCGCCGGTTGCCGGCGGAGTAGACGACGTGCAGGTCGCGGACCTGCAGCAGGGGTGCGGGAATCACCGGACAGCCTCCTCGTGGAACGTTGGACGAATGGACGGTTCGCGGTCGACGGCGGTGCGCCCACCCAGGACGACGCGGCGCACGTGCTGCGGGTCGGCCAGGTCGGCGGCGCGGCGCAACGGGTCCACGTCGACGACGAGGACGTCGGCGCGCAGGCCGGGGCGCAGCGACCCGATCTCGTCCTCCAGGTCGAGCATGTGGGCCGCCGTGCTGGTCCCCGCGCGCAGCGCGTCCAGCGGCGACATCCCGAGCTCGACGAGGTGCCCGAGTTCGGCCAGGTTCGCCCCGTGCGGAACCACCCCGGCGTCGGTGCCGAGCACGACGGGCGCCCCGGCCGCGAACGCGCGGGCGAGGTTCTCCTCGCCGCGGCGCAGCCAGTTCTCGCGCTTGCGCCGCAACCACGGCGGTGCCGTGGGGGACACCGGCCGGCGCAACGTGGCCAGCGTCGGGACGAGGAAGGTCCCGCGCTCCAGCAGCAGGTCCAGCGTCGGTTCGTCCAGGCCGTACCCGTGCTCGATGCTGCGCACCCCGGCGCGGACGGCGGCGGCGATGGCCGCCGTCCCCTGAGCGTGCGCGGCGACCCCGGCCACGGCGTGCCGCGCCCCCTCCTCGACCACGGCGCGCAGTTCGGCCTCGGTCAGTCCCCCGTGGTCGGGTTCGCTGCGCGGACTGCCCATCCCGCCGGAGGCGGCGACCTTGACCCAGTCGGCGCCCTCGCGGACGACCTCGCGGGTGGCGCGGACGAACTCGGCAGGACCGTCGGCCACGACGCCGCCGCGCGAACCTCCCGTCAGGTCGACGCCGGAGATCGAGCGCCAGTCGCCGTGTCCGCCGGTGATGCTGAGGATCCGCAACGCCAGCAGCAACCGCGGCCCGGCGACGGTGCCCTCGGCCACCGCGGTGCGCATGCCGTCGTCGGCGCCGGACAGGTCACGCACCGTCGTGATCCCGGCGTCCAGCGTCGCACGCAGGGCCGGGACCGCCCGCAGGACCCGCAGGCTGGCGGGGGCGGTGAGCAGTTCCAGCGGGTCCGCGCCCTGGACGGTGGTCAGGTGGACGTGGGCGTCGACGAAACCCGGCAGGACCCAGCGGCCGGTGCAGTCGACGACCTCGGCCCCCGCGGTACGCGCCGGATCCAGGGTTCCGGTGGGGACGACGGCGGTGATCGTCCCGTCCTGGCAGAGCACGTCGTGCCCCACCAGGGCTTCGTCCGTGCCGGTCATCGGCAGGACGGTTCCGCCCGTCAGCAGCAGTCCGGTCACGGCGCACTCCCCGGGTGAGCGAAACTACGGCGGTGAACACCGAGCTCCCCCGCGGCCTGCACCCCGACGACGCCGACCTGTGGCACGCCGCCGTCGACGTGCTCGCCCGTTCCTACCGCACCGGCCGCCACGAGGTGGCGGCCGCGCTGCGCACCGCCGACGGCCGGGTCAGCACCGGTCTCCACGTCGAGGGTTCGGCCGGCCGGTCCTCGGTCTGCGCCGAGGGCGTGGCCCTGGGGAACGTGTTCTCCGGCGCGGACGCCGCGGTGGTCGCGGTGGTCGCGGCGTTGCACCGGCCGGGGCCCGGCGGTGGGTTGCTGCGCCCGATCGCCCCGTGCGGGGTGTGCCGTGAACTGCTCGTCGACCACTGCCCCGGCGCGCGCGTCTACACGCACGATGCCGGGGGTTCGGCCGTCGCCGTGGAACTGCCGGGCCGCCCGGAGGACCGGCGCGGTTTCGATCCGGCGCGCGCCACGGTTCCGGGGTCGGTCACCGCGTGGACCGCGCTGGAACTCATGCCCGGGAAGAACCCCCGCGGCTGGTGAACGCAGGCCGACGGTCACCGGCGCACCAGGACGGTCCGCGCCGGGGCACCGTCGGCGTCCTTCCACTTGGCGGGCAGGCAGAACAGTTCGTACTCCCCCGCTTCGACCTCGCTGAGGTCGGCACCTTCGAGGATGATCACCTCGGCCGGCAGCAGCAGGTGGTGGGTGTCCCAGCCCTCGGTGCGCTCGGGGGACTCCAGGGTGAGGTAGTCGATGCCGACGAGGACGACTCCCTGGTCCTTCAGCAGCCGCGCACCGTCGGGTGCCAGTCCCGTCCAGTCGGTCGGTTTGTCCTCCGCAGAGGCGCGCAGCGCCTCGGTGGAGTTCCGGGTGCGCAGCAGGACACGGCGGGCGTCCGCGGTCAGCCCGGCGGCCGTGAGGTCCTCTGCGCCGATCTGCCCCTGCACCTCGCGCAGGTCCAGGACGACCGCCGGACCGCACAGCACGTCGAGGGGGATGCGGTCCACCGGCACCGCGCCGTCGACGAAGTGGGCCGGGGCGTCGACGTGGGTTCCGGTGTGGGCACCGACGAGCCAGCGGGTGACGTTGGACGCGTCGCCGTTGGCGATCGACTCCACGACCGTCACCTCGGGCTGCTTCCCCCAGTGCAGCATCGCGGGGTGGATCGGCAGGGTGATGTCGAAGATCTGCACGGTTCTCCTCAGGGTGTCGTCGGACTGGTCGTGTCCGCGAGGACCGGTTCCCGGCCCGCCCAGAACACGGGATCGTGGCCAGGCCAGACCTCGGTCCCGGGGGTGTCGTCCAGTGCGCGCAACCGGTCGACGGCCCGCTGCGCGGCCAGCGCATCGCCAGGGTCCACGGTCCACCCGCAGGGCCGGCGTTGGTCGAGGTTGGCGCGCAGGTCCGCTGCGTCGCAGGCCAGGACGATCGTCCGGTCGCCGAGTTCGACGGCGAACGACTGGTGGCCCGGGGTGTGCCCGCGGGTGTCGAGGGCGGTCAGGCCCTGCGCCAGGACGGTGTCCCCGTCGACGAACCGGACGTCGAGCCCGGGCCGGAGGTAGTCGCCGGGGGCGTAGGTGTGCCGGTGCCCGGCCCGGGTGGTCGCGAACTCCCACTCCGCGCGCTGCACGAGGACGGGTGGCCCGTCGACGAGGAACCGCAACCCGCCGGTGTGGTCCAGGTGCAGGTGCGAGAGCGCGCACCCGCGCAGGTCGGCGAACGACAGACCCGCGGCGGCCAACTGGTCGGGCAGCGGGTCCCCCGGCGGCACGATCGCGGTGTAGCAGGCGTAGTCGTACTGCGCGGCCCGGCGTGCGGGGTCGCGGACGATCGTGGCGTCGAAGCCGGTGTCGAGCAGCACCCAGCCGTCGCGGAACTCCACCGCGGCCGCCGTCACCGGTTCGAGCAGGAACCGGGCTGGGTCGCCGCCGGCCAGGGAGATCGACTCGGGGATGGGTTCGAAACCCAGGACCATCGGAACCAGGCGGACCGGTGGTCCCGACACGTCCAGGACGGTCATCCTCAGAGCGCCACGACGACGGCCTTGGACTCGGTGTAGGACAGCAGTGCCTCGTCGCCGAGGTCCCGGCCCAACCCGGAGTCCTTCACACCCCCGAAGCTCAGAGCCGGATCGAAGACGTTGTAGGTGTTGATCCAGACGGTGCCCACCTCGAGCGCGGCGGCCACCCGGTGCGCACGGCGCAGGTCGTTCGTCCAGATCCCCGCGGCCAGGCCGTAGCTGGAGTCGTTGGCGATCCGCACGGCGTCGGCCTCGTCGTCGAAGGGCAGGATCCCGACGACGGGACCGAAGATCTCTTCGCGGGCGATGACCATGTCGTTGGTCAGCCCGGAGAACAACGTGGGTTCGACGTGGTAGCCGGGTCCTTCCGGACTGCCACCGCCGACGAGGAGTTCGGCGCCGTCCGCGATGCCCTTGGCGATGTAGCCCAGGACCTGCTCGCGCTGCTCAGCGGACACCAGCGGACCGACTGACACGCCGCCGGCCAGGCCGTCTCCGGTGCGCACGGCACGAGTCGCCGCGACGAGCCGTTCGGTCATCTCGGGCAGGACCGATCGCTGGACGAGCAGGCGGCTGCCGGCGGTGCACATCTGCCCGGAGTGGCCGAAGGACGCACGCATGGCTGTGGTGACGGCCGCGTCGAGGTCGGCGTCGTCGAAGACGATGTTCGCGCTCTTGCCGCCCAGCTCCAAGGTCACGCGGGTGAACGACTCGGCGGCGGCGCGACCGACGAGGCGACCGACCTCGGTGCTGCCGGTGAAGGACACCTTCGCGACACCGGGGTGGGCCACCAGGGCCGCGCCGACGCGCCCGTCCCCGGTGAGGACGTTGAACACCCCGTCGGGAACGCCGGCCTCGCGCAGGATCCCGGCCAGTTCCAGCATCGTCAGCGGCGTCTGCTCGGCGGGTTTGACCACGACCGCGCACCCCGCGGCCAGGGCGGGCGCGATCTTGAACGCACCGGTCATGATCGGGAAGTTCCAGGGGAGGATCAGCGCGGCGACCCCGACGGGTTCCAGTGCCGTGTAGACGTGGTGCCCCTCGCCCACCGGGACGGTGGAGCCTGCGAGGCGGCTGGGCGCTCCGGCGAAGTGGCGGAACGTGCGGGCGGCCGTCGCCGTGTCGGCCCGTGACCGTTCGATCGGTTTGCCGTTGTCCCGGGTCTCCAAGACGGCCAGGTCCTCGAGCCGGGACTCGATGAGGTCGGCGACGCGGTTCAGGATCCGGGAGCGCTCCAGCGGGGCCAGTCCCGTCCACCGGCGCTCGGCAAGTGCCCGGTGGGCAGCGGCCACCGCGTCGTCGACGTCCTGGGCGGTGGCCTGGGCGGCCCGGGTGAGCAGTTCTTCGGTGGCCGGGTCGACGACGTCGAAGAGTTCCCGACCTGTGGTCGGCACCCATGCACCGTCGACGAACGAGGAACTGGTGTCGGCCAGGGGTGGGAGCGTTCCGCGCATGTTTGGATCCTAGCACTGGCAAATTGGATCCAACACTGGTTGACTGGTTCCGCTCCGGTCAGCCTGCGTGCCCGGTGTTTCCAGCGTGTTTCGCATCCGTTACGTCGCGGCGTCGAGCTCCAGCGGTCGTCCGTCCCGCCGTCCCGTCCTGTACGTTCCTGCAACCGCCGGACGTCCTGCGCCCCGCAGCGCGGAACGGCTGCCCGCGGCGATCGATGGGAGGAATCCGGTGAACCTCAGTCCGGCCGAGACCGAGAAGCTGCTCCTGGCGGTCGCGGGGATGGTGGCCCGCGACCGCCTGCAGCGCGGCGTCCTGCTCAACCACCCCGAGGCGGTCGCGCTGCTGTCCACCTGGGTGGTCGAACGCGCCCGCGAAGGCGCACTGGTCGCCGACCTCATGGAGTCGGGCCGTCACGTCCTGCGGGCCGAGCAGGTGATGCCGGGAGTGGCCGAGATGCTGCACGACGTGCAGGTCGAGGCGACGTTCCCGGACGGACGCAAACTCGTGACGCTGCATCACCCCGTCCAGGGGTCGGCCCCGGTCGAGGGCCCGGGTGCGGTCCGGGTGCGGCCGGGCACGATCGTCCTGAACGCCGACCGCGGCCAGGACGAGCGCCTGGAACTGCACGTGGAGAACACCGGCGACCGGCCGGTGCAGATCGGGTCGCACCTGCACCTGCCCGACGCCAACCTCGCCCTGCGCTTCGACCGGGCCGCCGCGCACGGTTTCCGCCTCGACGTGCCCTCGGGGACCTCGGTGCGGTTCGAACCCGGGGTGGCCCGGACCGTGCGGGCGGTCGCGTTGAAGGGCGAACGCCGGGTGCCCGGCCTGCAGATCAGGGAGAACACCGGTGGTTGAGATCGACCGCGCGGCCTACGCCGCGCTCTACGGCCCGACCACGGGCGACCAAGTGCGCCTGGGCGACACCGACCTGTGGATCGAGATCGAAGACGACCTGACCGCCGGCGGCGAGGAGGCCGTCTTCGGCGGCGGGAAGTCCATCCGCGAATCCATGGCCCAGGGGACCACGACCCGCGCGCAGGGTGCCCCGGACACCGTCGTCACCAACGCCATCGTGCTGGACCACAGCGGCATCTACCGCGCTGACGTCGGGATCCGCGACGGCCGCATCTGCGGGATCGGCCGTGCCGGGAACCCCGACGTCGCCGACGGGGTGCACCCGGCCCTGCGGATCGGCCCGTCCACCGACGTCATCTCGGGTGAGGGCCGGATCCTCACCGCCGGCGGGATCGACACCCACGTCCACCTCATCTCCCCCTCGCAGGTGCACGAGGCGCTGGCCGCCGGCCTGACGACGATCGCCGGCGGCGGCACCGGGCCCAGCGAGGGCACCAAGGCGACGACCGTCACCCCGGGCGCGTGGCACCTGGCGCAGGCGCACCGCGCGCTGGACGCCCTGCCGGTCAACGTCCTGCTGCTGGGCAAGGGGAACACCGTCTCCGCGGCCGGGCTGGCCGAGCAGGCGCTGGCCGGGGCGGCCGGGTACAAGGTGCACGAGGACTGGGGATCGACGCCCGCGGCCATCGACGCCGCCCTGAGGGCCGCCGGGGAGTTCGGGCTGCAGGTCGCGCTGCACTCCGACTCCCTCAACGAGGCCGGTTACGTCGACTCCACGATCGCCGCGATCGCCGGCCGGTCGATCCACGCCTTCCACACCGAGGGCGCCGGCGGCGGGCACGCCCCGGACATCATCACCCTGGCCGGCCACGCCAACGTCATCCCCGGCTCGACGAACCCGACGCTGCCGCACACGGTGAACACCGTGCCCGAGCACCTGGACATGCTCCTGGTCTGCCACCACCTCAACCCGGCGGTACCCGAGGACCTCGCCTTCGCCGAGTCCCGCATCCGGGCCACCACGATCGCCGCCGAGGACGTGCTGCACGACCTCGGCGCGCTGTCCATCACGAGTTCGGACGCGCAGGCCATGGGGCGGATCGGGGAGGTCATCACCCGGACCTGGCAGGTGGCGCACGTCATGAAGCTCGCCCGCGGCGGCCTCGACGCGCGGGCCGACAACGAACGGGCCCGCCGGTACGTCGCGAAGTACACGATCAACCCGGCCATCGCGCACGGCATCGACCACCTCGTGGGGTCGGTCGAGGTCGGCAAGCTGGCCGACCTGGTGCTGTGGGATCCGGCGTTCTTCGGCGTCCGCCCCTCGGTGGTCCTCAAGGGCGGCGCGCTGGTGCTGGGTGCGCTGGGGGATCCGAACGCCTCCATCCCGACTCCGCAACCGGTGCTGCTGCGCCCGGCGCTGATGCACCCCAACGGGGCGGACGTCTCGGTGAGCTTCGTCTCCCCGGCCGCCCTGGCCGACGGGCTGGAGGGCCGACTGGGGTTGCGGCGTCGGCTGGAGGCCGTGCGGGACACCCGGGGCGTCGGCAAGGCGCAGATGGTCCACAACGACGCGCTGCCGCGCATCGAGGTGGATCCCGAGACGTTCGCCATCACGATCGACGGCGACCTGGTCGAACCCGATCCCGCCACCGAGCTGCCGCTGGCCCAGCGGTACCAGTTGTTCTGATGCGCTCGCCCGACGCCTCCCCCACGGCCTCCCCCGACCTGCTGCTGGCGCTGCTCGCCGACGCGCGGCTGCCCGTCGGCGGGCACACCCAGTCCGCCGGACTGGAACCGGCGATGGTCCACGGCGGGCTGCGCGCGACCGACGTCCCGCAGTTCCTGCGCGGGCGGTTGGCGACGGTCGTGGCCGTCGAGGCGGGAACCACCGTCGTCACGCGCCACCACGTGCTCCACGGGCTGGACCTGGAGTCCGTCGAGGCCGCCTGGGCCGCGCGTACCCCCAGCGCGCCGCTGCGGGAGGCGTCCCGGACGCTGGGCCGCGGATACCTGCGACTGGCCGGGCGCGTGTGGCCGCACCCGGTCTGGAACACCTTCAGCCGCACTCCTCCCCGGCCGCTCGTCCTCGGTGCGCTGGCGGCGGTCGGCGGGCTGGACGCCGCACGACTCGTACGGCTGGTCGGGCACGAGGACGTCGCCACCGCGACCGCCGCGGCGCTGAAGCTGGATCCGCTCGACCCGCTGGAAACCACCGCCTGGTCGGTGGCCGCGCACCCGCTGATCGAGGAGCTCGTCGCCCGTTGCGCCGACCTCACCGACCCCGACGACATCCCCGCCACGTCCGCCCCGCTGGTCGAGGAGTTCTCCCTCCTGCACGCCCGAACGAGACAGAGGTTGTTCCATGCCTGACACGCTGCCCCGCCACGCACACACGTCCACGCGCTCGTTCCGGCTGGGGATCGCCGGTCCCGTGGGCACCGGCAAGAGTTCGCTCATCGCGCTGCTGTGCACCGAACTGCGCGAGACCTACCGCCTGGGCGTCATCACCAACGACATCTACACCGACGAGGACGCGCGGTTCCTGCGTTCGACCGGTGTGCTGGAGGCCGAACGCATCCGCGCGGTCGAGACGGGCGCGTGCCCGCACACCGCCATCCGCGACGACGTCACCGCCAACCTGCTGGCCGTCGAGGACCTCGAGCACGACTTCGACCCCCTCGACGTCGTCCTCGTCGAATCCGGCGGGGACAACCTCACCGCCACGTTCTCCCCCGCCCTGGTCGACGCGCAGATCTTCGTCCTCGACGTCGCCGGCGGTGGGGACGTCGCCCGCAAAGGCGGCCCCGGGATCGCCCGCGCCGACCTGCTCGTGGTCAACAAGACCGACCTCGGTCCCCACGTCGGAGTCGACGTCGGGCAGATGCGCGCCGACGCCCTCGCCGCCCGCCACGGCCGCCCCGTCGTGGCCCTGTCGCGCACCGACCGGGCCTCGATCGACGAACTCACCAGCTGGTTGCGGGGCATGGTCGCGCAGTTCCGCACCGGCTCGCACTCCCCCGTCGACCCCGGCCCGATGGCCCCGCACTTCCACGCGGACGGCAACGGCGGCGGGACCGTGCACTCGCACCCCTGACCACCGTGACGACCAGGATCGCCCTGCACGCCGACACCTCCCTGGACCTGCGCACCGACGCCTTGGCGCCCAAACTGCTGCACCGGGGCTCCGCCTCGGCCCGCCTCGCCCTCGTCGGGGCCCGGGCGCTGCTGCTGGCCGGGGACCACGTCGACCTCGAGATCGAGGTGGCCGCCGGGTGCGCGCTGGAGCTGGTCGAGGTCACCGGGACCGTCGCCTACGACGGGCGCGGCGGCCCGCCGTCGACCTGGACCACCCGCGTTCGGCTGCACGAGGGCGCTCAGCTGACCTGGAACGCGGAGCCCTTCGTCGTCGCCGACGGTGCCCGGGTGGAACGGTCCCTCGAGGTCGACCTGGCGCCCGGTTCCACCGCCGTCCTGCGGGAGACGTTCGTGCTGGGCCGCACCGGAGAGCAGGGAGGGGCGCTGCGGTCGCGGACCCGCGCCCGGCTGGGCGGAGCACCGCTGCTCGTCGAGGACCTCGACCTGCGAGAGCAGACGGCGCGCAACTCCCCGGCCGTCCTGGGAACGCATCGCTGCCTGGACACGGTCAGCCTGCTGGGCGCCCGGTTCCAGCACCCTGGTGCACTGCAGTTGGACGGAGCAGCGACGGTGGTCCGCGAACTGCTCGGCGACACCACCCGCGGTGCACTGGACGCGCTGTGGGCATCGGTCCGGGAGGCGCAGCCGGGCCGTCCCGCGGCCGTCGTCCCGGACGACTCCCCGACGACGGTCGCGACCTCCTGATCACCTCGTCGTGGCCGGGCAGGGGACCGTCGCGCGGTGTCAGCCTCGGGGCGACGAACCGGCCCGCACGACCGGGTCCGGCTCCGCTGAGCGCGGCCGTTGGTGGGATCCATCGGGAACTCCGATGCCGGAGGTCCGGTGGACCTGTCAGCTTCCAGTTTCCTGGATCCGGCTTCTCGTCCTCCCGACCCGCTGGGAGCTGTTCGCGCAGATGCACGTGGCGATCGTGCGCGCCGTGCAGGAGCCGGCCGGGGAACTGCCGACACGCGGTGGGGGTTCCGCCGTCTGTGGGGGTGTGCGACGTGCGTACCTCCGGGCCTGACGGTGCCGCGCCACACCGCTGAACCCGACCCACCGTCCGCCGAGCGGCTCGATCAGCTCGCCTCCTGGACGGGACCGCCACGTTCGACGTGGAGGACGAGTACGACCCGGGCCGTGCGGTGGCTAGTGTTCCGGTGCGGGACGGCGAGCGCCGGCCCGGTCTCGTCGTTCAGGAGGTTCCCGTGCCGGGCACGCCGTCGGGCCCTGCGCGCGTGGTGCAACCGGTCGGCGACCACCGGATGGCCGAACTCCGGCGGTGTGCGCCCGGGGTGACCGGTGAGTGAGACGGACGGCTGGCGGGGCGACCACCCCTCAGGGCGCGGCAGGCTCGTGCCCGACCGGGAGTGGACGCTGGAGGAACTGCGGGCAGCGGCACGGTTGGCGTTCACTCTGGGCGACAACGGTTTCGACGCCAGCGCGCTGGCGGCTTCGGTGGGCATGTCCGAGCGGCAGGTGCGGCGCTGGCTGGCCGGGCAGGCCCGGCCCTCCCCCGCAGCTGCCCAGCGGTTGCGCGCGGCGCTGCTGCCCGAGGCGGTGGTGCTGCAACGTCAGCTGGACGACGCCCGCAACGCCCGGGCGAGCCTGGCCGAGGTCGAGGAGCATCGACGGGCCTCAGCCGCCTCGCAGGATCCGGTGAGCTCGAGGATGCTGACGTGGCAGCAGCGGGGGTTCCTGCAGCCGCACCTGGTCCTGGTCGTGAGCCACCCCGACCTCGGCGTCACCCGCGCGGGCGTGATCCTGCACGACCGTGCACGCGTCAACGCGCTGCTGACGGCTCGACCACGTCCGGCCCGCAGCGCCGGGGGCCGCTGGCTGGTCCGCGACGCGCTGCGCACGAGCAGTCGTTTCGAGGCGGTCCTGGTGCGTCACGCCCTGCTGCTGGACATGGCGTGGTGGCGGGTGTTCGTGCACCCGGTCCTGATGCCCAAGGGTCACAGTGACGGCTGGCTGAGCAGCGCTCCCCTGCCGGACATCGCCGCGGCCGCGCGCGCCGCCGGCGTCCGCGGGCTTCGGCAGAGCACGCAGTCGGTGACCGGTGCCCAACCCGCGGCGGAGGAGGCTGCGGCACCGGCCGGACCCCCCGGCCCGTCGCCGACCGGGACCCGCCGGACCGCCACGGGGCGCCGCTCCAGCCGCGCCGCCGTCGGCACGCCGGCGGACCTGCGGGCCGCTCTCGGCGTCCTGGCGACCGCGGTGGGCGACCGCGGTTTCCGCAGCGGCGTCCACCTCGAGGCCGGCACCGGCTGGCTGCGGCTGACCGCCCACGACCAGCAGGTGGCGACCAGCGTCACCCTCGACCTGGCCCAGGCGACGTCGCGGGCCCGGGCGGCGCGGTTCTCCGCGGTGGTCGCCCTGGAGGACCTGCAGAAGGCCACCGGCCGGCTCGTCGCCGCACTCGTGCGCCGGAGTCCGGACCCGGCGAGCCGACCACCCGCCGAGGCGGGCGGACGGGCGGGAGGGGTCCGGCGCGGACCGGCCCTGGACGTCCGCCTCGTCGAGGACCACCTCGTCCTCGGCGCCGGGCGCGCGGACCACCGCGCCGAGCAGCGGATCCCCACCACCGGGCCGGTCCGCGACCCCGACGGCCTGCACCGCGACGACGGCCTGGTGGACCTGCTGACGCTGCCCGCAGCGCAGCTGGCCGCCCACCTGAGGATCCTGGCGGTGACCAGCACCCACCGCCCCGCCGATCCGGCGGCGACCACGAGTTCGCCGCCGCTGCACTGCATCAGCGTCGACCTTCCGGCCGGTGCGGCCGTGCACCTGCTCTCCACCGACGGCTCGTGCCTGACCGACTGGAACACCCGGCGGGACTGGGCGCACGCGGCCAGCCACGTCCTGGTTCCCGCCGACCTCCTCAGCGACGCCGCCCAGGCCCTGGGCAGACTCGCCCCGGCCGCCGCGACCACGCTGGCGGTGGCGCAGGACCGGGTGCGGTTGAGCGGCTTCCTCCCGCCGCGTGGTGGGACGACCGGCGCCTCGCCGGGGCCTGCCGGCTTCGCGGTGACGATCCCGTGCACGCCTTCCCGCGGCTACCCGCCCGTGCGACCGGCGCCCGCCGGCACCGGATCGGGTCACGCACCGGGGGAACTGCGCGTGAGCCCCACCCAGGTCGCCCGCCTGGCCCGAACGGCCCGCACCCAGCGACGGACCACCGGTGACGACGCCGTTTTGCACCTGCGCCTGGACGCCACCGGACGCCTGCAGGTCCGCGACGGCAGCGGGGAGGTCCTGCTGCGCCTGGAACTCACCCGGGAAACCCCTGCGGACGCTGCGGACGCTGGAGGCTCGAACACCCGCTGCGCGGAACCGGGCCTCCCCTCGCCTGCGGCGCTGTCCTGCGCGAGCGGAGGGGCGGCCTTCCGCGCGACGGACCTGGCGCGGGCTCTGCGGGCATCGAGCGGCGGGTCCACGGTGAGCGGCCCGCTCCCGACCACGGGCGGCACACCGCGGCACTGGTGGATCCTCACGCCGACCGTTGCCGACGGCACGTCGTCGCAGCGGCTCGCGCCCGGGCACCGCGCAGGTGACGCGGGAGTCCTGACCGTCCTGGTTCCGTCAGTGCCGCGGTGAACTCCGGCGCCCGAGGGTGTCCTGGTCGGCCCGGCACGCCCGGTCTTCGTCGCGAGGACCGGCGGCGGTGCCCCGCCGGCCGTGGCCGCCCACCCCGTCGGAGCCGTCAGCGACCGCGGCCGCGGTCACCCCACTGGATCGAGTCGATGCTCTGGAAGTGCCACTGCTCGTAGTAGTTCCGGTCGGTGAGGGCGTGCAGTCCGTCAGCCAGGCCGGCGTTGCCGTGCTCGACCCACAGCCGCTGGAGTTCGGCGTACTCGGCGGGGGTCAGGTCGACCTCGATGGTGCGGTCGCGGTAGGCGTCGTCGTTGCCGGAGACGACGCCCTGGACGCCGCCGATGCGGATGGTCCGCGCCGCCGCGGGCTGGGCCGGCGCCTGCGCGCCGAGGGCGCGGGCGCGTCCGGCGCGGGAGTCCAGCACGGTGCGGGACAGGCGTTGCAGGCGCTGCAGGGCGGGGTTGGTGGCGCGGGGGCGGCTTTCCCCGTTGGCCCACCGGCGCAGCTGGCGGGCGGACATGCCGAGGTCGGCGGCGGCGGCGCGCAGGTCGGGGCGCTGGGGGTCGCGGGGGGAGGCGCCGTACACCGAGCGCAGCAACTGCCCCAGGTCCTGTCCCGGCTGTGGGGGTTGCACCCCCGCGAACCGGGCCATGGCCGAACTGGTGGCCGGGGACCTGAGCTGCTGAGGGTTCATCCGCGGCAGCGGGGCGCCGCTGGCGGTGGCCGTGGGCCGCTGCACGCGAGCGCCGTCGCGCCCGGCGGTGTCCCTGCGCCCGCCCGTTCCTGCGGGCACCTCCCGGCCGGTCGCGGGGGTTCGCGGTGCGCGTTGCGGCAGCGGCGGCATCCCGGGCAGGGGAACGGCCTCGAAACGTGGACCCCGGCCCGACGACCCGCCCTGGGCGCCACCTCGCCTGCGAGGGCTCACCACTCACCCAGCAGGCTCATCTGTCCTGATCCGTCCTCGTCGCTGTCCTCGTGGGCGCGGTCGGGTGCGGTGCCGGCCGCGGGGGCGAGCAGGACGTCGTCGTGCGCCTCGACGGGGGCGTCCGCGGCCTCGTCCGCGGGGCGGGCGTGCTCCTCCTGGCTGCCGTGGCCGGCGGGACGGTGAGCGCCGGGGAGGAGGTCGTCGTCGGCGGCGGCCCACACCCGCACGTCGTGCAGCACGTCGCGCCCGCCCCAACCCTGACCGGTCAGGAACGGAACCTGAGCGCTCATCGTCCCGGAGCGGTACGGCTTGTACCCACCCAGCCCCCTGCCCAGTTTCGAGCCCAGTTTCGTCTTGCCCTCGTCGCGGCCGGGCCAGCCGGCGACGGGGTCGCGCTGGTCGCTGGCGTAGGCCAGGACGTCGGTGTCGGCGACCACCAGCGGCCACGTCCCGCTCTGCGCCCCGATCGCCTTGACCGTGTGCAGCATCCCCACCTTCGAGGCCGCGCGGATCGCGTGGTGCACGTACGGCTGGAACGCCGGGGTCCCCCGCGCCGCGGACGCCGCGAACCACCCGTTGGTCCGCTTGTAGACCTGCTTGACCATCTCCAGCACGACCGGTGCCTGCTCGTCGTCGCTGTCCAGCAACACGTTCCGGGCATCGCGCAGCACCCGGTACCACGGTTCCAGCACCCGCGAGGACTGTTCGGCGGTCCACAACCAGGCCCGGTGCACGACCGGGGTGTACCCCTGTTCCTTCACCGCGTACGCCAGCGTCGTGGTCGTGACCCACTGCTGCGTCCCCACCGTCCGCCCACCGGGGTCCAGCACCGAGGGCCAGCGCCAGTCCTCGTGCGCCGGCACGTCCACCAGCCACCACCCGGCGCGCCGCTCGTCGAACTGCGCACCGTCCTCGAACAACTGCGGCCGTCCCAGCCCGATCAGCACCGACGAGCACGCCGCCAGGTAGGCACCGTTGCGGTCGTAGGCGTGCACGTACCCCAGCTGCCGCTCGGCGGCGTCGGGCCGGCGGGTCCAGTTGAACACCCCGTCCAGCATTCCCGTGTTCGCCGGGCCGATCCCGCTGTAGTCCACCGTCTCCCACTGCTTCTTGCGTTCCAGCGGGGTCACCAGTTCCAGCAGGTCCATCCCCGTCGAGATCGCTCCGCGGAACGGGATGCCCACCGCGTCGGCGAACAACTGCAACCGCCGCGCCGTCACGGCCGCCTCCGCGGATCCGGGGGTGACGGCACCGGACGTCCGCGCCGTCGGCTCACCCGTCGGCTCACCCGTCGGCTCACCCGTCGGCTCACCCGTCGGCTCACCCGTCGGCAAGGTGGAGTCCATCGCCTGCAGGCAGAGCACGGCGACCTCTCCCCGCTCGGCCCCGGTGCGCCGCAACCGCGTGATCCCCCGCAACTGCGGAGCCGAGCGCCCGTCCCCGAACACCCATCCCTCGGCCACCGCATCGCTCAACGCCGGCAACTGCGCGCTCAGCTCCTGCAGCCACGCCCGCCGCTTGTCCTCCCGCGTGGGGATGGCCGCCACGTCGACCCCCAGCTGACGCCACAACGCCGCCGTCGGCACGATCTGCCCCGCCTCGGGAGTTCTGCGCCACCGCACCGGACCGAACCCCAGCCGCAGGGTGCGGCCCAGCTCCTCCAGATCGCCCAGGTGCCGGATCGGCCGCTCCACCGGCAGGGCGCTCCCGTCCGGCAGCCAGACCGTCGTGACGTCCACCACCGCGGCCACCGCCCGGAACGACGACGCCGCCCCGCCCGCCACCGCAGCCGTCGCCTTCGAGGGGCGCCCACCCCGCACACCGCCCCGTGCCCCGGGCCGGGCGCCGGGTCCCGGCGCGGCACGGCGCTCGCGGGCCACGGGTGCAGCCGGCGCGGAGGGACGGGCGGAGTCCCCCGCGCTCGCCAGGTCGCGGTCGCGTGCGCCGGTGGGAGGGGCGGCGCGGTCCAGGCGCCTGCGGTACTCCTCGGGGTTGTCCTGGCTCCACCGCTCCAGACGCCGCCACATCTGCTCGCGTTCGGTGACGGTGGTGCTCACCCAGTGCTCGGGGTGGAAGGGCAGGCCGTCGAACAGGTGCCAGCACGGCGCTCCGCACCCCAGGCACAGGTCCCAGTCGTCCCCGCGGGCGGCGGTCTGGTAGCCGTCGCGGTCGGTGAACAGGGGCGGTTGCGCGTCCATCACCGAGCGCGCGCTGCGGAGCGGGCCGAGAGCGGAGTCAGGTCGATCCTCGCCCGGGCAGTTCCCCGGTGCGGCACCGGACGCGTGGCGCGCACCGACGCCCACACCGCCCGGCGCGGACCCGCGCCGTCGAAGTAGCCATGCACGCCGCATGTCTACCGCATCGAGAACAGGGGCTCCGGTGTCTGCCCGGCGACACACCGCAGCCTCGGCGGCCGACGATCCGGGCGCGGTTCCGTGCGGGTGCCGACGTCTGCGCCCTCCGGCGAGCGGGGTCCTGAGGAGGCGACGGACGAGGAGCGCCTCGCCGAACGGCTCCGACGGCAGTCACGGCGCAGCAGCGCGGGTCCGTCCCGACCGACGTGCGCGACGACGTGGCCCTGCCCAGGCGCCGAGCCGCCGAGCCGCCCCGGCGTCGAGGCCGTGCACGGGCAGCTGGGACGCCACCGCTGCCGGCGGTCCGCAACCCTGGTGGCGCCGATCACCACCACGCGCCGGGCTGCGTGTGGCAGGCTCCACGAGGAGACGAGCGGTCGAGCGGGAGGAGCAGGTGCCGGTGCCCCGGATCAACACCCGCCGTGCGCTGGCCGTCGGTGCCACCTCCCTGGCCGCGTTGACCCTGCTGCCCCTGCTCGCCGACGCGCGCCCCACCGAGCGCACCATCCTGCTGGTGGCGGCACTGCCGGCCGCCGCCGTCTTCGGTTACCTGGCCGGCTACATCGCCGCACCGGTCGAGGACCCCGGGCCCGGGCCGGCATCGACGCCGGCCCCGGGCCGCACCCCCTCGCCCCCGGCACCCACCGTCCGGTCCGGCCAGACGCCACCACTGGGCCCCGAGGGCCTGCAGGAGGCCGGCGAGGGTCCACCCACCTCCCGCGCCCACTAGCCGCTCGGCCCCCGCACCCGGCGGGTCGCGCGATCGGGCACGCGTCGTCGCTGCTGCGGAACGGCGCGGGAACGACCTGACATCACGCGACATCACCGGTGTACCCTGGCGCCATGGCCCAGATGACTCTGCGACTGTCCGAGGAGCACGAGCGCATGCTGGAAGAACTCCAGCGCCGGCACCCCGGCGTCTCGCGCCAGAAGCTGTTCGAGTCGCTGCTGGAGCAGTCCTCGCGGCAGGAGGACGAATCGATCGCCTCGATCGCCCGGCGGATCGAGGACAGCAACCCCGCGCTGTGGCGCGCGCTGCGTTCCCGGTGATCCCCGAGCGTCCCCGCTTCCTGACCGTTCCCGAGATCGCCGAACTGGCGGACTGGCTGGCCGAGTCCGAACCCGTCGCCATCCGCGACGTCGGCGCCCTGCGGGCCGCGGCGCTGCGGCCGTCGCTGGACGTCGACGGAGAGCGCATCTACCGCGACGAGTACGAACAGGCCGCCGCGCTGATGCACGCCATCGTCACCACGCGTCCCTTCCTGGGCCCGCTCAACCCCGCGCTGGGCCTGTTCGCCGCCTTGGCCGCACTGGACCGCAACGGCATCAGGACCTCGCGTCCGGACGGGGACTACGGGCAGCGACTGGTGGGTCTGGTCGAGAAGGGCCTCGACGACGTCACCGAGATCGCGATGCACCTGCAGCAGATCACCGCGGGGGAGCCGTGGCAGGACCCGCTGCCACCGACGGCCTGAACCAGCTGCCGAGAGGGGTTGACCGGACGACGAGTCGGCGTTGTACTTGTCGAGGTCGTCAATCAACAGGGAGCTCAAGTGACCGACCCGTTGAGCACCACGTTCGCCGCCCTGGCCGACCCCACCCGCCGGGCCCTGCTGGCCCAGCTGGCGCGGGGGGAGGCGACGGTCAACGAACTGGCGGCACCGCACGCCATGACCCTGCCGGCGATCTCCCGTCACCTGAAGGTCCTGGAGAACGCCGGGTTGGTCGTCAAGAGCCGCCAGGCCCAGTGGCGCCCCTGCCGGCTCGCCGTCGACCCCCTGCGCGAGGTCGACGCCTGGATGGACGACTACCGCACGTTCTTCACCACCCGGTTCGACCGGCTCGCCGACCAGTTGTCGAAGGAGACACCGTGAACAGCGCAACGACCGCCCGGAGCGTGGAACGCAGCATCACCCTCGTGCGCGACTACCCCGTCGCGCCCGAACGGGTCTTCGCGGCCTGGACCGAACCCGACCAGCTCGAGTGGTTCTCCGGGCTGCCCACCACGCAGTCGCACCCGAGCGTCGACCTGCGCCCCGGAGGGTTCTGGCGCCTCACGCTGCAGGAGGGCGAAGGCGGCCGCAGCTACCCCACCGGCGGGCTCTACCACGTCGTGGAACCCCCGCACCGGCTGGTGTTCAGCTGGGGAGCCGTCGGCGGCTGGCCCGACCTGGACCCGGACGACCTCGACGCCGTTCCCACCGTCTCGCTGGACTTCACGGCGACGGGCACCGGGACGCGCATGACCGCGGCCCTGAGCCTGTCGGCCGCGCTCGACGAGGCGCAGGTCGCGCACTGGTTCGGCCTGGGGATCCGCGAGGGCTGGACCACCACGATCGACCGGATCGCGCAGCACCTCTCACGACGGTGACGGAACCTCGCGCCCGGACCAGAACGCCTGGTGCGACCGGGCCAGCCAGCCGTCGAGCCAGGCCCGGTCGGCCTGCTCGGGCAGGGTGCTGGTGGCCACCGCGCGGTCGAGGTCGGACTCCAGTTCGGCGATCCACGCCTCCACGTCGCGCAGTTCCCACTCACCCCGCCGGACGGCGCGCAACGCGTCGAGTTCGGGAGCCGGGACGGGCAACGTGACACGGCCGGTGCGCAGCAGTTCCAGCCCCTGCACCCCCAGCCGCAGCGCGTGCACCGCGTGCTTGGCGTCGTACCCCGCCCCCGAACGCCGGGCCCGCGCCGCGGCGCGCCGGCCGCGCTCACCGCGCAGCGCCGCACGCTGGGAGCGCAGGTACCCCAGGAACCGGCGTCCCGCGGCCCGGGTGGCGAACCGGTCGGCGTGGGCGCGCAGTTCCGCACCGGCCGGCGTGATCCGCACGACCTCCGCGTCCGGGACCCACAGCGGCAGCAGCACCGTGGGGTTCCCGGCGAGCGCGAGTCTCGCCCACTTGCGGGCGCTGTACACGACGACGTCGAGGTCACCGGGCCCGGACCGTTCGGCCAGTCCGCGCGGGCGGGCCCACGCGGTGTGCAGTTCGTACTGCTCGAACGCGATCTCCCGACCGCCGGGGGTGCGGACCCGGGCCAGGCCGGTGACGAACTCCTCGGGTTCCAGGCACAGGCCCAGTTCGTCGCGGTCGTCCTGCCCGTCGACCGCCGTGCCGTGCACCCCGCTGCCGACCTGGGTCAGCAGCACGGTGCCGGCCTCGGCGAGGCGGCGGGCGTCGTCGCCGGAGTGCGGGTGCCTGATCACGCCACGAGGGTAGACACCCGCACCCTCTGCCCGCGAACAGCTTTCAGAGCTTCGACAGCTGCTGCAGCAGCTGCCCGGCGAAGTCGCCCGGGATCTCCAGCGCCACGCGGGTGCCGTTCTCGTAGGTCACCGGGAAGCCCTGGTACAGGTCGCGCAGGTCGGCGATCGTCTGGCCGCGAGCCGGTCCGTCGGTGTGGTCGACCACGACCGGGACCGTCGGAGCGGAGGCCAGTTCCACGTCGCCGGTCGCCACGGCCGCGGCCAGCGGGTCGTGCAGCACGGCGCAGGGCCGGCCGAAGCGCTGGGCGTAGAACGCGAAGTAGTACTCCAGCATCTGCGCGATCGCGACGACACCGGGAGTTCCCACGGCGAGCAGTTCCTGCCGGTGCGACTCCTCGAACACGTGCCGCATGGTGACGTCGAGGCCGACCATCGTCAGGTCGAAACCGGCGGTGAACATCCGGTGCGCCGCGAGCGGGTCGTTGGCGACGTTGGCCTCGGCCAGCGCCGAGACGTTCCCCGGCGCCATCGCGGCCCCGCCCATCACCGTGAACTCCGCGACGAGTTCGGGCAGCCGGGGTTCGAGTTCCAGCGCCAGGGCGATGTTGGTGAACGGACCGATGGCCAGCAGGCGCAGCTCCCCCGCGTGCGCCCGGGCCGCGTCCACGATCGCCTGCGCGCCGGACAGCCCGGTCGGTTCGGCGGCCGAGCGGGGCAGCGACACCTCACCGATCCCGTTGACCCCGTGAACCTCCGGAGCACCGCCGGAGTAGGCGTGGTCGAGGAAGTCGTGCGCCCCGACGCTGACCGGGACGTCGGGCCGGCCCAGCAGGGCGAGCAGGTCCAGGGTGTTGCGGGCACCGCCGGCCGCGTCGAGGTTGCCGCTGACGGTCGAGACACCGACCAGGTCGACGCCGGGCGAGGCGACCAGCCAGCCGATGGCCATGGCGTCGTCGATGCCGGTGTCGCAGTCGAGGAAGAAGGGTGCGCTCACCGCAGGGAGTCTACGGGCGGCTCACCGCGGGACGGTGACCACGGAGCCGTCGGCCCGCACGACCACGACGGGAACTCCCGTGCTGTGGAAGGCGGCCAGCGCTTCCGCGCCGACGGCCTCGTCGGTCACCAACGTCCACACCGTCGGCGCCCCGGAACACCGCGTCGCCGGTGACGCGCTCGAGCGCGGTCTCGGTCAGCGGCCCGGCGAAGCCCCGGCTGACGTGGCGCAGCCGGCCGCCGAGGCAGACCACCTGCACCGCACCGGCCTCGGCCAGCGCACGCACGGTGGTCAACCCGGTGGTGACGACCGTCAGTGGTGAGGTGGCGCGCAGTTCGTGGGCCAGCGCCCCGACGGTCGTGCCGACGTCCAGCAGCAGCGGCTCCTCCGGACGGGCGGTCGGCGGCGCGACCCCACCGTGGGTGCGGGTGATGAGTCCTTCCTCGGTCAGCCGCGCCAGGTCCCTGCGGATGGTCGAGGCCGTCACGGCGAAACGCCGCGACAGTTCCGCGACGCTGGCCAGTCCCGACGTGCTGGCCAGCCGGACGATCTCGCGGCGGCACTGCCGGGAGGACAGCACCGCACGGGTGACCTCCTCCATCAGCGGGAGGTCACCGGCGCGGTCGCCGACTCGGTCGCCTGGCGCAGGGCCTCCCTCATGCCGCCGACCTCCACACGCCCCGTACCGGCGACGTCGAAGGCGGTTCCGTGGGCGACCGGAGTACGGATGACCGGCAGGCCCACCGTCACGTTCACCCCGGCCTCGACGCCGGGAGCGAGCTTCTCGGCCTCCTCGCCGCAGCCGAACGAACCGTTCTCCCCGGTGTGCGGCTCGACGGCGCACACGCCGATGGGCGGTTCGGCGACGCCGGCCCGGCGCAGCGCCTGCGCGCCGCGCAGGATCGTGCGCTCGACCAGTCCCGGTTCTCTCCTGGCGATCGCATCGGTGAGCCAGATGTGGGTGGTGACGTGGATGACGCGGATCGGGGCGTCGTCAGCGTCATCGGCACCTGCGGCGTTCCCGTGGAGTGCGCGAGCAGTTCGGTGTGCCCCGGTGCAGGTACCCGGCGGCGTGCGGGGCCGCCTTGCTCAGGGGCGCTGTGCAGACCGCTTGCACCGCAGCGGAGGTGACCAGCGCGCAGGCGATGCGGACGTACTCGTGGGCGGCGTGCCCGGCCGCGGGCGAGATCTGTTCCCACGGCAGGTCGGCGGGGATCAGGTGCGGGTCGACGACGTCGATCCGGCCGGGGGTGAGCTGCGCCGCGGACAGCTCGGCGGCCGTCCTGAGCCGGACCGCGTCGCCGATGACGACCGGACGAGCGTCGCGGTGGGCGGCCACGTAGGGCCGTTGGTCGACGACGGGGGGAACGGTGGACACGGTGGGCGTGGACACGGGGCCTCCTCGGGGTGGGGCCGGACTCGGGTGGTCGGAGTCTTCGATCGCGGGGCGGCGGTGGGTTCACCGGGAGTTCCAACTCGACCGGGTGGCGGCGACGGGTCCACGCCTGGCTCACCGTCTGCTGTCGCGAACTCACGGCCCACACCAGCCGGGTCAGGGTGTCCGGAGTTCGAAGCCGCCGGGTTCGGCGGCGACACCGCGGCCGCCGGGAGCCCGGGCGGCCACGGCGCCGGCCCGGAACTCGCGCACGGGACGCAGCTGATGACGGGATGGTGGTCGAGCAGGTGCTCCAGCTGGCGGCGATCGGTGGCGGTGGGAGCAGCTCGGCCACCGTGGCCGGTGCGTCGGCGTTTTCCAGCCTCCACAGGCGGCTGGCGACGAGCGGCTCACCGTCGCCAGCGGGCGTCCGTCGACGACGGTCCGGAGCAGCGCCGGCAGTGCCCCGGCGAGCACGACTGCGAACCGCTGTCCCGCAGCCCGTCCACGGATGCGGCTACGGCACCGGGCCACCATGCCGTCCGGGTCCGTCGGCACCGACGCCGGCCAGGGGCACGACGCCGGCCAGGTTCCGCGCCGGCACCCGCCGACCTTCGCGGTGCCGGGCAAGTCGTCGGCCAGCACGACCGGGCCGGTGAGCGGTGACGTCGCAGGAGCAGGAGTGGACGCAGCGGTGGCGGGTCGGGTGGGCATGCTCGGGTCCTCCGTCCTCCGGCGTCGTCGCCAGGCGTCGCGCGTGGCGGTTCCGGCCGGGCACGGCTCTCCGCGCCGTTCATCCTGCACGAGACGCGCATTGTGCGCCAACCCATCCGCGCGTTTCCTCGGGATTGTGCGCGTCCCGCGCGGGTCCTTGCGCGTTCCACGCGCCGGTGGCACAGTGACGTTCTGCTGGGGCCAGAGCGGTCGGCCCGGAACGGTCGAAGTGGACCGGAGCGACCGCTCCACTCCCGGACTCGCCCCAGACTTCGCGATCGCTCTCGGAAGGACCCCGATGCCGTCCGCAGAACTCGTCCTCGGCACCATGACGTTCGGCGACACCGCCGACGAGGCGATCTCCGGCCGCCTGCTGGCCGTCGCGCTGGACGCCGGCGTCACCGAGGTCGACACCACCAACGCCCACGTGGGCGGCCTGACCGAGGAGATCCGCGGCCGCCTGCTGGCCGGGCGCCGCGGACGCGTGCGGCTGGCCTCGAAGGTCGGGATGCCCCATCCGGACCCCGGGTCCGACGCACCGCTGTCCGCGGCGGCGCTCCACCGGTGCGTGCAGGGCAGTCGGCGCCGGCGGGGCACCGATCCGGTCCGGCGCAGGCGGACGAACAGACCGCGGTGCTGGCGATGATCGAGACCGCGCACGCCACGAACGACCGGGACAACGTCAACGACTGACGGCGAAGGAAACGCCGACGAAGGAGTCGCGATGAGCGAGAGCACACTGCCCCGCAACGGAAGCGTCGACCAACTGCCCGATCCGTACCGCCTGCGGATCGAGGACGCGATGGAACCGCCGACCACACTGGCCGGACGGGCGAAGTTCCTCGGGCCGGGACTGATCCTGTCGGCGGCGGTCGTGGGCTCGGGCGAACTCATCACCACCACCGCACTGGGGGCCAGGGCGGGTTTCGTCCTGCTGTGGCTGGTCGTCATCAGTACCGCTGTGAAGGTCTGGGTCCAGCTGGAACTGGCGCGGTGGGCGATCCTCAAGGGCCGTACGGCGCTGGAAGGCTACTCCGAGGTCGGCCCGCGGATCGGCCGGATCAGCTGGATCAACGTCCTGTGGATCGGCATGGACTTCGCCAAGATGCTTCAGCGTGGCGGCATCATCGGCGGCGCGGTGACGGCGTGCTCGATCCTGCTGCCCCTCGTCGGTGAACCCCTGGGTTTCGCGTCCCTGGTCACGTGGACCGTCATCATCCTCACGGCGACGGTGACGCTGGTCTACACCAACCGCTACAGCATCATCGAGCGGGTCGCGTTGGCCGCCATCGTCCTGACCACGCTGGCCACCGTCGCGATGGCGATCGGCCTGCCCTTCAGCGAGTTCAGCTACGGCACCGGCGAACTGGCCTCGGGTCTGTCCTTCGCGATCCCCGCCGGCACCCTGGGCATCGCCGTCGCGATGTTCGGGCTCACCGGGGTGGGCGCCGACGAGATGACGACGTACACCTACTGGTGCCTGGAGAAGGGGTACGCCCGCTGGACCGGCCCCGACGACGGCACCGAGGAACGCGCCCGCCGCGCCGAGGGCTGGCTGAAGGTGCTGCGGCTGGACGTGCTGGTCAGCTGGATCGTCTGCACGCTGTGCACACTGTCCTTCTACGTCATCGGCGCCGCCGTCCTGCACCCGCAGGGCCTGGTGCCCTCCGGCACGGACATGATCACGACGCTGGCCCGGGTGTGGAGCGACGTGCTGGGATCGTGGGCGTCGCCGGTCTTCCTGTTCGCCGCGGCCGTCATCCTGGCCAAGACGTTCCTGACCTCCTGCGCCAGCGTGCCGCGGTTGTGGACCAACACCCTCGGCCTGCTCGGGGTCATCGACTGGCACGACCCGGTGCAGCGGCAGAAGACCCTGCGGATCCTCACCCTGGTGCTGCCCCCGATCTGGGCGGTGTCGTTCCTGTTCATCCAGTCGCCGGTTCTCATGGTGCAGATCGGTGGGATCAGCAGCGGCATCTTCCTGGTCGCCGTGGTCATCGCGACCTGGCACCTGCGTCGGCAGGTCGAGGCCAGGTTCCGCGACGGCGCCTTCGTCACCACCATGCTCGTCCTGTCCAGCAGTGCGATCAGCCTGCTGGGCGTCTACACCGTGCTGCAGGTGTTCGGTGTCGAGATCTCCTAGGAGGAACCCGTGAGCACGCAGACCGACCGGGCCGCGGACGTCCCCGCCCGGGGGGCGGCCGAGGTCCTGGTGACGACCCCGAGCTTCGGGCAGTTCTCCCCCGAACCGTGGGCGGCCGTGGCCGACCTGGGACTGAGCGTCCGGCGACCGGTGCGACCGCACCCGCTCTCGGCCGAGCACCTGGCCGAGGAGGTGGGGGACGCCGACGCCCTCGTCGTGGGCCTGGACCGGGTCGACGCCCAGGTGCTGGCCGCCGGCCGGCGGCTGCGGGTCGTGGCCAAGCACGGGGTGGGCACCGACAACATCGACGTGCAGGCCGCGACGGCGCGCGGCATCACCGTCGTCAACGCCCCGGGCGGGAACTCCGACGCCGTCGCCGACCTCACCGTGGGTCTGGTGCTGGCCCTGGCCCGCGACATCCTCGCGGCGCACCGCAGCGTGGTCGCGGGGCGGTGGGAACGCTTCTCCGGTCCGCAACTGTCCGGGCGCACCGTCGGCATCGTGGGTTTCGGCCGCATCGGCCAGGCCGTCGCCCGCCGGTTCGCCGGGTTCGGTTCCCGTCTGCTGGCTCACGACCCGTACGTCGACCCCGCGGTCGTCGCGGCCGCCGGGGCCGAGCCGGTCGGCCTGCCCACCCTGTTCCGCACGGCCGACGTCGTCACCCTGCACCTGCCGGGCTCGCCGGGGGGACCGGTCGTCGACCGGGACGTGCTGGCCGGCATGCCGCCGGGGACCTTGCTGGTCAACGCGGCGCGCGGGGACCTGGTGGACACCGCGGCCGTCTGCGCCGCCCTGGAGGACGGGCACCTCGGCGGGTACGCAGCCGACGCGTTCAGCACCGAACCGCCGGCCGGCGACGACCCGCTGCTGCGCGCCCCGCGGACGGTTCTGACCCCGCACATCGGCGCGTTCACCGACGCGGCCAACGCGGCCATGGGCGTCACCGTCGTGCAGGACGTCGCCCGGGTGCTCGGCGGTCTACCACCGCGGCACCCGGTCACCACCTGAGGCACGGGTGCCGCGGACGGGGTCAGCTCGCGTCCCACCCCGTCTGCGGCGTCCGGCAGTCCTCCCGGAACACGTACTGCGACACCAGCCGCCGCTGCGAACTGGTCCAGTCGATGACCGGGCGCCGGGCCTCCGGCGGCAGGTACCCGATCCGGTACACCGCCATCAGCTCCAGGTCGTCGGGGACGTGGAGCAGTTCCACGATGCGGTCCCACTGCCCCGGGACCTCCATCGGGAAGCTGATGAACTGGATGCCCAGGCCCAGTTCCGTCGTCGTCAGCCACAGGTTCTCCATCGCCGCGCCCATCGAGAACAGCGAGTAGAAACCGGACAGCTCCCCCGGCCGGTACTCGGCGCGGTCCAGCATGACCCCGAGCAGCAGCGGCGAACCGGCCACGAGCCTGCGGTTCTGCTCCCCCAGCGTCTGCGGCACCCGCAGGGCGTTGACGGCCCGCTGACCGCTGCGGGTGAAGACGCTGCGGGTGAAGGGGCGCAGCGGTGCGGGGAGCTTGTCGAACAGCATCCCCGAACGGGTGCGTTCCATCTCCTGCTCGCTGAACCGGAAGTACCGCTTGTACCGCTCGAAGAACGTCCCGTTGCCCATGGCGGTCGTCATGGCGGCGCCCGAGATGCGGGCGACCTCCTCGATCGTCTCGCGGGACTCCACGAGGACGAACCGCCACGGCTGGCTGTTCAGCTGCGAGGGCGCACGGGCCGCCGTCTCGACGAGGACGCGCTGGTGCTCGGGGCTGACCGGATCGGGCAGGAAGGCACCGTTGGTGGTGCGGCGGCTGGCGATCGCCTCGCGCAGTTCCATCAGGCGGCCCGCAGGGCGCGCAGGTACCAGGGCGCCGCCGACAGCGCGATGACCGGGTGCCAACGCGAGTGCGCGGACACCGCGGGGATCGCCACGAGCGGCACCGCCACCGGCAGCAGACCGGTGAAGGCGGCACGGTCGCGCACGGCGAGGTCGACGCCGGCGGCCGCGGTCAGCGTCGCGGTGGCGACGTAGACGGCGTGGTGGACCCAGCGGAAGCCGGAGGTGTCCAGCGCACGGGTCGCGACGGCGACGCCGAGGGCGCAGTTGACCAGGTAGCCCGTCGCGGCGGCCAGCAGCAGCGGAGGGCGACCGCGCAGTCCGTCGTCCCGGTCGTCCGTCCGCTCGCTGGTCTGCACGGCCCACAGTGGACCACGCGCCTCCCGCTCCCGCAGGAGGTACCCGCGGGTGGGTGACCTCAGGCCGCTTCGCGGACGGCCGGCAGCACCTGACCGACGAGTTCGGCCGGGACGTCGCTCAGCCCGTGTCGTGGCAGGCGTCGGTCAGGGGGCGGAGGGTGACGTTGAGCGTCAGGAAGGTGTTGGGCGGCAGCGCCCGCCGCAGGAGCAGACCGCGGCGGTCGGCGGCGGCGAACCACCGGTCGGAGGTCTGGGTGCCGGCCGGGCCGTCGGGTCGGCGAAGCGGGCCAGGGCCTCGTGGCCGGCGACGACGGCGCCCGCGAGGTCGACGATGGGCTGGAACACCAGCTGCAGCCGGGGCTCGTCGGCCAGGACGGCCTGCACGCGGGCCGTCCACGACGCGTGTTCACCGGGCTCGAGCCGTGAGGTCCGCCTCCCGCCCGAACGGGCGAACGCCCGTCCACCGCACGGGTGGACGGGCGTCCGGTCGACCGGGAGGGGTCGTCAGTGCTTCGGCGGGGAGTTCCTCGCCGGTTCGGTGTCCTCGTCGGACTCCGTGCCCGAGTCCACCTCGGGAGCGGGCTTGCGCAGGCTGAGCACGATCGCCAACGTCAGCGAGACCACGATCACCGACAGGCTGATCCAGGTCGGGATGTGCGGGATCGAGGGGCTGATGACCTCGTGGCCGGCCTGGAAGAACAGCTTCACGCCGATGAAGGCGAGGATGAACGCCAGCGCCTTGCTCAGCAGGTGGAAGCGCTCGAGCAACCCGGACAGCAGGAAGAAGAGTGCACGCAGACCCAGGATGGCGAACGCGTTGGAGGAGTAGACGATGAACGGGTCGCTCGAGACGGCCAGGACGGCCGGGACGGAGTCGACGGCGAAGATCAGGTCGGCGGCCTCGATGGCGGCCACGACGGCCAGCAGCGGAGTGCCGTAGCGCTTGCCGGCCTCCTTGATGAAGAACTTCTGGCCGTGGTACTCGTCCTTGAGGGGAACGACCTTCTTCAGCATCCGGACACCGATGTTGGTGCTCGGGTCCATGTCCTCGTCGTCGTCCTTGAGCATCTTGTAGGCCGACCACAGCAGGATCGCGCCGAAGATGAACAGGACGAAGGTGAAGCGCTCGACGACGGCGACGCCGACGCCCAGGAAGATGCCGCGGAAGACCAGGGCGCCGAAGACGCCGAAGAACAGCACGCGGTGCTGGTACTCACGGGGCACCTTGAAGTACCCGAAGATCAGCGCGAAGACGAAGAGGTTGTCGACCGACAAGCTCTTCTCCAGCAACCACGCCGTGGTGTACGCGGTTCCGGCCTCGGCTCCGTAGGCCCAGAAGATGATCCCGCCGAAGACCAGCGCGATGGCGACCCAGACCACGCTCCAGATGGCGGCCTCGCGGAAACCGATGACGTGGGCACCGCGGTGCGCGAGCAGGTCGACCGCCAGCATGACGACGATCACCGCCGCCAAGGCGATCCAGGCCCAGAGGGGGACCACGAGGTTCAGGTCCACTGAAGACTCCCGGTGTGTCGTGGGAAGTGGCGACGGATGCCGCCTCACCCATGGTGACTTCCGGGAACAGGAAGTGGCGAGTCGAAAGAGGGACGACTTGGCGTCCCGTGACTGCCGACCCTCGGCAATCAGGCCGATCCGGTCGGCCACCCCAGGGCCCGCGCGGCCAGGACGGCCGCCTGCAGCCCGAAGCGGTGCTCGGGACGCGCGGCGTCCACGCCGGTCAGGTCGCGCACCCGGGCCAGCCGGTAGGTCACGGCGCGCACCGACAGGTGCAGCCGTCGCGCGGTCTCCGTCGCGTTGCCTCCCGAGGCCAGGTAGGCCTCCAGGGTCTGCAGGACCGGTTCGATCCCACCGCGCACGTCCCGCAGCGCACCCAGCGTCGACTCCACGAGGTCGGTGGCGACGTCGCGGTCGCGCAGCAGCACCTCGTAGACGAGCAGGTCGGCCGCGTCGGCGACCGGATCGGCCGAGCCGAGCCGGTCCCCCAGCTCCAGGGCACGGCGGGCCTGCTCGTAAGAGCCGACCACGCCCCCCGCGCCGGGGCCGGGACGGCCTACCCCGGCGCGCCAGCCGGTGCGCCCGGGAGCACCGAGGACCTCGCGCAGCCGCGCCAGCACCTCCTGCACCGCCGCGCGGTCGGGAGCGGCGAAGACCACGACGAGGGCGCCGTCCTTGGTGGCCACCAGGGCGTCGGCGTCGGCCGAGGCTCCCTGCAGCCGTCGCTCGACCGAGGACAGCTGCGCGGTCCCGTCGTTGAAGGGGGCGCCGGCCCGCACGACGCAGACGGCGTGCGGGCCCGTGAGGTCCAGGCCGTGACGGGGAGCCCGGCGCAGCAGCCCGGGAAGGTCGGCGGTCCCGGCGAGCAGGTCGTCGACGAACTCGCGGCGGTCGGACTCCTCCCGACGGACGAGCTGGCGACGGGCGATCTGGTAGCCCTCGGTCAAGGCGGCCACGGCGTCGTCGGTGGCGCGCAGGACGACCTCGCCGGCGGTCACGGCGGCCTCGGGGTCCTGCGCCGCGCCGGCGACCGGGGGCAGGTGCCGCCACAACCGCCAGGCGGCGGACAGGTACAGGTCCAGCAGCGCCCGCAGCGCCACACCGTTGCCGGCCGCCTCCTCGCCGACCGTGCGGTAGCGGGCGATGCGGCCGCTCGACAGGCGGCGGCCGTCGACGACCGCACCCCAGACGGCTTCCAGGAAGTCGCCCAGCAGCGCGGGGTCGATGCCGCCGGCGTCGTCCGCGGCGGCGCGCGCCACGTCCTGCAACCGGTGGGCGTCGGAAGGAGGTACGGGCACCGCCGGATGATGCCACTGAGTCTTCTGAGACGATGCGGAACGTGACGAACGTTCACCCCAACGAGTTGTGATGCTCGTCACTTCCACCGTCCACAGCTACGTGTTGGTCATCGCCCTGCCGAGGTTGCGGGAGGTAGTGTCCGGCGCGGCGGTCCCCCCAGGACCTCCACGCCGCCGCACGGAACCCCCTCAGCTCCGCCGACGCCGCTCCCCGAACACGCACCAGACGATCAGCAGAACCGGGCTCGCGCCCCCGAACGCACTGGACGTACACGACGTGCTCTCCCCGCAGGCCCGCTCCTCCCGCCGCCCGACGACCCGTCGCGCCCGGCTGCGCTCGGCGCTGCTGCTGGCCGCGGCGGCCACCGGCACCGGCTGCCTGACCGTCGGGATCGTGGCCCCGGCCTCCGCCCTGGCCTCGGCGCTCGCCCCCGCGGTGGCGGCGTCCTTCAGCGGCGTGGCCACGGTCGACCCGCCCACGCAGGAGGAGCTCGACGAGGCCCGCCGCCAGGCGGAGGAGTCGCAGGCCCGGGCGAACCAGGCCCAGGCGGACCTGGTCGCAGCGCAGACCCAGCTCGACGCCCTGGCCGCGCAGGCCGGCGCCGCGCTGGAGAGGTACCAGCAGGCCATGGAGGCCAAGCAGGCCGCCGAGACCGAGGAGGCCGCCCAGCGCGAGCGCCTGGCCCAGGCCGAGGCGACGCTGGCGGAGGGCAAGAAGGACCTGGGGCAGTGGGCCTCGCAGGCCTACCGCGGTGGCGGCACGCTGCAGGAGTACTCCGGGCTGGTCTCGGTGCTGCAGGGCGGTCCGACCGACGACACCGCCAGCGCGATGGCGACCGCCAAGCGCATCGGCGACGGCCGCAACAGCGCGGTCGACGAGTACGAGGAAGCCCAGCGCGTCCAGGCCGACGCGACCCAGAAGGCGGCGGCCGCCGCCGCCGAGGCCCGCACCCAGGCCGACATCGCCACGGCCGCCAAGCAGCAGGCCGACGGCCTGGTCGCCCAGCAGAGGACGCAGGTGGAGGCCCTGGCCGTCCTGCAGGCCGCCGCGGCGGGCAGCGCGACCTCCGACTCCCAGCGGGCCGCCAACCTGGCCGCCGCCAAGGCCCAGGCGGACGCCGCGGCCGCCGCGGCCGCCGCCGCAGCAGCCGCCGCCACGGCCTCGGGCGGATCCGCCAGCCGGTACGTCGCCGCGGGCGACTGCAGCACCTCGGGCAACCTGTCCGGCTACGGCAACGGCCTCATCCCGCGCAGCGCGCTGTGCCCGCTGTGGGGAGCACCGAACCACGTCCTGCGCTCGGACGCGGCCAACGCCTTCCAGGCCCTGAGCCAGGCCTACGCGGCCGAGTTCGGTTCTCCGATCTCGATCACCGACTCCTACCGCACGCTGGCCGAGCAGATCGACGTCAAGCAGCGCAAACCCGGCCTGGCCGCCCGCCCGGGCACCAGCCGGCACGGCCTGGGCATCGCGGTCGACCTCGGGGGCGGCATCCAGAACGCCAACTCGGCCCAGCACCAGTGGATGGACCGCAACGCGGCCCTGTACGGCTGGATCAACCCGGCCTGGGCGCAGAACCGCAGTGGTCAGTTCGAGCCGTGGCACTGGGAGTTCACCGGCTGATGGCCCCCCGTCCCGTCCCGCGTCGGTGATCCCCCGACCGCCGGCCCGGCACGCGTTCGGCGCGTGGGAGGGGCCCATCGCGATGGCCCACCGGGGCTTCTGCGCGACCGACGGACTGCGCGGCCTGGAGAACTCGCTGCCCGCCTTCGCCGCAGCGCTGGACCTGGGTTTCACCTATCTCGAGACCGACGTGCGGGCCACGGCGGACGGGGAACTGGTCGCGTTCCACGACGAGCGGCTGGACCGGGTCAGCGACGGGACGGGCGAGCTGGCCGGGCGGACGTGGGCGCAGGTGCGCGACGTCCGCATCGGCGGCCGCGAACCGATCCCCCGCCTGGAGGACGTCCTCGGCTCCTTCCCGCACGCCCGCTTCAACCTCGACGTCAAGACCGAGCGGGCGATCGCGGGGCTGGACGCGGTGCTGCGCCGCACCCGCGCTCACGGGCGGGTGCTGATCACGGCCTTCGGCGAGCGCCGGCGCCGGGCGGCGCTGGCGGCCGTCGGCGGGGCCGAGGCCACCTCGGCCAGCTCGCCCGGGACGGTGCTGGCCCTGGCCGGTGCCTCGCTGGGCGCCCCCGCCCTGGTGCGGTGGGCGCTGCGGGACGTCCTGGCCGTCCAGGTCCCGGTGCGCCGAAGCGGCCTGGAGGTCGTCTCGGCGCGCTTCGTCGACGCCGTCCACCGTGCCGGTGCGCAGGTGCACGTCTGGACGGTCGACGACCCGGTGCAGATGGGCGCCCTGCTCGACCTCGGGGTGGACGGCATCATCACCGACCGCGCCGACGTGCTGAAGGACGTGCTGACCGCTCGTGCGCAGTGGGTGGCGTGAGCCACTCCCCGGGGCGAGCCCGGCGGTCCTGGTACTTCTACGACTGGGCCAACTCCGCGTTCGTCACCACGACCCAGACGGTGCTGTTCGCCCCCTACCTGACGGTCCTGGCCCGCCGTGCGGCCTGTCCGGAGGCTCCCGAGGGCTGCACCCGGCCGCTGTCGGTGCTGGGCCTGCCGGTCGCGCCGGGTTCGCTGGCGCTCTACACGATCACGGTCGCCACGCTGCTGGCGGCGCTGCTGCTGCCCTTCGTCGGCGCGCTGGCCGACCGGACCCGGCACCGGCACCGGCTGCTGGCCTGCTTCGCCTGGGTGGGTGCGGGCGCGGCGACGGCCATGGTGGCCCTGGGCGGGGACCGCTGGTGGCTGGGTGTCCTGCTGGTCCTGGTCGCGGTGGTCAGCCTGATCTGCTCGATGGTCGTCAACGACGCCCTGCTGTGCGAGGTGTCGGCGCCGGAGGAGCGCGACGCGGTCTCCTCGCGCGGCTGGGCGGCCGGGTACCTCGGCGGGTTCCTGCTGCTGGCGCTCAACCTGCTGCTGGTCTCGACTCCGGGCACCTTCGGCCTGGACGAGGAGTGGGCGGTGCGCGTGTCCCTGGCCTCGGCCGGGCTGTGGTGGGGCCTGTTCACCATCGTGCCGGTCGTGGGGCTGCGCCACCTGCCCGCCCGCCCGGTGCTCGACCTCGCCGCCGCGGGGCCCGGCGAGCGGTACTCACCCGCCGCTCCCGTGCGTCAGCTGGTGACGACGCTGCGCGGGCTGCGGCACCACCCGCAGGTGCTGCGGTTCCTGCTGGCCTACCTGGTCTTCAACGACGGCATCCAGACCGTCATCGCGGCCTCCAGCGTCTACGGGCAGGAGGAGCTCGGCTTCAGCTCGGCCCAGCTGCTGACCACCGTCCTGCTGGTGCAGGCCGTCGCCTTCGCCGGCGCCCTCGTCTTCGGCCGGCTCGCGGCGCGGTTCGGGGCCCAGCGCACCATCACCGGCGGTCTGGGCCTGTGGGTCGTGGTGGTCCTGGCGGCCTTCGCCGTGCCGCGCGGGGCGTTCCCGGTGTGGCTGGTGCTGGCCGCGCTCATCGGTCTGGTCCTGGGCGGGACGCAGGCGCTGTCGCGCTCGCTGTTCAGCCGCCTCGTGCCCGTGGGAGCCGAGGCGGAGTACTTCAGCCTCTACCAGGCCGGTGAGCGCGGGACCAGCTGGCTGGGCACGTTGCTGTTCGGTCTCATCGCCCAGCTGACCGGCTCCTACCGTCCGGCGCTGGTCGCGCTGCTCGCGTTCTTCGTGGTCGGGGCGGTCCTGCTGGCCCGGGTGGACGTGCCCGCCGGCGTTCAACAGGCACGGCGTGGAGTAAACCCAGTACGCTGAGTGATCAAGCCCCGCTGGGCACACGACCTCCACAACCCGTCGCGACGGTCGTGGAACAGCGGGGGTCGTCACGGCGTTCAACCATCGAGTCCCTTCCACGCCCCCGGATCACCGGGAGGTCGCCCGTCGGAGGGGACGGTGGGGAGGTCACATGAGCGAGCGCAACCTGCGAGGATCCCGCCTCGGCGGCGCGAGCCTCGAAAGCGAGTCCGGCGTCGAACCAGCCGAGCGCCAGCAGATCACGTACCACTGCCCGAACGGTCACTCCGTGACGGTGCCCATGTCGCTGGAGGCCGACGTGCCTCCGCTGTGGGAGTGCCGTTGCGGAGCCGAGGCGCTGCGTGCCGACACCGATGCCCCCGAGAAGAAGGCGGGCAAGCCGGCGCGAACGCACTGGGACATGCTCCTGGAGCGTCGCACGATCGCCGAGCTCGAGGTGCTGCTCGACGAGAGGCTCGAGCTGCTGCGCAGCCGCGAGCTGATCAAGCGCAGCGCCTGAGCGCAGGCGCCACGGAGCCGGTCCACCCCCGCGGGTGGGCCGGCTCTCGCACGTCCTCAGCGCCCCAGCTCCCGGGGATCCTCGACGACCTCGCCGTCGACGACGTCACCCCCGTGGCCGCCTGCGTGGTCACCCCGCACGACGTCGCCCACGATCACCGTCGTGCCGCCGGCTTCGCGCACCGCGCGCTCGAAGCGCTGCCGCGCCAGCCGCACGAAGACCCGCCGGATCAGCCGTCGCGTCGGCGGGAAGATGCACAGCAGGCCGGCCACGTCGCTGAGGAGCCCGGGCACCACCAGCAGCGCTCCCCCGACACCGGTGAGGACCGCGTTGCCCACCACGCCCGGTTCCTGTCCCGGCACGGGCGCACCGAACGGGACGGACGCCGTCTGGCGGAACGCCTCGACGGCCCGGCGCCCCGCGCGCCGCAGCACCAGCGCCCCGCCGAACGTCTCGACCACCAGCAGCACGAAGACCCAGCCGCCGCCGACGACGTGGCCGAGCTGGACCAGCAGCCAGACCTCGACCACGACGAGCAGCAGCAACCCGACCGGGAGCCACGCCGTCCAGCGGCGGGCCCGGGGGCCGGGCGCCACGGGGAAGCTCACACCACCACCTCGTTCCGGGCGGGAGCGGCCTGACCACCCTGCGGGCTCCGCCGGCTGCCGCGCCGCGCGGTGAGCAGCAGCAGGACGCCGAGGGCCGACAGCGCGATCTCCGGGGCGGCCCCCACGCGGGTCGCGACGGTCTGCGTGGAGCGCAGGGCGACCTGCCCCTGCAGGACGTCCTGGGTGAACAACGACGACTCCTGGTGCGCGGTGCCGTCGGCGTCGATGAGCGCGCTGACGCCGACCGTCGAGATCTGCACGACAGCGCGGCCGGTCTCCACCGCCCGCAGTCGCGACATCGCCAGCTGCTGGACCGCCTCGTCGGAGAAGCCGAAGGTGGCGTTGTTGGTCTGCACGACGAGGAACTGCGCCCCGGCCCGCACCGAGTCGCGCACGGTGTCGTCGAAGGCCACCTCGAAGCAGATGACGTCCCCGACGCGGACCCCGTCCATCTCCAGGAGCCCGACGTGGTCGCCGTGCACGAAGTCGCGGGAGACGAGGTCGACCTTGTCGGAGAAGACGCGGAAGAAGGAGCGGTAGGGCATGTACTCCGCGAAGGGTGCCGGCCGCTGCTTGACGTAGTGCCGGCTGTCGTCGTCACGGGCCCCGTCGATGCCTTCGGCGGGCGTGACGACCAGGCCCGTGTTGGAGACGTACTGCCCGGGGCCGTCCAGGACGGCGCCCACGAGCACGGGCGCGTCGATCGCCCGCGCCGCGGACTCGACGACGGACTCGGCGTCGGCGTTCAGGTAGGGGTCGATGTCGCTGGAGTTCTCCGGCCACAGCACCAGGTCCGGCTGGACGGCCGTCCCGGCGGCGACCTGCGCAGCCAGCTGCCGGGTGGCGCCGGCGTGGTTGTCCAGGACCGCCCGCCGCTCGGCGTTGAACTCCAGTCCCTCGGCCGGGGTGTTGCCCTGCACCGCGGCGATCCGGCGGGTGCCGTCCTCCGCGGCGACCGGGCGCGGGACCAGGGTCCCGGACCAGGTGACCGCCGCCGCCACGAGCAGGCCGACGAGCGCCGGGCGCACCCGCGGGACGCCGCGGGCGGCGCCGGCCGGGGCGGGCATCCGCAGGAGCGCCAGCACCGCCGAGGCGACGAACGCGCCCGCCAGGGCCACCCCGAAGGTGACGGCCGGCGAGCCGCCCAGGGCGGCCAGACCGAGCGTGGGCGCGTCGGCCTGGGAGAAGGCCAGCCGCCCCCACGGGAACCCCTCGAAGGGCATCCGCAGGCGGGCGGCCTCGAGGCCGACCCAGCCGCAGGCCACGGCCAGCGGCCCCAGCCGCCACCGTGCCCGCTGCAACCGGGGCAGCAGGGCGCTGAGCGCGGCGTAGAAGAGCGTGCAGGCGATGGTCAGCGCCGACCACGGCAGCAGGCCCACGTACGTCCCGCTCCAGGACAGGTGCGGGAACATGAACGCGAAACCGAACAGGAAGCCGGCCGCCAGGCCACGGCGGGCACGCACGCCGTGGGTCGCCAGCGTCAGCAGCGCCACGGCCAGGATCGCGGTCGGCCACCAGCCGGCCTCGGAGACCGCCCCGGGGAAGGCCGCCCAGGCGGCGACGCCGCCGAGCGCCGCCAGCAGCAGGCTCGCCGGCAGGTTCACGGGAGCCGGGTCGGCCGGGCGCGCACTCACCACGTGAGCCTAACCGCCGGAGCCGCGCACGAAGTTCCAGGTGCAGGTTCCTGGTCGAGTCCGCGCACCCGTCGTGCCGTCGTGCGCCCCGTCGGCCACGAGGCGCGCGCCGTTGTCTAGGGGCACGCGGACCCGACCACGCCCACTCCGGCCGGACACACGTTCCAGCCGTCGCCGCAGGTGGTGCGACTGCGACGGCGATGGCGCGACATGGCCGGTCGGTCTTCCTGGTCGTGGACTGCACTCGAAAGCTACTCAGCCGTTCCCTGCTGTCAACCGTGCGGTGACCTGCGGAAACGTGCATCGCTCCTGGTCACGGCGCCGTCACAGGCGGTGACCAAGATCGAGTGATCGGCGTGTCGCTCGGCGTGTCGCCCTCGAGAACGCCCTTCTGGACCCGCCCGGGTCAGCGCCGGAGCGCGTCGTGCACCACGACCCCGTCGACCACCGTGCGCCGGCACACCGGAGCCGGAACCCCCGGGGTCAGATCGGGCAGGCCCGGCGTTCCCGAGCGGGCGTCGGTGCTCCAGCCCGACAGGCGGCGGTCCGGCGCCTGCACGACGAGGTCGCCGACGTCCCACACCGCGTACGTCGCCGGCGCCCCGGGCCGCAGCACCCCCGGGTGGCCCTGCCCGGCGAGGCGGTGACCACCCCGGGTGTGGGCCAGGAAGGCCGCCCGCACCGAGATCGCCCGCTCCTCCTGCGGCGGGAAGCCCGCGGCCCGCACCGCCTCCCACGGGGCGAACGGCGTCACGGGCGTGTCCGAGCCGAACGCCAGCGGCACCCCGGCCGCGGCGAAGGCGGCGAACGGGTGGGTACCGCGCACCCGTTCCCCCAGCCGGTGCGCGTAGACGCCGTCGGGCCCGCCCCAGGTCGCGTCGAACGCAGGCTGCACGCTGACCGCGGTGCCCAGCCGCGCGAACGCCGCCACGACGTCGTCCCCGGCGAGCACCGCGTGCTCGACGCGGTGCCCGGCCGAGGCCAGCGCCGGGACACCGAGGTCGGCGGCCACGGCCTCCAGCGCCTCCACCACGACCGCGAGCGCGGCGTCGCCGATGGCGTGGAACGCGGCCTGGACCCCGGCCCGGGTGCACGCGTGCAGGTGGTCGGCCACGGCGGTCGCCTCCAGGTGCAGCGAGCCGCGGTGACCGGGGGCGTCGGCGTAGTCGGCCCGCAACGCCGCCGTCCGCGAGCCCAGGGCCCCGTCGACGGTCAGGTCCCCCCCGAGACCGGCCAGCCGTGCGGTCGTCGCGGCCAGCACCTCGCGGACCTGCTCGGGCGTCCTCACCTGCTCGGCGAGGTAGCCGACGACGTGCGGCAGGGCGTGCGTGGCCGACAGCTCCTGCAGCGCCTCCAGGTCCCCCGGCGGCGCCAGCCAGCGCCCGGACATCTCGTGGACGGTGCCGATCCCCGCGGCGGCCGCGGCCCGCAGCGCGCTCAGGCGGGCCTCCCGCGCCGCCGAGGGGGTCAGCGCGGCCCAGCGGGCGTCCAGCGCCGCGTGGTGGGCCTGGGTGCGGACCCAGCCGTCCTCCTCCCAGCCCGCCAGCTCCCGCAATCCGGCCGCCTGGGCCAGGGAGGAGCTGACCAGGGCGCTGTGCCCGTCGATGCGGGAGAGCACCACCGGCGCCCCGCCGGCGGCCCGGTCCAGCTCCGCGCGGGTCGGCACCGGCCCCGGCCAGCCGGACTCGTCCCAGCCGAAGCCGGCGAGCAGTTCACCGGGGAGGGCCCGCGCGGCGACGGCGTCGAGGAGCTCGGCCGCGCTGGAGACCGTGCGCAGGTCCAGGCCCGTCTCGCGCAGCCCGGTCTCGGTCAGGTGGGTGTGGGCGTCCACGAACGCGGGCGTGACGAGCCGGCCCTGCAGGTCGACGACCTCGTCGCCCTCGCGCGTCCAGGCGCCGGCCGCCTCGTCCGGCCCCACCCAGGCGATGCTCGCCCCCTCCACGAGCACGGCCGTCGCGAAGGGGTCGGCGGGTGAGTAGACGGCCCCGTTGCGGTAGAGCCGTCGGGTCGGTCGGGCGGAAGGGTCGGAGGGGTCCACGCGGGGCAGCGTAGGAGCCCCGCGCGGACCGACCGGATCAGGCCCCGGCGGTCGCCTCGGTGCCCGTGGCGCCCATCAGGCCGGACATGTCCGTCACGGACGCCGGGTCCGGTGCGGCGACGGAGACGTCGCTGCCCCAGTCGTAGAAGTCCATGGACACGTTCATCGCCGCGCCCTCGACGTTCAGCTGCTGGGTGATGCGGACCGGGCGGTTCTCGTCGTCGACGTAGAGCGTGAACGGGATGGTCCCGATCTGCTCGGCCGCCTGACGGGCCTCCTCGGTCTGCTGCTCGGCCGGCGCCAGCTCCAGCGCCTCCACCGCGTCGATCGTGCCGGCGTAGCCCTGGGCCTGCACGCCGCGGATCGTCTGCGGTTCGACCTCCCGCACGTCGTCGGCCACGGCCTTCAGCTGCTCGAGCTGCTTGGCCGGGTCCATCGAGGACGTGTCCACCCCGGTGGCGCCCATGGCGTCCAGCGGCATCCGCACCCACTGGCCCTCACCGGTCAGCGGCGCCCCCGACAGGTACGCCACGTCGTCGACCACGCGGACGGTCAGGTTCGTCCCACCGGCCTCGGCGGGCAGCGCCATCGTCATCTCGAACGCCCCGGTCTCGGCGTCGAACGCACCGTCGCCGGTGACGTTCACCGTCTGGCCCTCGCCGGTGCCGTCCATCGTGAAGGCGAACTTCGCGCTGCCGGCCTCCTGGGAGGTCTCGGCCGACGCCTGGACCACCTGGAAGGCGGTGAGCTCGGTCGCCGGCGAGGACGTCGCCGCCGTCGAGGACGGGTTCGAGGAGGCGGAGTCGTCCCCACCGCCGCAGGCCCCGAGGCCGAGGGCCAGGACGGCTGCCCCGCTCGCGGCCAGGGCGCCGATCCGTCGACGGCGACGGGTGGTCCGGGTGCTCGTGGTCATCGCGTTTCCCCCTGTGGCTGTTCGAGGCCTTGCTGTGAGCTCTGTTCCCACTGTCACAGGATGCGCTGTCTCCCGCCCGCCCGGGTCACCCGTCCGGAGCCTCTTGACGAACCGTCCGGATGACCTCCACACCTGCGAGGATCCTCCGCATGCCGCGACCGGACCGCCTGATGCTCCTGGACTCCGCCTCCCTGTACTTCCGGGCCTTCCACGGCGTTCCCGACTCGCTCACGGCGCCCGACGGGACGCCCGTCAACGCCGTCCGCGGATTCCTCGACGCCATCGCCTTCCTCGTCACCACCCACCGCCCCACGCGGCTCGTGGCCTGCTGGGACGACGACTGGCGCCCGCGGTTCCGCGTCGACGCGCTGCCGTCCTACAAGGCCCACCGCGTCGCCCCCGACGGCGGCGAGGAGGCCCCCGACCTGCTGCTGCCCCAGGTCGACGTCATCGTCGACGTGCTCGCCGCGCTGGGCATCGCCCGCGTCGGCGCCCCCGGCTACGAGGCCGACGACGTCATGGCCACCCTCGCCGTCCGCCAGAGCACCACCACGAAGGCGCCCGTCGACGTCGTCACCGGCGACCGCGACCTGTTCCAGCTCGTCGACGACGACGCCGGCATCCGCGTCCTGTACTGCGGCAAGGGCGTTCGCAAGGCCGAGGCCGTCACCCAGCAGTGGTTGCTGGCCAGGTACGGCGTCGCCACCGGCCAGGGCTACGCCGACATGGCCGTCCTGCGCGGCGACCCCTCCGACGGCCTGCCCGGTGTCGCGGGCATCGGCGAGAAGACCGCCGCCGCCCTCGTCACCCGCTACGGCGACCTGGCCGGCCTCCTCGCCGCCGCCCAGGACCCCTCGACCGGGCTGTCCCCCGGCCAGCGTCGCAAACTGCTGGAGGCCGCCGACTACCTCGCCGCCGCCCCCGTGGTCGTCCAGACCGCCCGCGACGTCCCCCTGCCCGAGTTCGACGATTCCCTCCCCCGCACGCCCGCCGACCTGGATGCTCTGGGGGAACTGGTGCACCGCTGGGGTGTGCAGTCCAGCGTGGAACGGGTCCTGACGGCGTTCGTCGACGCCGCGGGTTGAGGAGGCGACGGTGCGGACGATCGGCATGCTCGGCGGGATGAGCTGGGAGTCGACGGCGGAGTACTACCGGCTGGTGAACACGTCCGTGCGCGAACGGCTCGGCGGCGTGCACTCGGCACGCGTCCTGATCGACTCCCTCGACTTCGCCGACGTCGAGGTCCTGCAGTCCACCGGTCGGTGGCCGGAGGCGGGCGAACTGCTGGCCGGGCGGGCCGCGGCGTTGCAGCGGGCCGGCGCAGAGGTCCTGCTGCTGTGCACCAACACGATGCACGAGGTCATCGCCGCCGTGGAGCAGGCCGTGGACGTCCCGGTCCTGCACATCGCCGACGTCACCGCCGCGGCCGTCCGGGCGGCCGGGCTGTCCCGCATCGCCCTGCTGGGCACCCGGTTCACGATGGAACGTCCCTTCTACCGCGACCGTCTCGCCGGCCACGGCCTGGAGGTCCTCGTCCCCGACGAGGCCGACCGCGCCACCGTCCACGACGTCATCTACGACGAACTCGTCCGGGGGGTGGTCACCGAGACCTCCCGCGCGGCCTACCGCGACGTCATCGCGCGGCTCGTGGCGCGCGGCGCCACCGGGATCGTCCTGGGGTGCACCGAGATCGAGCTGCTGGTCGGGCCGGCCGACAGTCCCGTCCCGGTGTTCCCGACCACCCGGCTGCACACCGAGGCCGCCGTCGACTTCGCCCTCGCCGACGGGTGACGGCCCCGGCCCACCCCCAGGGCGCCCGTCAGTCCTCCGTCAGCTCTCCGTGAGCGACGTGTGGGCCACCACGCCGCGGCGCACCACGTCGACGGCGTCCCGGGCCGCCCGGCGGACGGCGGGGTCGGTGGAGGCGGACCCGACCTGGTCCAGCAGGTCCACCAGCTGCTTGCAGCGCCGGACGAAGTCGCCGGCGGCGAGGTCGGCCTCGCGCAGCACCTCGTCGAGGCGGTGACCGCTGGCCCAGCGGTGCACGGCCCAGGCCAGCCCCGGGTCGGGCTCGCGGGTCATCGGCACCTTGTGGTGGTCCTCGCGGTCGGTGAGGTCGCTCCACAACCGGTGGGTGGTGGCGATGGCGGCCTCGGCGCGGCGCGGTATCCGGTCGGTCCGGCCGCCCTCGTCACGACGGGACTCGTGGATCAGTGTCGAGACCGCCGCGGCCAGGTCGGCCGGCGACAACCCCTCCCAGGCGTCGTGACGCAGGCACTGGGCGACCAGCAGGTCGGTCTCGGCGTTGATGCGCCGCAACGTGCGCCCGGCGTCGGTGACGGCCTGCCCGTCGGCGGTGAGGTACCCGAGTTCGGCCAGCAGGTCGCAGACCCGGTCGAAGGTGCGGGCGATCGTCCCGGTCCGGCCCTCGATCTTGCGCTGCAGCCCCTGGGTGTCGCGCCGCAGCTTCTCCTCGCGCACGGCCCAGCGGGCGTGTTCCTCGCGGTCGGCGCAGCCGTGGCAGGGGTGCGCGCGCAGCCGTTCGCGCAGGTTCGCCAGTTCGGCGTCCTCGGCGGCCACGGACTGCCGGCGCCGGGGCGGGACGTCGCCGCCGCCGATCTCGGCGAGGGCGTTGCGCAGCGAGGACGCCAGGTCACGACGTTCCTGCGGGGAGCGCCAGTTGAAGTTCTTCGGGATCCGCACCCGGGTGAGGGGTTCCACCGCCCCGGTGAAGTCCTCGGCGTCGATGGTCCGCACCTGCCGGTCCTGGGACAGGATCCGCGGTGAGGGGCCGTCGAAACCCTTGCCGGGCACGAGGTCCAGCACGACGCCGAAGTTCGTGCGGCGCCCGCCCGGCAGTCTCACCACGTCCCCGCGGGACAGGTTGTCGATGGTGTCGCGGGCCTGCGCGCGGCGGACGGCGGCCCCGGCGCGGGACAGTTCCTTCTCCCGGTCGGTGATGGCCTGCCGCAGCGCGAAGTACTCGCGGAAGTCGCCGAGGTGGCAGGTCATCGCCTCGACGTAACCGCGCAGCGCCTCCTGCTGGTTCTTGATCTGCTGGGCCTGCCCGACGACGGCGCGGTCGGCCTGGAACTGCGCGAAGGAGGTCTCCAGGATGTCCCGGGCACGTTCCCGGCCGACCTGCTCGACGAGGTTGACGGCCATGTTGTACGTCGGGCGGAAGCTGGAGCGCAGCGGCCAGGTGCGGCGCGAGGCGAGCCCGGCGACGGCCTCGGGGTCGGTGGTGTTCGACCACAGGACGACGGCGTGGCCCTCGACGTCGATGCCGCGCCGGCCGGCGCGACCGGTCAGCTGGGTGTACTCCCCCGGCGTGACGTCGACGTGGGTCTGCCCGTTCCACTTCACCAGGCGTTCCAGCACGACCGAGCGGGCCGGCATGTTGACCCCCAGCGCCAGCGTCTCGGTGGCGAAGACGGCCTTGACCAGGCCCAGGGCGAACAGGTGCTCGACGGTCTCCTTGAACACCGGCAGCAGACCGGCGTGGTGGGCGGCCAGGCCGCGTTCGAGGCCCTCCAGCCACTCCCAGTACCCCAGCACGGCGAGGTCGGAGCTCGGGATCTCCGCGCACCGCTCCTCGGCGATCGCCCGGATGGTGCGCGCCTCCTCCGGAGTCGTCAGCCGCAGACCCCACGCGGTGCACTGCCCGACGGCGGCGTCGCAGCCGGCGCGGCTGAAGATGAAGGTGATCGCCGGCAGCAGCCCGGCCGCGTCGAGCGTGTCGAGGATCTGGGCGCGCGAGGCGGGGCGCGGGCCGCCGCCCGGCCCCGGGCCACGCTGGCCCGGACGCGGCTGCCCCCGCCGGCGGCCCTTGCCGCCGGCCACCGCGAGCCGGTCGGTGCGCAGCTGCTGCCGGGACATCGCGACGAGTTCGGGGTTGACGATGGCGCCCGGCACGAGCGAGCCCTCGTCGCCCTCCAGCGGATCTCCGTCGGGGTCGGTGAACAGGTCGTACAGCCGGGTTCCCACGGCCAGGTGCTGCCACAGCGGCACCGGCCGGTGCTCGGAGACGACCACCTCGGTGTCCCCGCGGACGGTGTCCAGCCAGGCGCCGAACTCCTCGGCGTTGCTGACGGTCGCCGACAGCGAGACGACGAGGACGTCGGCGGGCAGGTGGATGATCACCTCCTCCCACACCGCCCCGCGGGAGCGGTCGGCGAGGTAGTGGACCTCGTCCATGACGACGTAGCCGAGACCGTCCAGCAGCGGGGACCCGGCGTAGAGCATGTTGCGCAGCACCTCGGTCGTCATGACGACGACGGGTGCCTCCCCGTTGACGGAGTTGTCGCCCGTGAGCAGGCCGACCGAGGCCGCGCCGTGCCGTTCGACGAGCTCGGCGTACTTCTGGTTCGACAGCGCCTTGATGGGTGTGGTGTAGAAGGCCTTGCGGTGGGTCCGCAGGGCCAGGTGCGCTGCGAACTCCCCCACGACCGTCTTGCCGGCTCCGGTGGGGGCGGCGACCAGGACGCCACGACCGGATTCGAGGGCTTGGCACGCCTGCAGCTGGAAGCCGTCGAGGTCGAAGCCCAGAGTGTTCGCGAACTGCGCGAGCTCGGTCCGGGCTTCTTCGGTGCGACGGCGCGCTGCCGCGTAGCGTTCCGCGGGGCTCGCCATGCTGGCGACAGTACGTCAGTCGGGTCCTCGGTGCTCCCCCGACCCTGCCCGGGCGGTCGCGGCCGGCCTCAGACCAGGACGCGCAAGGCCCCGGGAACGGCCTCGCAGGTGATCGGCAGGTCGCCGATCGGCTCGCCGTCGGCGTGCGGCCGGGGGCGGCGGGGGTTCCCGTCGAGACTCTCCAGGGTCACCGAGCGCGCCCGGTGGACGTGCACGGCGGGGTGGTCGAGGTGCCGGCCGCGGCGGACCTGCGGCAGCAGGCGCAGCGCGGCGACCGGCGGCAGCGCGTCCACGACGACGACCTCGAGCAGCCCGTCGGACGGGTCGGCGTGGGGCGCCATCTGCATCCCGCCGCCGTAGCAGCGCGTGTTGGCCACCGCCACGAGCAGGCAGTCGCGTTCGAAGGACGTCCCGTCGAGGGTGACCCGCACGCCGACCCCGCGGACGACGGCGAGCTCGCGCAACGCGGCCAGGGTGTACCGGGCCGGCCCCTTGGGCCAGGGCCAGGAGTTCGCCCGCTCGTTGACGAGGGCGTCCACGCCCGAGGCCAGGATGCTGGCGTACCAGTCGGTGCCGGAGCCGGTGCTGACGTGGACGGCGTCGACCGCACGGTGCCGGCCCGCGCGCAGGGCCTCGGCGACGGCCTCGGCCGAACGGACCGGGTCGCCCAGCGGCAGGTCGAGCCCCCGGGCGATGTCGTTGCCGGTGCCGGCCGGGACGATCCCGAGCGCGGTGTCCGTGCCGGCGACGGCCTGGACGCCGGCGTGGATCATGCCGTCGCCACCGACGACGACGAGGGCCTCGAGGTCTGCGGCCTGCTCGCGCGCGGCGCGGGCGGCGCTGGCGAACTCGAGGCCGGAAAGGTCGGTGACCTCGTGGCCGCGACGGCGCAGCGTGTCCAGGACGTGGGTCCCCGCTCTGCGACCTGCCCCGCGACCCGCCGTCGGGTTCACGAGGAGGCCGACGCGACCCGGTGTGCTCACCGGGTCAGATCGCGCTGGCTTCGTCGTCGGACAGGTCGCCGTAGTCCGGCTCGTCGGAGTTCTTGCCGCGGCGACGGTCGTTCAGGACGCAGACGACCATCGCGATGCCGAACAGGACCAGCAACGGCAGGGCCAGCAGCAGCATGGTCGTGATGTCGGACGTCGGCGTCACGAGGGCCGAGAACAGGAAGCTCAGGAAGACGCTGATGCGCCACTGCTTCACGATCTGGCGACCGGAGACGAGGTGCGCGAAGTTCAGGCCGACCAGGACGACCGGCAGCAGGAAGCCCAGACCGAAGGCCAGGATGATGCGCATGCAGAAGCTGAGGTAGATCTGCGCGTCGATGACGTTCGATCCGTCCTCGGGGGTGAACCCGATGAGGAAGTCCATCGCGTTCGGCAGGACCGAGTAGGCGATGACGGCACCGGCCAGGAACAGCGGCACCGCTGCCGAGATGAAGCCGATGGCGTAGCGCCGCTCGCGCTTGGTCAGACCGGGGGTGATGAACGCCCAGAACTGCCACAGCCAGAAGGGGCTGGAGACGAGGACGCCGACCCAGATGGCGCCCTTGATGGCGAAGTCGAAGGCGGAACCGACCTGGCCGAAGTTGATGCTGACCAGCGAGCCGCGTTCTTCGGCGGCCTGGATGATCGGGTCCTGGATCATCCCGAAGATGCCGCCGCTGAACGACGGGACGCCCCAGAACGGCTGGCTCCAGCCGCGCCAGAGGAACCAGCCCAGGATGCTCCCGAGGATGAGGAAGATCCCCGCCTTGACCGCACGGTTGCGCAGCTCCCTCAGGTGGTCCATGAGGGGCATGCGCCCCTCGGGGTCCTTGGGGTTGCGTCGACGGACGGTGGTCACGGCCATGGCTGCGGCGGTTCCTCAGTCGGGGCGGCGGCTCAGGAGGCGCGGGACTGCTGCTCGGTGCTCTTGCGCTCCGCCTCTTCGGCGGCCAGCTTGGCCTCCAGGGCGGTCGGCTCGGAGTCCTTGGCGGCGGTCGCGGAGGTGGCGGCCGACTTGGACTCGTCCTTGCCGTCGTTCTTCATCTCCTTCACCTCGGACTTGAAGATGCGCATCGATCGGCCGAGCCCACGCGCCGCGTCCGGCAGGCGCTTGCTGCCGAACAGCGCGATGATCAGCACGACGAGGATGACGAGCACCCACGGGTGGTCGACGAGGTTGCGGAACATCAGTCCTCCAGTGTCGGTCGTAGCGCGGCCATCGTACGTCGAGCGAGGCCGCCTGTGGGACAAGCATGCGGGTCGAGTCCTGCATCCGTCGCCCGACAGGCCACCTCAGGGCGGACTCCGGGTGAACTCCCAGGAGGAGTCCCCGAGAGCACGAGAGCCGCTCGCGGACGGTGGGGACGTCCGGTCGCGGCTCTCGTCAGGCGTGCGCGGCGCGCACGGGAGGTGTGGGGGGCGTCAGCGCGCGGCGCGCAGGCCGCGGCCGGCCAGCGAGGCGAGGTCGTCGCAGGAGTCCAGCACCAGGGCGAAGTCCAGGACGTCGTCCCAGGCGATCGCCGAGCCGGTGTGGACCTCCATGGCCTCGGCCGGGATGGTCCAGCGCTCGACGGCCACACCGCCGGAGACGAGCAGGGCCACGACGTCCTCGCCGGCCGGCTTGCGGACCTCGTCCTTGCACTTGGGGCAGCCGAACGCGTAGAAGGAGCGCTCCTTGGCGGAGCACACCACGAGGCGGACCTGCTTGGGGGTCAGTTCGACGTCGCCGCAGCAGGGGCAGGAAGCCTTGATCGTGGTCATGTCGTGCACCTTCCAGTTCGTGGTGTAGGTCCGGCGGCGACCCCGCCGTCCGACAACCACTGCTTCGGCACGTACCGGCGATCCCTTGAACAGCCTCTTGCGAGCAACCTTGACACACGCCCCGGCTGTGTGCGTCCGATCCGGTGAAGCGCACCGAGCGACCTCGTGAAGGCCTTGCGGGGCGGAGATCAGGTGTAGCGGGCCAACGCCGCCAACGCCCCGTCACGCACGTCGACGGCCAGCTGCGGGGGGTCCACGACCCGTGCCCCGGCGCCCAGGCGCAGCAGCAGGCGGTGCACCCAGTGGGTGTCCGCGGTGCGCAGCCGCACCCGCAGGGACGCCTCCTCCCAGGCGTCCTCGGGCGCGTCCTGGACCGACTCCACGGGGTAGTAGTCGACGACCCAGGCGGCCGTGGGCGCCAGGTCGATGGTCACGACGACGTCGTCGGGGCTCGGGGTGAACAGGTCCGAGGCCACGTCGCGCGAGCGGGCCTGCGCCGGTGGGGTCCCGTCGTCGTCGAGCAGCTGCGCGGTCTCGATCCGGTCGACGCGGAACAGCCGCACGCCCTCGGCGCGGTGGCACCACGCCTCCAGGTACCAGCGCCCCTCCACGCTGACCAGCCGCATGGGGTCGACGTCGCGTTCGGTCCGCTCGTCGCGGCTGGGCACCAGGTAGCTCAGGTGCAGCCGCCGGTGCTCGCGCAGCGCCAGCCGGCAGGTCTCCAGCACGACGGCGCTCTCGCCGCCGGAACTGACGTCGACCGCGACCGAGCCCGCCGCGCCGCCGGCCTCACCGGTGGCCTCGGACAGCTTCGCCAGCGCGCCCTCCAGCGCCTCGCGGTCGTGCAGACCGGGGACCTCGGCCAGCGTCCGCAGGCCCACCAGCAGCGCGACGGCCTCGTCGACGGCCAGCCGGGAGGGCCGCGCGATCGGGTCGGCGTTGGACAGGTAGATGTGACCGGACTCCCACCGCGCGTCGATGAGGTCGTCGGGCAGGTGCCCGGGTGTGCCGCAGACGAACAGCAGCTCCAGGTCGTGGACCAGGTCGTCCTCGGTGATGCCGAAGTGCTCGGCGGCCTCGCCGACCGGGATGCCCTGGTGGGTCAGCAGGTAGGGGACCATCGCCAGCAACCGCGACAGCCGTTCCGTCGACGCCCGTCCGCTCACGCGTGCACCCCCGCAGCTCCCCGCAACCGCCGGAGCACGGCCTCGCGCAGGTCCTCGGGCTCGAGCACCACGACGTCCGCGCCGTAGCCGGCGAGCTCGTCCGCGGTCATCTCCACGTCGCTGACGTCCACCACGACGACGTCCTCCTCGCCTGCGGTCTCGACGCTGCGGGCGCGCCGTCGCAACGCCAGCCCGGCGCCCGGCCGCACCTGCAGCCGCGCCTGCCGGCTCTGCACCGTCCCGACCGTCCGGGCCACCACCGCACGCGCGTCGATGCCCTCGGGCACCTCGTAGGAGCCCGGACGCCCGATCCGGCGCACCGCCGAGGCGACCCGCGACAGCCGGAAGACGCGGGAGGCGTCGCGGTCGCGGTCGTGCCCCACGAGGTACCAGCGGCCGTGCCAGGACACGATCGCCCACGGCTCCACGTGCCGCACGGCCGGTTCTCCCCCGGCCCGGCGGTAGGTGAACGACACCGGCGCGCGGTCCCGCGTCGCGGCGTACAGCGGGTCGAAGGCCGGCTCGGCCGTCCGTACCCGCGGCTCGACGCCGATGAGCGAACTCTCGTCCGGTTCCACCCCCAGGCTGCGCAGCTTGACCAGCGCGCGCGTCGCCGGCCCGGCCAGGCTGGCCTGCTGCCAGACCCGGCTGGCCAGCGACAGGACGGCCAGCTCTCCGGGGGTGAAGTGGATCTCCGGCAGCGCGTAGGCGTCGCGGTCGATGCGGTACCCGGCCTCGTCCTCGAACAGCGGGTCCTCCCCGCCGGTCTCCAGCGGGACGCCCAGCTCGCGCAGGTCCTCCTTGTCGCGCTCGAACATGCGCTCGAAGGCGACGGTGGTGGCGCAGTCGGCGTACTGCGGGACGGCGGTGCGGATCTGTTCCTTGGTCAGCCAGCGACGGGTCGCCGACAGGGCGATGACGAGGTTGAGCAACCGTTCGGTGCGGCGTGCTCCGCGGGCGGCGGCGGCCGCTCCACCCGGTGTCGTCGGTGTGCTCGTCATGGTGCGGTGGACGCTACCGGACCGGTCCTGCCCCGCATCCTGCGTACCCTGCGAGCGTGACGATCAGGTGGCGCGCTGCAACGGTCCGGCGAATCGGCGCGACCTGGCCCGGATCGGTGGAGGTCTTCGCCGAGATCACCGACGGCCCCGACGCCGGGGTCGAGGTCAAGGCCCTGGCCCACCCCGACCTCGTCGGCACGCCCCGGCCCGGGAACCGGGTGCTGCTGAACACCTCGGCGCTGGCCCGGGGGCTGGGCACCGGCGGGTACGCGCTGGTCGTGGCCCTGCCCGACGACCTGCCCGCCGATCCCCCGGCCGGTCCCGGCCACCTCGTCAAGGCCCGCTACACCCCGCTGCAGACGATGGTGCTGGGCGTGGACGACCAGGAGTCGGCGCACCACGCCACCCTCGCCGAGGCCGACGACCTCGAGGGCACCCCGGTCGTCGTCGCCGACCTGCACTCGGCCGTCCCCGCGATCGTCGCCGGCGTGCGCGCCGACGCCCCGCACGCCCGCGTCGCCTACGTCATGACCGACGGCGGCGCCCTGCCCGCCGCCTTCTCCCGCGCCGTCGCGGGTCTGCGCGAGGCGGGCTGGCTCAGCGCCTGCATCACCACCGGGCAGGCCTTCGGCGGCGACCTGGAGACCGCCACCGTCCACACCGGCCTGCTGGCCGCCCGGCTCGTGGCCGGGGCCGACGTCGTCGTGGTGGCCCAGGGACCCGGCAACCTGGGCACCGGCTCCCGCTGGGGGTTCTCGGGAGTGGCCGCCGGAGAGGCCCTCAACGCCGCCGCCGTGCTCGGTGGCCGCCCGGTCGCGGCCCTGCGGGTGTCCGAGGCCGACGCCCGCGACCGGCACCGCGGCGTCTCCCACCACTCCCTGACCGCCGTCGGCCGGGTGGCCCTGGCCCCCGCCGACGTCGTCGTGCCCGACTCCCCCGGCGCGTTCCACGACGGCGTCCGCGACCAGGCCCGCAGCCTGTGCGGACGGCACCGGTACGTCGAGGTCAGCGCGGACGGCCTCGACGACGCCCTGGCCACCAGCCCCGTGCGGCTCTCGACGATGGGCCGCGGGGTCGACGCCGACCGCGCGAGCTTCCTGGTCGCCGCCGCCGCGGGCCGCCACGCCGCCGCCCTCCTCCGGAGGTGACACGACCCCCTCGTGATCAAGCACGGAAGTGCTTGATCACGAGGGGGTCGGTGGAGCGGGTCAGCTCACTTCACGTCGACGAGGTCCACGACGAAGATCAGGGTCTCGCCACCCTTGATGGCGCCACCGGCGCCGCGGTCGCCGTAGCCCAGGTGCGGCGGGATGACCAGCTTGCGGCGGCCGCCGACCTTCATGCCCAGCAGGCCCTGGTCCCAGCCCTTGATGACCATGCCGGCCCCGACGGGGAAGTCGAGCGGCTGGCCACGGTTCCAGGAGGAGTCGAACTCCTCGCCGGTGCTGAACGCGACACCCACGTAGTGCGCGCTGACGGTCTTGCCAGCGGTCGCCTCGGCGCCGTCACCGATGATCTCGTCGGTGATCTCGAGGTCGGCCGGCGGCTCGCCGCCGGGGAAGTCGATCTCAGGCTTGGTGCGTTCACTCATGCTGCGACCCTATCCGCCCGGCCGCTCAGTACCCGTCGAGGATGTCGACGACGAAGACCAGGGCACCTGCCGGCTGCCCGCCCGTGGGGGCGTCCCCGTACGCCTTGGCCGAGGGGATCACCAGCAGCACCCGGCTGCCGACGGTCTGGCCGATCAGGCCCTCGTCCCAGCCGGTGATGAGCCCGCCGACACCGATCTGCGTCTCGAACGGCTGGGTCTCCCAGGAGGACTGGAAGACCTGACCGTCGGCCAGCGTCGCCCCGACGTACTGCATCTGGACGTTCATGCCGGGCGTCAGCGCCGGGCCGCTGCCCTGGATGAGGGGCTGCACGACCGTGTCCGCCGGCGGGGTCGGGTCCGAGACCGTGAACCCGGTCGGCACGCCGTTCTCGTCGTAGGTGACGGCCGGCAGGTTCGCCGGCGGCGTGACCTCGGTGCCCTCGGCGCGGTCGCCGATGACCCGCACGACGTCGGCGACCATGACGATGGTCGTCGTGGCGTCGACCCCCTCCTGGTTGAACGTCGAGACCTGGTCGCCGAAACCGTCCTCGGGAGCGATGGCCACGACGAGCCGGTCGCCGACGTGGGCGCCCACGAACCCGCGGGCCAGCCCCATCGTGATGTTCGCCAGCTCGAACCGGGCGTCGGTGCCGCCGTAGCTGCTGTCCAGCTCCACGCCCGTCGACCCGGCGTACAGGGTGTAGGCGAACTGGACCTCGTCGGTGCTCTCGATCTCCTGCCCCGTGCCGGCCGCGACGACCTTGCGGGAGGTCTCGGTCACCGACAACGGCGGGGTGAAGGTCACCGTCGGCTTGACCGTCGGGTTCACCTCACCCTCCACGATCACGGGCAGCGCGTCGTCGGTGACCGCCGGCTCGATCGCGTTGGCCGACGCGGACGCCGACGCGCTCTGCTCGGACGCGCTGGGGGTGTCCCCCTCGGACGCGCAGGCGCCGAGCAACAGGGACACCGCCAGGGCGGAGGCGGCGGACAGGACGGCGGTACGGCGGCGCACGGAGGTCCTCACTGATCGGTACTGATCGGCCGGGGTCGACCTGACTTCACCCTAACCGCGCAGTCTGTGCGCGCGCCGTGCAGGCGGCTACATGCTGTCGATGAGGCGTTCCACCCGCTCGTCGACGGCCCGGAACGGGTCCTTGCACAGCACCGTCCGCTGCGCCTGGTCGTTGAGCTTGAGGTGCACCCAGTCGACGGTGAAGTCGCGCCGCTTCTCCTGCGCGGCCCGCACGAAGTCACCCCGCAGCTTGGCGCGGGTGGTCTGCGGCGGCACGCTCAGCGCCTCGAACACCTCGATGTCCGAGCAGACGCGGTCGGCCATCCCCCGCTCGGCCAGCATGTAGTGCAGCCCGCGCCGGCGGTGGATGTCGTGGTAGGCCAGGTCGAGCCGGGCGATCCGCGGGGACGTCAGCGGCAGGTCGTGCTTGGCCATGTAGCGGTCCAGCAGCTTCTTCTTGATGACCCAGTCGACCTCCTTGTCGACCAGCGAGAAGTCCTGCGTCTCCACGGCCCGCAACGCCCGTTCCCACAGGTCCAGCACCCGCTTGACCGTCGGGGTCTGCAGACCGCGGTGCTCGACGAACTCCTTGGCCTTCTCCAGGTACTCGCCCTGGATCTCCAGCGCGCTGGCCTCCCGGCCGTTGGCCAGCCGCACCGGCTTGCGGCCGGTCAGGTCGTGGCTGATCTCGCGGATGGCCCGGATCGGGTTCTCCATCGTCATCTCGCGCAGCTGCACGCCCTCCTCGACCATCCGCAGGACCAGGTCGGTGGCGCCCAGCTTCAGCATCGTGGTCGTCTCGGACATGTTGGAGTCCCCGACGATGACGTGCAGCCGCCGGTACCGCTCGGCGTCGGCGTGCGGTTCGTCGCGGGTGTTGATGATCGGCCGGCTGCGCGTGGTGGCGCTGGAGACGCCCTCCCAGATGTGGTCGGCCCGCTGCGACAGCGAGAACACCGCACCGCGCGGGGTCTGCACCACCTTGCCCGCGCCCACGATGAGCTGGCGCGAGACCAGGAACGGGATGAGCACGTCCGACAGCCGCCCGAACTCCCCGTGCCGCGACACCAGGTAGTTCTCGTGGCAGCCGTAGGAGTTCCCCGCCGAGTCGGTGTTGTTCTTGAAGAGGAACACCTCCCCGGCGATGCCCTCCTCCTCCAGCCGACGCTCCGCGTCGGTCAGCAGGCCCTCCAGGGTCCGCTCACCGGCGCGGTCGTGCACGACGAGCTGACGCACGTCGTCGCACTCGGGTGAGGCGTACTCGGGGTGCGAGCCCACGTCGAGGTAGAGCCGTGCCCCGTTCTTGAGGAACACGTTGCTCGAACGGCCCCACGACACGACCTTGCGGAACAAGTACCGGGCCACCTCGTCCGGGGACAGCTTGCGCTGCCCCTCGAAAGCACAGGTGACGCCGAACTCGGTTTCCAGCCCGAAGATCCGGCGATCCATTGCACCACCTTAGGCACTCGTGCGCCGTGGGGCGCAGTGAAACGCGCGGCGTCACGCTCCTGACGACATCAGACCGGCGAGCGTGGGACCCGACAGGCGGCGGAACGTCCGCCGGTCGCGGGTCCGGTCCAGGACCGCGACCTCGAGCTGGTCGGGGGCGATGGGCCGGGGACCGGAACCCGCGGCCTCGGCGGCGGCGTCGGATCCGAGGGCCTCCACCGCCAGCTGCAGCGCCTCGGCCAGCGACAGGCCGGCGTGCCAGCGCTCCCCCAGCTTGGCGGCGATCTGGTCGGCCGACCCGCCCATCGCGACGTAGCCGTGCTCGTCGGCGACCGACCCGTCGTAGGTGAGCCGGTAGATCTGGTCGGTCTCGGGACTGGTGCCGACCTCGGCCACGACGATCTCGACCTCGTAGGGCTTGGACTCGGTCGTGAAGATGGCCCCCAGGGTCTGGGCGTAGGCGTTGGCCAGGCCGCGGGCGGTCACGTCGCTGCGGTCGTAGGAGTACCCGCGCACGTCGGCGTACCGCACACCGGCCACCCGCAGGTTCTCGAACTCGTTGTACTTGCCGACCGCCGCGAAGGCGACGCGGTCGTAGATCTCGGAGATCTTGTGCAGGGCGCGGGAGGGGTTCTCCGAGACGAAGACGATCCCGTCGGCGAAGGCCACGACGACCACGGCGCGACCGCGGGCGATGCCCTTGCGCGCGTAGTCCGCCTTGTCCTTCATCAGCTGCTCGGGCGAGACGTAGAACGGCATGCTCATGGCTCAGTTCCCCCCAGTGATCCCGGGGTTGCCGCCCGGGTTGCCGCGACGGCCTTCCACGACGGCCTCGACGACCGGTTCCAGCTCCGCGTCCGGCACCCGCCGGTACCCGTCGGCGGTGACCACCCCGACGACCGGCCAGATCTTGCGCAGCAGGTCCGGCCCGCCCGTGGCGGAGTCGTCGTCGGCGGCGTCCCACAGCGCCTCGATCGCCACGCGCACGGTCTCGGCCTCGCTCATGCCCGGGCGGTACAGCTTCTTCAGCGCCCCGCGGGCGAAGATCGACCCCGAGCCGACGGTGTGGTGGTCGTGCTCCTCCGAACGGCCGCCGGTGATGTCGTAGCCGACGATGCGGCCGCGGCCGGCGTCGAGGTCGTAGCCGGCGAACAGCGGGACGACGGCCAGGCCCTGCATGGCCATCCCCAGGTTGCCGCGGATCATCGTCGACAGGCGGTTGGCCTTGCCCTCGAAGGACATCAGCGCGCCCTCGAGCTTCTCGAAGTGCTCCAGCTCGACCTGGAACAGCCGGATCATCTCCACGGCGAGGCCGGCGGTGCCGGCGATGCCGGCGCAGGAGTGCTCGTCGGTCTGGAACACCTTCTGGATGTCGCGCTGGGCGATCATCGGGCCGGCGGTCGCGCGGCGGTCCCCGGCCATGACCACGCCGTCGGCGAACACCAGTGCCACGATCGTCGTCGCGTGCGGCGGCTCCCCCGCCCCCGGCCCGCCGCCCGGCAGGCCCCCGGCGGGCAACGTGCGCGAGGCGGGCAGCACCTCGGGCGCGTACTCACGCACGAAATCGGTGAAGGACGACGAACCAGGCCGCAGGAACGGCGCGGGAAGACGTCCTGAGTGATCGGTGGAGTGGTTCACCCCTGGGACCCTACCCGGCGCCCCCGGCGCGTGCCGGGAGAGCCGGGAGGGACGCGGGTGGCTACTCGCCGCCCTTCTGGACGAAGCCCCTGACGAACTCCTCGGAGTTGGACTCGAGCACCTCGTCGATCTCGTCGAGCAGGGCGTCGACGTCGGCGTCGGTCTCGGCTGCCTTGGCGTTGCCCTGGGCGGGGACGACCGGGGTCTCCTCGACCTCGTCCTCGCGGCGGCTCGGGCGCTGCTGCTCCTGTCCAGGCATGGCTGGCTCCCCCTGACGGCTCGGTCGGACCGGACCGCACGGCCCGGTTCGTCCCCGACACTAACCCCGTCACGCGAGTCGTGAGCGGGTTTGCGCCGCGCGTCACCCGCGGCGCAGCAGGTGACCGGGGTCAGCTCGTGAGGGCGGCGACCAGGTCCTCGGCCGTCTCGCACCGGTCCAGCAGGGCCCCGACGTGCTCGCGGGTGCCCCGCAGCGGCTCCAGGGTCGGCACCCGTTGCAGCGCCCCGCGGCCGGCGACGTCGAAGATCACCGAGTCCCAGCTGGCGGCGGCCACCCGCGGGCCGTACCGGGCCAGGCACTCCCCGCGGAAGTAGGCCCGGGTGTCGACCGGCGGGTGCTCGACGGCGTGGCGCACCTCGTCCTGCGGCACCAGGCGCTCGACCTGGCCGCGTTCGGCGAGCTTGAGGTACAGCCCCTTCTCCGGCCGCACGTCGGACCACTGCAGGTCCACGGCCTGCAGCCGGGCGTGGTCCCAGTCCAGGCCGTCGCGGGAGCGGTAGCCCTCCAGCAGGCGCAGCTTGGCGATCCAGTCGACCTCGCGGGCGGCGGAGAACACGTCGGTCTCCAGCTTCGTCAGCACCTGCTCCCAGCGCGCCAGCACCTCGGCGGTGTCGGCGTCGACGTCGGCGCCGTACCGGTCGGCCACGAAGGCCTGCGCGGCCTCCAGGTAGGCCCACTGCAGCTGCACCGCGGTCAGCCGGCGGCCGTCGCGCAGCCGCACCAGCTGCCTCAGCCCCGGGTCGTGGGAGACGTCGTGCAGCGCGCGGACCGGTTCGGACAGCAGCAGGTCCCCCGCCGGACCGCCCTCGAGCACCCCGGCCTCGAGCATCGACAGCACCAGGGACGTGGTGCCCACCTTCAGCAGGGTCGCGACCTCGCACATCGTCGCGTCGCCGACGATGACGTGCAGGCGCCGGTACTTCTCCACCGTCGCGTGCGGTTCGTCGCGGGTGTTGATGATCGGCCGCTTCATGGTGGTCTCCAGCCCCACCTCGACCTCGAAGAAGTCCGCGCGCTGGCTGATCTGGAACCCCGACGCGGCCGAGTCCTGCCCCAGCCCGACGCGGCCGGCCCCGGCGAAGACCTGCCGGGAGACGAAGAACGGGGTGAGGTGCCGCACGACGTCGCCGAAGGCCGTCGACCGGTTCATCAGGTAGTTCTCGTGGGTGCCGTAGGAGGCGCCCTTGCCGTCGGTGTTGTTCTTGTAGATCGTCACCGGCGTCAGGCCCGGGGTGGCGGCCACCCGGCGCAGCGACTCCAGCAGGATCAGCTCCCCGGCCCGGTCCCACTTCACCGCGTCGCGGGGGGTGAGGACCTCCGGGGAGGAGTACTCCGGGTGGGCGTGGTCGACGTAGAAGCGTGCCCCGTTGGTGAGGATGACGTTGGCCATCGTCGGGTCCTCGGACTCGGCGGTCACCACGTCCGAGGCGTTCGGCGCCGCGCGCCGCGTCCCGTCCGGACGCGCGTCGGTCAGCTGCGAGGGGTGGGCGGCGGCGCGGTCGAGCTCGAACCCGCGCGCGTCGCGCAGCGGGGCCTCGTCCTCGTAGTCCCAGCGCGGCCGGGGGCGGCCGCCGGTGCTGGAGGTGGCGTAGGCGTTGACGACCTGCGCCGACAGCAGCATCGGGTTGGCGCCCGGGTCACCCGGCACGGAGATGCCGTACTCCGTCTCGATCCCGACCACGCGCCGCACCGTCATGTCCACACCTGCTCACTCGTCACGGCGCCCGGGCCGGCGCCCCCCTGCGGCGCCGCGCTGCGACTCCGTCGTGGAGCCTGCGCGCGGCACTGGCGTCTGGCCTGCGTCCAGGCGCCGGCGCGCCGCTTCCCGTCCACGCGACGACCCTACGTCCCGGCCCTCACTCGGTCCGCAGTGCCACCACCGGATCGAGCTTGCCGGCCCGCCGCGCGGGGAAGACGCCGAAGAAGATCCCGACCGCCGCGGACACCGCGAAGGCCACGACGGGGCTCCACCACTCGATGACCGCCGGCAGCGGGGACACCTGGTCGACCACGATCGAGCCGACCACTCCCACGACGATCCCGATGACCCCGCCGACGCTGGTCAGCAGCACCGCCTCGACCAGGAACTGCACCAGCACGTCGCGCTGGCGGGCGCCGAGGGCCTTGCGCAGGCCGATCTCCCGGGTCCGCTCGCGCACCGAGACGAGCATGATGTTCGAGACCCCCACGCCGCCGACGAGCAGCGAGATCCCGGCGATGGCGGCCAGCACGGCCGTCAGCAGGCCGAGGATCTGCCCGACCACCCCCAGCACCTGGGTCTGGGTGACCGCCGAGTACGTCTGGTCGGGGTGCTCGGCCTTCATGGCCCGCCACAGCTGCTCGGACAGGTCCGGGACCGAGTCCGCCGAGGGCGCCTTGACCGCGAAGGCGTCCACCCGCTCGATGCCGAACAACCGCTGAGCCGTGGTGATCGGGACGTGGATCTCGTTGTCCTGGGTGACCCCGAAGCTCTCGCCCCGCTCCGCCAGCACCCCGATCACCTCGAACCGGGTGCCCGAGATGGTGATCTGCCGGCCCACCGGGTCCGCCCCGGGGAACAGGCGGTCGGCCGTCAGCGACCCCAGCACCGCCACCCGCCGGCGCGAGTCGACGTCGACGGAGGTGAAGTACTGCCCTTCGGCGACCGGCCGGTTCAGCACGTTGGGCAGGTTCTGGTCGGCGCCCTGGATCGTCGTGAACTGCTCGCGCGACTCCGCGCGCACCGGGGCTCCCGAGGAGATCCGGGCCGTCACCGCCTCCGGGTCACCGACGACGTCGGTCAGGACCTCCTCGTCGTCCAGCTGCATGGTCGAGGTCGACACGGCGCTGGAGGCCAGGTTGCCGGTGTCCAGCTCGCCCTGCACGACGAGGATGAGGTTGGAGCCCAGCCCCTCGACCTGCTGTTCGATCTGCTGGCGCGCACCCGAACCGATCGAGACGACCACGATGACCGCGGCGATCCCGATGATGACCCCGAGCATCGTGAGCAGACTGCGCAACCTGTTGCCCCGCAGCGCGTCCAGCGCCACCCGGAAGGCCTCGAAACCTTTCACCGCTCGTTCCTCGTGTCCCGCTCGACCAGACCGTCGCGCACGCGCACCTGTCGGCGGGCGCGGCCGGCGACCTCGTCGTCGTGGGTCACCAGGACGACCGCGACCCCGCGCTGCGAGTTCAGCTCCTCGAGGATGCGCATGACCTCGGCGCCGTTCCTCGTGTCGAGGTTGCCGGTGGGTTCGTCGGCCAGCAGGATCCGCGGTTCCCCGACCAGCGCCCGCGCGATCGCCACGCGCTGCTGCTCACCACCGGACATCTGCGTCGGCCGGTGGGTGAGCCGGTGCCCGAGGTTGACCGCCCTCAGCGCCGCCGCCGCCCGTTCGCGGCGTTCGGAGGCCTTCACCCCGCGGTACAGCAGGGGCAGCGCCACGTTGTCGACCGCGCTCGAGCGCGACAGCAGCTGGAACGCCTGGAACACGAACCCGATCTCGCGGTTGCGCAGGTCGGCCAGTTCGGCGTCGGACAGGTCGGCGACGTCGCGCCCCCCCACCCGCAGCACCCCCGAGGTGGGGCGGTCCAGGCAGCCCAGCAGGTGCATGAGCGTCGACTTGCCCGACCCGCTGGGCCCGACGATCGCGGCGTACTCCCCTTCGTCCACCGTGAAGCTCACCCCGCGCAGCGCGTCGACGGTGGTGTCGCCGAAGCGGTAGGAGCGGGTCACGTCGACGGCCTCGATGGCCGCGGTGCGCACGGTGGTGGGGACGTCGGGGGACGGGATCAGTGCCGGCTCCTGCTCGTGCTCTCGTACGTGGTCCTGCTGCGTCGTGCGGGAGGACGACGTCACGGGACCTGCTGCCCCTCGGTGACGTCGGTGGCCCCGTCGGTGACGATCTCCTCACCGTCGGACAACCCGTCGGTGATCTCCACGGCGGAGGTGCCGCGGATCCCCACGGTCACCTCACGACGTTGGGCCTCACCGCCGGTGACCACCCAGACCGAGTCCGCGTCCGGGGACCCGTTGCCCGAGCCCGCCCGCACGATCGCCGACGCCGGGACCTGCACGACGTCCTGGGCGCTCGCGACCACCAGCGAGACGTTGGCCGTCATGCCCGGCAGCGGCGTCGCCGCGGGCTGCCCGTCGGCGGCCGTGCCGCCGTCGTAGCTCAGCCGCACCGTGTACGTCACCGCACCGCCGCCACCGCTCTGGGCCGTGGGGTCGATGCTCGTGACCGTGCCGCGGTAGCTCGCCCCGTCGACGGCGTCGATGGTCACGTCGGCCGCGACGCCCGGGGCCACCTGCAGCACGTCGGTCTCGTCGACGTCGGCCGTCAGGCTCAAGGTGGAGGCGTCGATGACGCTGACGAGTGTCGAGCCCTGCGTCACGGCCGCCCCCTGGGCGATCACCGGTGCGCCGGCCGCCCCCGAGTCCTCACCCGACAGCGCCCCCTGGGGCAGCTGGACCCCGCTGCCGGACAGCAGCGACTCCGCACCGGCCGGCAGCGACGACCCGCCGCCGCCGGTCGAGCCCAGCGACACCTTCCCCGCGATGGGCGCGGTCACCGTCAGGGCGTCCACGGTCGCCTGCGCGGCCCGCACGGCCGCCTGCGTCTGGATCCGCTGGGCCTGGCCCAGCGACTCGACGGCCGAGTCGAGGTTGCCCAGCCCCGAGTTCACCTGGTCCACCAGGGCCTGCGTCTGCGCGGCCAGCAGCTGGTACTGGGTGCGCGAGGACTGCACGGCCGCCAGCGCGGCCGCCTTCGCGGCCGGGTCGGCGATCTGCTGGGCCTGCTGCTCGGCCTCGGCGAAGCGCGCCTCGGCGTCGCGCTGGGCACGGCGCTGCTGGGCGGCCAGCTGGGCGGGGCTCTGGGCCGAGGACGACTGCGACGTCCCCGACGCCGCGGCCTCCGCGTCGGCCTGCCTGGCCGTCTCCAGGGCCTGCACCGCCGCCGGGGAGTCGATGGTCATGAGCACCTGCCCGGCCTGGACGTCCTGGCCGTCGGTGACCTGCAAGGTCGCGACCGTGCCGGCGGCGGGCGCCTCGATGACCGACGAGGCCCGCGGCTGGACCTGGCCGGGAGCGTCCACGACCTGCTCCACGTCACCCGTGCCGACCGTCCCGGTCCCGATCGTGGGCTCCTCTTCGTCCGAGCTGCAGCCTGCGGCCACGAGCAGGACCGCCGTCCCCGCCGCGGCGACGGACAGCGCGCGCAGGGTTCGACGGGACGGTCGCGGACGCTGAGGATGGGCTCGCACGCGGTCACCCTAGGGCTTGCACAGGGCCCAGCGAGTCCTCCTCAGGGCAGGTCTGCGACACCTGGCCGTCCACCTGGAGTCGCACGCTTGACCCGCCTCCCCAACACTTCCGGTCGTGACTGCCACGGGCGAGGAACTGGTCGACCTGTACGACCCGACGGACAGTGAGGGGCTCGTCACCGGCTGTGCGTCCCGCGCGGAGGTCCGTGCACGCAACCTGCCGCACGCCGCCACCGGCGTCCTGCTGCGCGACGGCCGGGGGAAGGTGTTCGTGCACCGCCGCACGGACACCAAGGACGTCAACCCCGGCGCTCACGACTGCTTCGCCGGCGGTGTCGTCGCCGCCGGGGAGGACCCGCTGACCGCCGCCCGGCGCGAGCTGCGCGAGGAACTCGGCGTCGGCGCCGCCCTGCAGCCCGTCCTGAGGCGCTGGTACCGCGACGAGACGACCCACTACCTCGCCTTCGTCCACCAGGCCTGGTGGGACGGCACTCCGCTCGTGCTGCAGGCCAGCGAGGTCGCCCACGGGTGGTGGGAGGACGCCGTCGTCCTGCGCGAGCGGCTGGCGGACCCGGCGTGGCCGTTCGTCCCCGACACCCGGGCCCTGCTGCAGGCGTGGCCGGGGTGGTGGCAGGACCCGGGGAGGCCGTGAGGGGCACCGGTGTCGACCCCACGCTCGCCCCCGCTCGCACCCGCTCACACCCGCACGGACCCCACGCACCGTGGGGGGGGGGGGGGGGGGGGGGGGGGGGGGGGGGGGGGGGGGGGGGGGGGGGGGGGGGGGGGTGGGTGTTTTTGTGGTGTGGGTGTGTGGGTAG